>NZ_JAGPYQ010000001.1:301267-602534 GCF_018070025.1 Streptomyces liliiviolaceus
ACGCATCTCTTCTTCCGGACGACATCCAGGGCGACCCGTACGCCGCCGCCGACGCCGCCGCCGCGCGCCTGCGGGAACTCTCGGGCGCCGAGACCCACGACGTCGCCCTCGTGATGGGCTCCGGCTGGGCGCCGGCCGTGGACGCCCTCGGCGCTCCCGAAGCCGAGTTCCGGGTCACCGATCTGCCCGGTTTCCCGCCGCCGGCGGTCGAGGGGCACGGCGGCACGGTCCGCTCGTACGGGATCGGCGACAAGCGCGCGCTGGTCTTCCTGGGCCGCACCCACTACTACGAGGGCCGCGGGGTCGCCGCCGTCGCGCACGGCGTCCGGACGGCCGTGGCCGCCGGCTGCAAGACCATCGTGCTGACCAACGGCTGCGGTGGGCTGCGCGAGGGCATGCGGCCCGGGCAGCCGGTCCTCATCAGCGACCACATCAACCTGACCGCGACCTCCCCGATCGTCGGCGCGAACTTCGTCGACCTGACGGATCTGTACTCGCCGCGGCTGCGCGCGCTGTGCAAGGAGATCGACCCGACGCTCGAAGAGGGCGTGTACGCGCAGTTCCCCGGCCCGCACTACGAGACTCCGGCGGAGATCCGGATGGCCCGGGTGATCGGGGCGGACCTGGTGGGGATGTCGACCACGCTCGAAGCGATCGCCGCGCGGGAGGCGGGGGCGGAGGTGCTCGGCATCTCGCTCGTCACCAACCTCGCGGCGGGGATGACGGGCGAGCCGCTCAACCATGAGGAGGTGCTCCAGGCGGGCCGGGACTCGGCGACGCACATGGGGTCGCTCCTCACGCAGGTCCTGGACCGGCTGTAGTTCTCCGCCCCCGCCGCCCCTACCCTTCCCGTCACCGACTCGGGGGCGCTGCCCCCGAACCCCCGGTCCTCAAACGCCGGACGGGCTGAAAGGCAAGCGGACAGGCTGAGGGATAACGGACCGGCTGAAAGGCAGCGGACGGGCTGAAAAGACGGCGGATCGGCGAGGGGCAGCGACCGGCCGGGACTGGGGCGGACGCGGCTGAGAGGCGGCGGACGGGGCTGAGAAGTCCGCCACCGGGCTGAAAAGCCGGCGAGGGCGCAGCCCCGCCTCTTTTCAGGGGCGCGGGGAACTGCGCGAGCAACCCCCACCGGCCCGCGGACAACCCCATGGGCCGGGGGCACAGCCCCACCCTCAAGGGGCGCGGGGAACTGCGCGACCAGCCCCCACCGGACCCGCAGACAAACCCGCGGGCCGGGGCGCAGCCCCGCCCTCAAGGGGCGCGGGGAACTGCGCGACCAGCCCCCACCGGCCCCGCAGACAAACCCGCGGGCCGGGGCGCAGCCCCGCCCTCAAGGGGCGCGGGGAACTGCGCGACCAGCCCCCACCGGCCCGCGGACGAATCCCGGCGGCTGAGGCCCCGGGGGCCCGAGCACGGCGCCCCCGAGGGAAACCGGGGTACACCACCACGTACAGACGACGAAAAGAGGTCGACCCTCGTGCAGGACGAACTCATCGCGCGGGCCACGGCATGGCTGGCCGAGGACCCCGACACGGACACCCGCGAGGAACTCGCCAAGCTCATCGCCGCCGAGGACACCGCGGAGCTCACCGCACGCTTCGCCGGCACCCTCCAGTTCGGCACGGCGGGCCTCCGGGGTGAGCTGGGCGCGGGCCCGATGCGGATGAACCGCGCGGTCGTCATCCGCGCCGCCGCCGGCCTCGCCGCCTACCTGAAGGCGAAGGGGCAGACCGACGGCCTCGTCGTCATCGGCTACGACGCCCGCCACAAGTCCGCCGACTTCGCCCGCGACACCGCCGCGGTCATGACGGGCGCGGGCCTGCGCGCCGCCGTACTCCCCCGCCCCCTCCCCACGCCCGTCCTCGCGTACGCCATAAGGCATCTGGGCGCGGTGGCGGGCGTCGAGGTGACGGCGAGCCACAACCCCCCGCGGGACAACGGCTACAAGGTCTATCTGGGCGACGGCAGCCAGATCGTGCCCCCGGCGGACGCCGAGATCGCCGCGGAGATCGCCGCGGTCGCCCGCCTCGCCGACGTCCCCCGCCCGGACTCCGGCTGGGAGACCCTCGACGAGGGCGTCCTGAACGCCTATCTGGAGCGCACGGACGCGGTCCTGGCCCCCGGTTCCCCGCGGACCGCCCGCACGGTCTACACGGCCCTGCACGGCGTCGGCACGCAGACCCTGCTCGCCGCGTTCGAACGGGCCGGTTTCCCCGCGCCCGTCCTCGTCGCCGAACAGGCCGAGCCGGACCCCGACTTCCCGACCGTCGCCTTCCCCAACCCGGAAGAGCCCGGCGCGATGGACCTCGCCTTCGCGAAGGCCCGCGAGACCGACCCGGACCTGATCATCGCGAACGACCCGGACGCGGACCGCTGCGCCGCGGCCGTCAAGGACGCCGGGAACGGCGGGAACGGCGGCGACTGGCGCATGCTGCGGGGCGACGAGGTCGGCGCGCTCCTCGCCGCGCACCTCGTCCGCCGTGGCGCGCGCGGCACCTTCGCGGAGTCGATCGTCTCCTCCTCCCTCCTCGGCCGCATCGCCGGGAAGGCGGGTCTGCCGTACGAGGAGACCCTGACGGGCTTCAAGTGGATCGCCAGGGTGGAGGGCCTGCGGTACGGCTACGAGGAGGCGCTCGGCTACTGCGTCGACCCCGACGGCGTACGGGACAAGGACGGCATCACGGCGGCCCTCGCCATCACGGAACTGGCGTCGGAGCTGAAGGCGGAGGGCCGCACGCTCCTCGACCTGCTGGACGACCTCGCCGTCGAGCACGGGCTGCACGCCACGGACCAGCTGTCCGTCCGGGTGGATGACCTCTCCGTCATCTCCGACGCGATGCGCCGGCTGCGCGAACGGCCGCCGACGCAGCTCGCGGGCCTGTCCGTCACCGAGGCCGAGGACCTCACCCTGGGCACGGCCACGCTCCCGCCCACGGACGGCCTGCGCTACACGCTGGACGGCGCCCGTGTCATCGTCCGGCCCAGCGGTACGGAGCCGAAGCTGAAGTGCTATCTGGAGGTCGTGGTGCCGGTCGGCACCCACGACGACCTCCCGGCGGCGCACACGAAGGCGGCGGAGCTGCTGGCGGGGATCAAGCGGGACCTGTCGGCCGCCGCGGGCATCTGAGGGGGATGACGGACCGGCGCCACCGGAAGCGCCGGTCCGTCAGCTCTTCACCCCCTCAGCCCCTCAGTCCCTCAGCCCCTCACCCCGTCAGAGCCCGTACCGGCTCTTCAGGTGGCGCCAGAAGTCGCGGAACATCCACTTGTCGAACTCGGTGATCTGCGTGGCGCTGCCCGCGTTCATGAGGAAGCAGCACTGGCCCGTCGGCGTCCAGTCGTAGAAGTCGTCGAGGCCGAAGGTGTGGCCGACCTCGTGCAGATAGATGTGGATGTCCTCCTGGGACAACGCACCCGTGAAGTACTCCTGCCCGACACGCTGGCCCCAGTCGCCGCCCGCGCCGCCCCCGAAGCCCTTGGTCAGCCAGAGGGACTGGTCGTAGTGGCGGGCCGCGCCGCCCGGACACTTCGAGTAGTCGCCGTCCTGATGGAAGAACCGGCCGCAGTCGGGCGCGCACTGCGGGGCTCCGCCGCTGTCGAGGTTCCCGGCGTAGACGTCGACGGAGTTGTCCGTCCACTGGAGGGTGGAGCGGTTCTTCACCGCCCAGCCCACGATGTTGACGGGCACGCTGGTGTACGGCCAGGCGTTGTGGCCCGTGCCGTTGTCCAGCATGGCCGCCGTCCACTTGCCGAACTGTTTCTTCAGGGCGGTGTGGATCTGGTCCCGCAGAGCCGTGCTGACCGGCGCGTCCGACTCCCAGCGGACGCAGTAGTTGATGCTTCCCCGGTTGGCCATGACCTGGTCCCAGCCGTAGTTGCGGAAGCCGTAGAGGTCCGGGTACGTCGTCGAGACGTGGTTCCACACCTCGTTCAGCGGCTGCACCAGGTTCGCGGGCGGGTTCCACTGGTCGGCGGCCTTCGCCGGGGCGGCCCGCGTGAGGGGTGAGACGGCCAGCGCGACCAGCGCGACAAGGACGGTGACCAGTCGCGCCAGGCGCCTGTGCGGGTGTCTGCGCACGGTGAACTCCCTTGGTGGGGGACGGGATTTCACCTTCAGGTCGCCGCCGACACGGGCACGGGTTGCCTACCCGGCCCACCCCGGTCCACCCGGCTCGCGCCGGAGAGTCAGACACGCATCAGATAGCTGAAGCCCGTGTCCGGTCCCACGCAGGACTGCAGGGTGAGGTCGCCCCAGTACAGTCCGGCCGCCGGGGCGCCGCGGCCGGGCGTGACCCAGGTGGCGTACACGCGGTACGTCCAGGTCCCGCGCGGGGAGCGGACCGTGACCGTAGAACCGACCGGGAGTGTCGCGAACCGGTCGAAGCCGCAGTAGTCGTGGCCGACGAGCACGGCGGTACGCAGCCGGTAGCCGTCCTCGGCGCCGAGGGCGGGGCCGGTCCACTGGACGGCGTCCCGGCAGGCGTCGACGGCGTCCTGGCCGCCCCGGACGACCCGGGCCGACCAGTCCCCGATGGTGATGACCGTGTCCGAGCGGGCCCTGCCCGGGGTTCCCGCACCGGCCCGTTCCTCGGCCGAGGACGAGGGCGAGGGAGCCGCTGTGGTGCGCGGTGCCGTCGTCCGGGGCCGGGCGGAGGCGGGACGGGACAGGTCGGGGCCCCGTACCGGGCCGGTGGCCGTCGGCGAGGGACCGCCGGTGGCGGGGGCCCGGGGCGAGGTCGACGACGGGGCGGGCCGGTCGGCGGGCGGGCTGGGCTCGGGGGCGGACCCCGTCGCCGCCCGACCCGTGTCCCCGGCCGTCCGGCCACTCGTGCCGGGGGCGGCGGCCGGCCCGTTCCCGCCACCCGGGGCGCAGGCGGTCAGCGCGAACAGCAGGGCGAACAACAGGGTGAACGGCAAGGCGCGCGCGAGGGCCGACGTCCGGGCCGCCGGTCCGGGCGGGGCCGCCGCTTCACGGCCGTACGCACGGGCGCGGCGGTGGGTGCGGCCGTCGGCACCGCGGGAGGCGGGGGCGGCCTCGAAGTCGTCGCCGTGGCGCCTGGCTCGGAGCACCCGGAGCAGGCGGGGCAGGCGGGTCGCCCGAACCGGCCGGCTCACCCGAACCGGCCGTTCACGTAGTCCGACGTCCTTTCGTCCCGGGGCGAGGCGAACATCGCGTCCGTGTCCCCGTGCTCCACGATCACGCCCGGGGTGCCGTGGGACGCCAGGAAGAAGGCGCAGGTGTCGGAGACCCGCGCGGCCTGCTGCATGTTGTGGGTGACGATGACGATCGTGACCTCGGTCCGCAGTTCGGCGATGGTCTCCTCGATACGCCGGGTGGACGTCGGGTCGAGGGCCGAGCAGGGCTCGTCCATGAGCAGCACCCGCGGGCGGACCGCCAGCGAGCGGGCGATGCACAGGCGTTGCTGCTGTCCGCCGGAGAGCGCGCCGCCGGGCTGCCGGAGCCGGTCCTTGACCTCCTTCCACAGACCGGCCTTCGTCAGACACTCCTCGACGAGGTCGTCGCGGCCGTCCCGGGACGCCTTGATGCCGTTGAGCTTCAGGCCCGCCAGGACGTTGTCGTACAGGGACATCGCGGGGAAGGGGTTGGGCTTCTGGAAGACCATGCCGATCTCGCGGCGGGCCCGGGTGATGCGGCGGCCGCGGTCGTAGATGTCCTCGCCGTCCAGCAGGACGCGTCCGGCGAGGGAGGCCGAGCCGATCAGCTCGTGCATGCGGTTGAGGATGCGCAAAAAGGTCGACTTGCCGCAGCCGGAGGGCCCGATGAGGGCGGTGACCTGCTGTGCGGGCATGGTGAGCGAGACCCGGTCGAGGACCTTGTGGTCGCCGAACCAGGCCGAGACGTCCTCGGCCCGCAAGTCGGCGGGCCCGTCGCCGTGTCGCTGCCTGTGCTCCGGCCCGTCGACGGTCCGCGGCTGGACGAGGGTGGTGGCGGTCGCGCCGGTGGTACCGGTCGTGTCGGTGGACATGGGTACGTCAACTCCCGTACGGAACTGGGGGTTCAGAGGACATTGGGGAGCAGCGCGGTGAGGGCCGCGGAGTCGGCGAGACCGAGCGCGGTCAGTACGGGCGCCGCGCAGATCCAGGTCTGCCAGCGGCCCCACACCCGGTACAGCCAGACGGCGAGCAGCGCGGCGAGGAGCAGCCCCTGGGTCCACAGGAGGACGGCGAGCCATGCGTCGTCCTGGCCGGCGAGCGCCTGTTCGGACGGGTCGATCCAGCCGGACCGGATCACGCGCGGCGGGTTGGGGCGGAGGTCCGAGACGAGTTCCGCGTCCACCCGCAGCAGGCCGTCGGGCGTGTAGGGGGCGCCCTTCGCGGTGATCAGGGTGAGCCGGCCCTGCCCCTGGCCCAGCCGGACGGGCAGTTCGTCGCCCGCGTGCCGGACGCCGGTGACCTCGTACACGGACCTGCCCTGTCCGGTGGTCAGTTCGACGCGGGTGCCGGGGGCGAGCAGGTGCAGGTCGTTGAAGGGGCTGCCGTAGCCCCACTGGCGGCCCATGAGGACGACCGTGCCCGCCTGGCCGGGCAGCGGGGTGTCGCGGCGGTGGCCGGGCCCGGACATCAGCACATCGGCGGTGGTGCCCTCGGCGACCACCTCCTTGAGGCCGAGCACGGGGATGCGCAGCAGCGCGACCGGCGCGCCGAGGGCGAGCGGCCGGCCGTCGTAGGTGCGCTGGCCCACCGGCGCGGTGCCGAGCGCGAGTTGCTGCCGCAGGGTGTCGTACGCGGTCTGCTGGTCGCGGGAGTGCTGGAGGTGTCCGACGATCGTGAGGTTCGCGGCGAACCCGAGGAGCACGGCGGCCAGTACGCACAGCGTGGCGCCGGCCAGGGCGAGTCCTGGCCGGGCGGGCGGCCGCGGGGCGGCGGGCGGCGTCGGGGGTGGTGGGACCGGCACGGACACGGTGGGTGCGCTCCTCGGGCGGGTGTGCGGGTGTGCGGGTGGACGGATCGGCCGGGTGGGGTGGGGCGCGGTCCCGGGGCGGGGGTCGGCGGCTCTGCCCCGGGACCGGGGCCCGGTCGTGGGTGCGCGCGGCTCGCTAGAGGTGGTTCGGGGTGTCGCCGAAGGTCAGCAGGCCCTTGCGGCGGACGTGGACCACGAGGGCGGCGCCGGCGCAGAGCAGGGCCAGCGCGGCGAGGCCGACGGAGCCGACCTGGGCGCCGGTGGCGGCCATGCTGCCGCCGCCGCCCGTACCGCCGCCGGAGCCGCCCGTGCCACCGGCGGTGCCCGTGTCGCCGGACGTGCCTCCGTCGGTGCCGCCGCCCGTGTCCGAGCCGGTCTCCGAGGCACTGGGGTCGGGCTCGTCGCTCGGGTCGGACCCGGCGCCGGTCGTGAAGGCGAACGCCACGCTGTGGCCGTCGGCCTTGTCCTCCGCGAGGGTCAGCGTGTGGTCGCCGTCCGCGATCTTCTCGGGCACGGTGAAGGCATAGTCCGTGACGGTCCCGTCGGCGTCCGCCACCGCGTCGGTGTACTTCTCCTCGCTGTCGGCGAGCGTGACCAGCACCTTGGCGTCCTTGGTGTAGCCGCGGGCCGTGATCTTCACCTTCTGCCCCGCTTCGAGGTTCGGGCCGGCCTCCAGCACGGTGCCGTTCTCGTCGGTCACTTCGAGGTCGGCGGGGACGGTGGGGGTGGGCGAGGTGTCGGTGGGCGTCGGGGTGGGCGTGGGCGACTGGTCCGGCGTGGTGATCTGGACGGGCTTGACGGCCGTCGACGTGCTGAAGGCGTCCGGGTCCGCGGGCGTGAAGGTCGCGGAGTAGAAGTGGTTGCCGGCGGTCGCGGGCGCGGTGACCGTGATCTCCGCCTTGCCGTTCGCGACGTCCGCCGTACCGACCGGGACGGGCTCCGAGTCGTTCGTCGCCCCGGTGTAGGCGAAGGCGACGCTGCCCACGGCGGTGTCCGGGGTCAGGGTGGCCGTCAGCTTGAGGGAGCCGCCGACGGGGGTCGCGGGGCCGTCGAGCGCCACGGTGGTCGTCTGCGTCCGGACCAGCGTCCAGGTCTCGCCGGTGATCTGGACGATCGCGCTGAACGCCGGGACGTTGTTGGTCAGTCCGGCGCCGCAGGCCAGGGCCAGGGAGTACTTGCCGTCGAGGGAGCCCTCCGCCACGTACGAGCGCAGCTGGGTCTCCACGGTCGCGGTGCCCGGGGTCAGCGGGACCGTGAACGGGGCCGTCTTGGAGATCGTGTCCGCCGAACTGCTCTTGGCGAGCTGCTTGCCGACGGTGGCGCTGCCCGGCTTGAGCAGCCACAGGAACATGGCCGTGGGGTTACTGGTCTCGGGGCATCCCGCGTCCGTACTGGCGGAGGTGGCGCTCAGCGGGGCCTTGATGCTGCCCGTGCCCGGCTCCAGCGTGAACTTTCCGGTCGGGGTGACCGCGTGCGCCTGGCCCACGAACGCGAGCACTCCGGAGAGCGCCCCCATCAGCAGGGCGCAGCACAGCAGCAGGGCGGCGGGCGATCTGAGCGGTGTCTGGCGGTTCATGTGGTGTCCCCCCACAGGGTTCGGTCCGGGTCGGGTCGGTTGTCGGTCGGGTCGGTTGTCGGTCGAGGTGGTCACGGGTCGGGGTCCGGGGTGGTCGTCGGCCGCCGTCGCGGATACGCCGCCGGGCCGGGCACCCATCGGGGTGCCCGGCCGTTGTGCGATCAGGTCACGGCGCCGGTGATCAGCGCTCGCCCTTGAGGTCGGGGTCCGTGGTGTCACCGCAGTTGTCGATGGCACCGAAGCCGTAGAGCTGGATCGTGTCGGTGTCGTTGCAGACCTTCGAGCCGGAGCCGGCGAACGTGGACGCGATCGTCGCGTTCGACAGCTTCGAGGTCGGGACGACGTTGTAGACGTCGCGGTTGTAGGTGAAGCCGACGTTGAGCGTGCCGTCCGCGTTCAGCGGCGCGGAGCCGTTGATCTCGCCGAGGACCGTGGCGCCGTGGCGGTCGTTCACGATGCCGCCGGTCTGCGCGATGTACTGGGCCACGGAGTACGGGGCGATGTCGCCTGCGGTGTCCAGCGCCTCGCCGTTGTGCTCCTGCATCGAGCCGACGCAGGAGCCGACCGCGGACTCGGCCACACCGATCTTGCCGAGGAAGAAGGTCCGGGTGCCGGAGTTGGTCTGCGGCAGCAGCGGGGTGAGGGTGACGCCGTCGACCGAGGTCAGCGAGCAGGTGTAGATGTCGTGCAGCTGGGCCGTGGTGAGGTCCGGGACGGCCAGGGCGCTGTCCTCGCGGACGGCGACGGTGACGGCGTCCTTGGCGAAGGGGATCCAGGTGAGGTCCGTGGTCGAGGTGTCGGCCGGACCGCGGGAGGAACGGGCGAAGTCGAGGCAGCCCGTGCCGGTGTCGACGGCGTTGCGCAGCGCGTCGATGCCCGCGGAGGAGCCGTTGGGGCGGTTGATGACACAGCCGGTGGTGCGGGTCTTGACGGTGGCCGAGCCGGTGGCGTCGTACGAGGCGATGGTGTTGCCGCCGTCGACCGAGTCGCCGAGGCCGTTCACGACGTCCTGGGTCGTGTCGGAACCGGCGCCGGCGAGCACCCGGAAGCCGTTGGAGGGATCGGCCACGGCCGGGGCGGCCATGGCACCGACGGCGAGGGCGGTGACACCGACAACGGCGGCGATACGTGCGCGGGACTTGACGTTCACAACTGTTCTCCTCCGTCAAACGCATTGCATTTCCCACCGACCCGGCGGTCGGCCACGGCAAACAATTCCGCACTCCTCTTCGCGGCGGCCACCACATTCAGCCGCCCATTGAGTTAATAAAGCATTTCCAAGGTGACACCTGGGGAATTCGGTGATGGATAGCGGAATTTCCCGGAACCGACGAACCGCCGAACCATGGAGCCGACGAATCGTCGAACGTCGGGTTCCGGGGAATTCGCTAACCGCCCGCGGGCACCCGCCGCGCGGCCAGCCGCAGCATCACCGGCCCGGCGAGCGCGGCGGCACCGCCCACGACGAGCACGCCCAGCAGGACCCACCGGACGAGACCGATCACCTCCGAGGGGGTGAGCCCGCCGGACGCGGCCACGTTCTCCTTGGCCGGGTCCCGCGGTGCGACGGAGGGCCTGCCGGTGTCCATGGCGTCGGGACCGGCTCCCGCGGACCCGCCGGAACCGCCGGAGGCCGCGGCGCCCCCGGCCGCCGAACCGGCGTCCTCGCCGGAGACCGTCCCGCCGTCGCCGCCCGGGCCGCCGGAGCCCTCCGCGTCCTGGTCCTGGCCGCCCGGGGTGCCGGACGGGTCCGGCGCCGTCCAGGTCTCCAGGGTGGTCGCCGCCTTCAGCGCCTGGGTGCGCAGCGCGGCGGGCAGCGGCGCGTAGCCGTACGGCAGTTCGCCGCGCGCCGTGCCCTGGGTCTGCCCCGCGCCCGCCGCGTACCTGATCACCTTGGCGTAGTCCTGGCGCGCGTCCTTCGCCTGGTCCACGGACGAGGCCGCGTAGACGACCGCGGTGAGCGGGTAGGCGCCGTCGTCCGCCGTGGCGGGATCGGGGGTCTTCACCCCGGCGACGGCCGAGTCGGGCATGCGGGCCACGGCCTTGAGCATGGCGTCCGAGGTGGGTTTCACGAAGGCGCCGTCGGCGTTGGGCAGGGCGGCGACATCGAGCTGGTAGCGGGTACTGGAGGCCGCGTCGACGATCCCGAACTCCCGCGCGTTGGTGGCGGCCGGCCGTTCCCCGCTCAGCTTCCAGCCCGCGCCGGACTGCGCGCACAGATACAGCTGTCCGCCGTAGCCGTTGCGGACCTTCTGCGCGGCGTCGTGCATGTCGTTGGTGTAGGGGACGAGGTCCGTGCCGTCGAAGGGCAGGGAGTTCTCCGGGGTGCCGCAGGACGCCTTGGACGTCGTCGGGTCGGCCTTCGGGAAGTAGTCGAGCGGGGTCGCGTCGAGGTCCATGTCCTGGTACGACCTGTTGACCTTCATTCCCCATGGGTCGGCGGTGCCCGAAAGGAATTCCCGTGCGTCCTTGTTCTGCTGGACGTAACGCCAGAGCACGGTCGCCATGTCGGAATTCTCGGTGGAGAGGAGGAGCCCCCAGGGGGAATAGGTCCTGCCGCTCGCGGCCGGGAAATCGGGGTTGAGCTTCTGGAATTCCGGGTCGGCGCCGATGCTCTCGGGGTTCGTTTTCAGATAGTCCGGCAGGTAGTCGGCCGTGGCGACGCTCTTCTGGTACGACTGCGTGAGCAGTTTGGCGAGGAGGCGCTGGTTCAGCCGTACGTCGTGCAGCTGACGGTTGGCGATGTACGCGCCGGACCCCTCCCCCACCGTGACGTCGTACCGCCAGTACAGGCCTACGGTGAGGCCGCTGACCGCCACCGGCGCCTGCACGACCGGCGGGCCGTCCTCGGCCGTCTCGACCGGCTGCACGGTGAAGCCGAGTCCCGGCGAGGTGTCGCTCGGCGCGGTGACGCGCTCGCGGGCCTCGCCCTCGCCGGACTGGGTGAAGGTGAAGCGGCCGGCGCCGGAGCCGCACAGGGCGCTCTGCCACGACGTCATGGCGTCCGTGATCAGCTCGGAGCCGATGGTGCGCCGCTCGGCCCGGTCCTGGGAGCAGGTGCTGCCGACGGGCAGGAAGTCGAGCGGGAAGACCAGCCGCTGGTTCCAGTTCGTCCGGCTCAGCGCGGAGCTGCGTACCGAACCGCTGTTGCCCTCGGTGCCGTTGGTCTCGTGCTCGCCGCGCGGGACGACGACCAGCCAGCAGGGTCTGACCGCGCCCGAGGCCGTGGTCCGCGCGCCGCAGCCCAGGTGGGGCGACTCGACGGACGACCGCATCTCGAAGACCGTCTCGCCGTTGCCGTCGGAGTCGTTGGGCAGCCAGGTCTGGGAGTTGGTGTCGAGGCTGTTGAAGTAGGTCCAGTCGGTCCCGGTGGTGGTCGCGGCGCCCTCGACCGGCTTGAAGGGGACGAAGGCGATGTTGTCGGAATCCGTCGCGTGGTCGGTGTCGAGCGGGTCCCGGGTCGGCGAGACGAGCCGCCCGCCACCGGCCGGGGCGCCGTCCACCGCGCCGAACTCGCACTGGGTGCGGTCCGGCCCCTGGTCGGCGTCGTCGCCCCAGCACTCCATGATCTGCAGGTAGTTGTTGTACGTGGCACCGGTGGGCGCCGCCCGGCCGCCGGTCCAGGTGACCCGTACACCCTGCCCGCGCAGGTTCTTCGTCTGGTGGACCGTGACCTTCAGCTTCGAGAAGTCGTCGTAGGGTCCGGCGGTCCCGGTCTTGGTCACCGCGGAGTTCTCGGCGAAGTTCCCGGCGGAGTTCTTGGCGGCGTCCCCGGCGGAGTTCTGGGCGGTCGCCGCCGTGGCACCCTGCGGCAGCGGCACCAGGGCGAGCAGCAGGGCCGCGAGCAGCGAGCCGAGGCCCGCCGCGACCCGCCCGCGCCCGCCCGTACCGGCCCCGCCGGGGGCCGGGCCGCGCCCGCTCACGCCTCGTACGGATCTCATGCGGTTTCTCCCTTGCGGCGGGCGCGGGCGGACAACATGCGGGAGGTGAGCGGTGGGCCGACGACCACGGCGAGGAGCAGGACCGCGGAGAGCGCCATCAGCGCGCCGCGCATGCCGAACTGCTGTCCCGAGGCGAGGGCGACCGGGTTGGCGACGACCGCGTTGTCGCCGACGCCGGTGCCGTCGCCGCTGACGAGTTCGCCGGTGTCGGGGTCGACCACGGTGCCGCCGGTCGTGGTGGCCGCCGCCGACTCCTGGGCGTCCGGGGTGCCGTCACCGTCGCTGTCGGCCCCGGCGCCTCCCGTACCGCCGGTGCCGCCGGTACCGCCCGTGCTGCCCGAACCCCCGGTCGCGGAGCCGCCGTTCGCGGAGCCGCCGCCCTGGGCCGCCGGGCTGACCGGGGTGTCCGCCTTGGCTCCGGCGGTGCCGTCGGAGCACTGCTTGGAGCCCTTCCTGTCGCAGTCCTTGGGCTGGGGGGCGTTCTCCAGCAGGGTGTTCTTCCCGCCGGAGAAGGTGGGGTTGCGGCAGTCGTTGATGTCGATGGAGGAGGTGGGCGCGCCGGGCACCCGGCGGACCTGGTCGAAGCCCGCCTGGACGAGGTTCTTGGGCAGGGGCGAGTAGCCGAGTTCCTCCGCCTGCTGCTGGCCGTCGCAGAGGAAGTACCGGGCGAAGGTGCCCAGCGACTTCCCCTTGGCCTCGTTCATCGGGTTCTTGTCGCCGCCCACCGAGGTCGGCAGGATCATGTAGCTGTAGCTGGAGAGCGGGTACGTCCGCTTGTCGCCGTTGCGGTAGACGCCGTCCAGGATCTGGGTGAGGTAGTTCGCCGAGTTCTTGTCCTGGTTGATCCGGGCGCCGGTCAGGGCCACGGCGACACTGGAGGCGGTCGGCTCCACGTAATAGTTCGCCTTGTTGAGCACCTTGGCGACCGGGAAGCCGGTCTTGATGGCGTACGAGTACTCGACGTACGTGATCGAGCCCTCCGCCTGCGGCTGCCGCACGAAGCCGGAGACGCCCAGCGAACCGGACTTGGCGATCATCGAGGAGCCGGACAGGACCGGGAAGTACGAGGTCATCCCGCACGCGTTGCCGCGGCCGGTGCGCGCGCAGAAGTCGTTCCAGACGGAGCTCTGTTCCTTGGCCAGCCAGGTGGTGAACTGGGCGGTGGTGCCCGAGCCGTCGGAGCGGACGACCGGGACGATCCGGCGGGCCGGGAGGGTCAGACCGGGGTTGTCGGCGCGGATCTCCGGGGCGTTCCACATGGTGATCGCGCCGGTGAAGACCTTGGCGAGCACCGGCCCGGAGAGCCGGAGGTTGGTGACCTTCTTGCCGCCGATCTTGAGGTTGTACATGAAGGCGGTACCGCCGGCGACGATCGGCATGTACGCGTAGCCGCGGTCCGGCGGGGTGTCGGTGACGCCCTGTTCGGTCAGCCCGTACGGGATCTCGGAGACCGCGAAGTCGACGACGCCGTTGCGGAACTGCTCCCGTCCCTGCGAGGAGCCGACGGCCTTGAAGTTGACCGTCATGCCGAGGTTGGCGGAGATGTTGCGCCGCCACTGGTCCAGGGCGTTGGAGCTCCACGTCGAGCCGGAGCCGGTGATCTTCGTGTACGAGGCCGCCTCGGCGACCGGCGGACGGACGGCGAGCAGTGCGCAGAGCAGCGCAAGACCCGTCACACAGAGACGGAAGGCGGTTGCGGGTCTCACAACGAACTCCTCGGATCCTGAGCCGACTTACGGAGGGAGATGCGGGGCCGGATGGCCCAGTAGCGGGCGCGGGGCTGTATCGATATGCGGCTTCGCCGCGGGCCGCGCCCAGCCCCGTAAGGGGCGCGGGGAACTGCGCGACCAGCCCCCACCGGCCCGCGGCGAACGAACAACGCACCCAGCGCAGAGCGCAGCACGCGCGCCAGGCGCCCTGCGGCAGGCGGGGAGGTGGCAGCCGGGCCACCTCCCGGACCCTGGTGCGTGCGCGCCCCGAAGCGCCGGGCGTCCTTGCGGGAGGCGAGGACCCGGCGGTGCTGCTGGCGGCGGGTGAGCTGTCCCGGGCCGCGCCCGCCGATGCTCCGGGCGACGACGAACAGGGCGAGCACCACGACGAGCAGCGTGGCGGCGGCGCCGAACCCGCGGGCGATCATGTTCGGCTCGGGCGACTCGACGAGTTTCAGCGCGGCCAGCGGCAGCGACACCATCGGGTCGGAGAACGCGTTGGCGTTGAACTCGGCGCCGAAACCCGCCGTGATCAGCACCGGCGAGGTCTCCCCGATCCCCCGGGCCGTACCGAGGATCACCGCGGTCGCGAGACCGGAGCGGGCGGTCGGCAGCACCACGTGCCAGACCGTGCGCCAGCGCGAGGTGCCCATGGCGTACGCGGCCTCGCGCAGGGTGCCGGGGACCAGGCGGAGCACGACGTCGGAGGCGCGGATGATGATCGGCAGCATCATCACCGAGAGCGCGAGCCCCGCGGCGAAGCCGGACTCCGGGAAGCCCAGGGTCAGGATGACCGTGGCGTACACGAACAGTCCGGCCACGATGGACGGCAACGCCGTCATCGCCTCGACGATCGTCCGGACGAACCGGGCGAAGCGGCCGGGCACCTCGTTGAGGAAGACCGCGCAGACCAGCCCCACGGGGACCGTGACGATCAGCGCGATGGTGATCTCGATCAGGGTGCCGGCGATCGCGTGCTTGATACCGCCCGTGCTGAGCGGCTCCAGGGGACCCGCCAGCCGCATGTCCTCGGTGAAGAAGTTCGGATGCGGCAGCGCCCTGCGGCCCTCCCACAGGGTGTACGACACCACGAAGACCAGCACGCTCAGGAGCAGCGCCCCGAGCGAGCGGACCACGGCCGCCGCGATCCGGTCGGCCACCGCGGGCCCGTCCTCGTCGAAGGAGACGAGCAGCGCGTAGAGCCCGAGGAAGAGGGCGTACGCGACGACGACGAAGCCGACCGCCCCGTCGAAGGGCAGCAGCCTGGCGAAGAGCAGCCAGGTCAGGGCGAGCGCGGCGGCCGCGGCGCCCGCCAGCGCGTACACGTCGGTGGCCCGCACCTGCGAGACGGAGCGCCGGGGTTCACCGCCGGGCGCGGCGGCGCGCACGGCGGGCGGCAGGGTGGTGCGGGGCCGCGCGGAGGCCTGGTCCTGATGCCGGTTCTGGGGCTCGGTCTCGGTCTCGGTCTCGGGGGCTGCGGTCATCGCCGTTCTTTCCGTCGGGGACACAGGGGGCCACGACATCGGGGGGCCGGCCGGTGGGCCGGTCGGGCGGTCGTCGGCGGGCCGTCCGCGAGGCGCCTCACGCGTCGCTGGCCGCGCCGGAGCGGCTGCGGGCGACGATGGACGAGGCGGCGAAGTTGACGATCAGGGTCATCACGAACAGCGCGAACCCGGCGGCCATCAGGGCGGACAGACTGAACTCGCTCGCCTCGCCGTAGCGGAGCGCGATCAGCGAGGAGACCGAGCTGGTGCCCGACTGCAGGACGTGCCACTGGACGGTGAAGACCGGCGAGATGAGCATGAAGACGGCGATGGTCTCGCCGAGCGCCCGGCCGAGCCCCAGCATGGTGCCGCCGATCATGCCGCCCTTGCCGAACGGCAGGACGACGCTGCGGATCATGCCCCAGCGGGTCGCACCGAGCGCGTACGCCCCCTCGCGCTCACCCGCCGGGGCCTGCGAGAAGACCTCGCGCATGATCGAGCAGATGATGGGCGCGACCATCATCCCGACGACCAGGCCCGCGATGAACGTGGACGAGGTGTAGACGGTCTCCGGGGCGAGCGGGTCGCGCGGATCGGCGCCGTCGACCTCGAAGACCGGGATCCAGCCGAGGTAGGTGGCGATCCAGCGGGCGGTCGGGAGCACCTTGCCCTCAAGGAAGAAGACCCCCCACAGGCCGTACACCACGGACGGGACGGCGGCCATCAGGTCGACGACGCTGATCAGGGTGCGGCGCAGCCGCGCCGGCGCGTACTCGGAGATGTAGAGCGCCGCACCGAGGGCGAGCGGCACGGCGACGGTGATCGCGACGAGCGCGATCAGGACGGTGCCGACCAGGATGGCCGCGATACCGAAATTGCCGGTGTCGGGCTGCCAGGCGGCGGTCGTCAGGAAGGACCAGCCCGCCCGGTCGAGCGCCTGCCAGGCCCGCAGCAGCAGGAAGCCGCCGACCAGGAGCATGACGGCGAGGACGAACCCGCCGCCACTGCGGGCGACGGCACGGAAGACCCGGTCCGGCACACCGGGGTCCGCGTACAGCCGACGCGGTACGTCATCGGCGAACGCGGCGGACCCGGGCAGGGAGGTTCCCGGGGAGCCGGGTCTCAGACGTCTCGGAGGTCCAGAAGGTCTCTGTGAGGGCACACACCGGACGTTCTACGCCGTCGGTTGACATGCCCGTCCCGATGCGTGAACGAGAGGTTCCCTGGGGGCAACTTCCACCCCGGCGCACTCTCCACACGACCTCCGCCACCGGTCGCGCCTCACGTGTCACCCCATAACTCCGGCCTGGCCGGGTCGAGTTGGGGTAACAGCGCCCGGAAGCGGTCGTACGCGGAACGGCAGGTCGCATGACGCTCGTACGTACGCGCGGCCGCCGCCACGGGCCGGCTCGCCGCGTCCCAGAGCAGCCAGATCCATCCACCGCCCTCCGAGCTGTGCTGGATCCCGCCGACCAGTTCGCCCCGGCTCGCGCAGAGCCTGGTGAACGCGGCACGGCACTGTGTGTGCGAGTCGTGCGAGTCCGCCGAGACGGCCACGGACCGTCCGTTCGGTGCCACCAGGCGCCAGCCGTAGGCGCCTTCCGTCGAGAAGTCGATCAGACATCTCATCCCCGCCGTGACGGCGGCAGGTCTTGCCGCCCCCCTGGGCTGCTCCATGTCCCCACCCCCGCCGCCCTTCGAGACAGCAGAACCGCAGGTACGGCCCCCTTGTGAGCGACACAGGCAATCTACTGAGGCGCATGAGACACAGGGCAGACAAAACTAACTGCCGGACGCACACTTCATGCTCTGGTATCCCCTTGGTAACGCCTAGATAAGACGGGTCGGCAAGCGCTGTCACGAACGAGCGTCCCGCGCCTCGCGGCCCTCAGCCCTCAGCCCTCAGCCCTCAGCCCTCAGCCCTCAGCCCCACACCACCAGGACCGCCGCCCACACCAGTGCCAGCACGACGGCCAACGGCCAGAGCGGGCGGCCCCGTTCGGGGGTGGTGCTCTCCCCGGTGGGCCGCAGCGCCGGGTCGTCGCGCATGGCCGACAGCTCGGCCGCCAGCGCGTCGTACGGATGGACCAGGCCGCGCCGGCGCTCGAACCACGCCCAGCGCGGCGCCGCGACCGACCAGTCGTCGCCCCGCCAGCGCAGTTTCAGCTCGAAGGACCGGCGGCGTACGGAGCGGATGTCGTCCCAGGGAACGTGCCGGGGGCCGCGCAGCCCGGTGACCCACAGGCCCGAGCGGTCGGCGGTGATGCGCCAGGCGAGTTTCACGGGGACGCGGGCGGCTCCGTAGAGACCGAGGGCTGCGGCCAGAGCCAGCTTCCAGGAGGGCAGTTCGGCCTCGGTGAACCCGGCCCAGGTGAGCCAGACGCCCCACTGCACCAGCAGCGCGGCGGCCACCCAGTCCAGCCAGCCCGCACGCCAGCGACGCACCGGGGCGGGCGGGCGGTCCACGACCGACTCCCTGGCCTGCCGCGCCAGTTGACGGTTCTGCTCCTCGCGGGCCTTCTCCCTGGCGACGCGCCGCACACCCGCGCTCGGCGACAACGGGCGGACCGGGCCCGCCGACCACTCCGTCAGCGGCGGCTGGTCGGGGTCCTCGTCGGCGCTGAGGACCACGACCTCGGCACCGTCGAAGGGCGCCCCGAAGAGGACGGCCTCGCGCACCGGCCCGGGGACGTCGTCGTCGACGGCGTCGAGGAGCCGCTCCAACTCCTCGGCCCCGGCCCCGGCCCCGGTATCGGCATCGACATCGGCGGTGTCCGCCTCGTCCTCGTCCTCGTCGGATTCGCCGTCGTACGACGTCAGTTCCACCGTGAACAGGGGGCGCAGCGCCGCCAGGTCGTCCGCCGCGTACACCTCCGTGGTGCCCTGCGCGTCGTCGCGTACGAGGACACGCAGTACGGGTGCGGGGGCCCGGCGCAGTGCGACGGCCCGGTGGCGGCCGAGCCACGCCGAGACCAGGGCGGTCAATCCGAGCCCCGTCAGATAGAAGGCCATGACCCAGGAACCGCGCTGGTCGTCGACCGTGCCCCACAGATGCGCGGTGACACCGGTGAGGACACCGAGCACGAGCACCACGAGGCCGAGCGGCAGCAGGAAACGGCCGCGCCGCACCGGGGCCCGCGCGTCGGGGACCTGTGCCGTGCCGTCCCCGGCGGCCTCCAGGGCCTGTTCCAGCTGGGCGCCGCGGGCCCGCAGACGTACGGCGACGGCAGCCCAGGAGGCGACCACGACGAACGCCCCGACGGCGGTCACCGCCCAGGGCAGGGACGACGCCTGCACCGCGAGCCCCAGGAGCAGCGCGGGCGCTCCGGCCCAGACCAGTTCGGGGCGTGCGAGCACCCACAGGACGTACACCGCGAAGCCCGCCGCGACGAACGGCCACAGGCCGCCGAGCATCGCGGCCCAGGCGCCCGCGCAGAGCGCGAGGGTGGTCACGGCGCCGGCGATCGACCGGCGCACCCGCAGGAACGTCCAGCGCGACGGCAGCGCGGCCGACCAGTTCGCCGCCCGGCCGGCCGTCCAGTCCCGGCAGTCGTCGGGTATCGCGGCCGCGGGCAGTCGCAGCGGCTCGTCGTACGACACATGCACTCCTGGATCGCGTGGAAACGCCGGTGCCGACACCGGCGCGGGCACCGGTGGTGACAGTAGCGAGCGGGACGGCCCGCCCAGGCCGGCGGACGTCCCGGCGCCCGGGGCGGGCGCCGCCCTCTCGTACGGGCGGGCGTGGCCATCCGCCTCAAGCGGGCACGCGCGGAGTGCGGCGGGGCGCCGCCGGGGGGGGTGCGGTGTGCGGGATCAGGCCACGGACAGGAGGATCGCCAGCAGGACCGCTCCGGCCGCCGCGGGGGCCAGCACCTCGTAGGCCCAGCGCACCGACACCTCGCCCTGGGCCTGCGGGTCCTTGGCGTGGGCCTCAACCAGTTCGCGCAGTTCGTCGATGATCTGATCGCCCTGGGCGCGTACGGGGCCGGTGGCGACCGGGGTGGGGTGCGGGTGCGGGGCCTGCCGGGGCTGGCCGAGGCGGCCGCGGGCGCCCGCCGTGCCGCCGCGGGCCTCCTTGCGGGCGGCCCGGTTGCGGGCCCGCAGCGAGACCGGCACGGCCCAGACCTGGTACTTGGTGCCGGCCTTGTCGAGTACCTCGTTCGAGTAGCCGGACCTGAACGCCTCGACCGTTCCCCACGGCAGCGTGATCACCCGGAAGGGGTTACGGATGCGCAGGCGCTGCTCGTTCGCGTGAACGGCGGGGCGCAGGGTGAAGGCGGCGACCAGGGGGACCAGCAGGAGCAGTGCGGCCAGCGCGACCCAGGGGGTGCGGCCCTCGCCCGTGACGAGCGCGTCGATCCCGAGCCAGGCCGCGATGGCGAGCAGCAGGGCGCCGCCCGCGACACCGGAGGGGGACCGGTAGACCCTGTCCTTGAACTGGGGTTCCGGCGAGCTCGGGGTGTCCGGTGCGGGGGGCTGGTGGTCCGGGGTCGTCATACCCCGATTCTGCCTGACCGTTCCCACGGGGGTCGCTCCGCGGGTGGGGACGCGGACGCTGCCCGCACCTTCCGTCCGGGCGGGGGCCCGGTCCCGCGCCCAGGCCCGCGCCCGGGCCGTCGCCGTCTGCGGCGCCGCGGGGGCGGACCGCGCCGTTCCCCGCGCCCCTGGCCGGGGGCATCGTCGGCTGCAGGAGCGTGGGGGTTGCCCGCGCCGTTCCCCGCGCCCCCGGCAGGGCACCCCTGCGGGACCCCACGCCCGAGCGTCGTCGACTGCGGCGGCGTGGGGGCGGGCCGCGCAGTTCCCCGCGCCCCTGGCAGGGCGCCCCTGCGGGACCCCTCGCCGGGGACGTCGTCGGCTGCGGGCGTGCGGGGGTTGCTCGCGCCGTTCCCCGCGCCCCTCGCGGGGCGCCCCTGCGGGGCCCCTCGCCCGGGCGTCGTCGGCTGCGGGAGCGTGGGGGCGGGCCGCGCAGTTCCCCGCGCCCCTGGCGGGGCTGCGGCAAGGCGCCCCCGAAGGGGCGCGGGGAACGGCGCGGGCAACCCCCACACGCCCGCAGCCGAAGACACCCCGGCCACCACCCAAAAGGGGCGCGGGGAACAGCGCAGGCGCCCCCCACACCCCCACAGACGAACGCACCCCACACCCAGGGGTGTACAGCCGCTACGCGCGTAGATATGCTCGGGTGGTGACCATGCCCACCACCACCCCCTCCGCAGCCCCCGCCTTCACGGACGTGACCGCGTCAGACAGCGCCCTGCGCCGCTTCCTCCACGGGCTGCCCGGCGTCGACACGGTCGGTCTGGAGGCGCGCGCCGCCGCGCTCGGCACCCGTTCCGTCAAGACGACCGCGAAGGCGTACGCCATAGACCTCGCCATCTCGATGGTCGACCTGACGACGCTGGAAGGCGCGGACACCCCCGGCAAGGTCCGGGCGCTCGGCGCCAAGGCCGTCCACCCGGACCCCACGGACCGCACCGCCCCGACGACCGCCGCCGTCTGCGTCTACCCCGACATGGTGGCCGCGGCCAAGGACGCCGTCGCCGGCTCAGGCGTGCTGGTCGCCTCCGTCGCGACCGCATTTCCGGCCGGCCGCGCCGCGCTCGACGTGAAGCTGGCCGACGTGCGCGACGCCGTCGCCGCGGGCGCCGACGAGATCGACATGGTCATCGACCGCGGCGCGTTCCTCGCGGGCAGGTACCTGAAGGTGTACGACGAGATCGTCGCCGTGAAGGAGGCCTCGGGCGCCGCCCGCCTGAAGGTCATCTTCGAGACGGGCGAGCTGTCGACGTACGACAACATCCGGCGCGCGAGCTGGCTCGGCATGCTGGCGGGCGCGGACTTCATCAAGACGTCGACGGGCAAGGTCGCCGTCAACGCGACCCCCGCGAACACCCTTTTGATGCTGGAGGCCGTCCGCGACTTCCGCGCGCAGACCGGGGTCCAGGTGGGCGTGAAGCCCGCCGGCGGCATTCGTACCACGAAGGACGCCGTCAAGTTCCTGGTGCTGGTCAAGGAGACCGCGGGCGAGGACTGGCTGGACAACCACTGGTTCCGCTTCGGCGCGTCCTCGCTCCTCAACGACCTGCTGATGCAGCGCCAGAAACTGGCCACCGGCCGCTACTCCGGCCCCGACTACGTGACGGTGGACTGATCCACATGGCTTCCGCAACGCCTTCCGCAACGGCTTCCGCGTTCGAGTACGCACCGGCGCCCGAGTCCCGCTCCGTCGTCGACATCGCCCCGTCGTACGGGCTGTTCATCGACGGCGAGTTCACCGAGGCCGCCGACGGCAAGGTCTTCAAGACCGTCAGCCCGAGCACCGAAGAGGTGCTGTCCGAGATCGCCCGGGCGGGCGAGGCGGACGTCGACCGCGCGGTGAAGGCCGCCCGCCGGGCCTTCGAGAAGTGGTCCGCGCTGCCCGGCTCCGAGCGCGCCAAGTACCTGTTCCGTATCGCCCGCATCATCCAGGAGCGCAGCCGCGAGCTGGCCGTCCTGGAGACGCTGGACAACGGAAAGCCCATCAAGGAGACGAGGGACGCCGACCTCCCCCTGGTGGCGGCGCACTTCTTCTACTACGCGGGCTGGGCCGACAAGCTCGACCACGCCGGCTTCGGCGCGAACCCGCGCCCGCTGGGCGTCGCCGGCCAGGTCATCCCCTGGAACTTCCCGCTCCTGATGCTGGCCTGGAAGATCGCCCCGGCCCTCGCGACGGGCAACACGGTGGTGCTGAAGCCCGCCGAGACGACCCCCCTGTCCGCCCTGTTCTTCGCGGACATCTGCCGCCAGGCGGGCCTGCCCAAGGGCGTCGTCAACATCCTGCCGGGATACGGCGACGCGGGCGCGGCGCTCGTCGAGCACCCGGACGTGAACAAGGTGGCCTTCACCGGCTCAACCGCCGTCGGCAAGGCCATCGCCCGCCAGGTGGCGGGCACGGCCAAGAAGGTCACGCTCGAACTGGGCGGCAAGGGCGCGAACATCGTCTTCGACGACGCCCCGATCGACCAGGCCGTCGAGGGCATCGTCACGGGCATCTTCTTCAACCAGGGCCAGGTCTGCTGCGCGGGCTCGCGGCTCCTTGTCCAGGAGTCGATCCACGACGAGCTGCTGGACTCCCTCAAGCGCAGGCTCTCGACGCTGCGTCTGGGCGACCCACTCGACAAGAACACCGACATCGGCGCGATCAACAGCGCCGAGCAGCTCGCCCGGATCTCCTCGCTCGTCGAGCAGGGCGAGGCGGAGGGCGCCGAGCGCTGGTCACCGTCCTGCGAACTGCCGTCGTCGGGCTACTGGTTCGCCCCGACGCTCTTCACGAACGTCACCCAGGCGCACACCGTCGCCCGCGACGAGATCTTCGGCCCGGTCCTGTCCGTCCTCACCTTCCGCACCCCGGACGAGGCGGTCGCGAAGGCCAACAACAGCCAGTACGGCCTCTCGGCGGGCATCTGGACCGAGAAGGGTTCCCGGATCCTGGCGGTCGCGAGCAAGCTGCGCGCGGGTGTCATCTGGTCCAACACGTTCAACAAGTTCGATCCGACCTCGCCGTTCGGCGGCTACAAGGAGTCGGGCTACGGCCGCGAGGGCGGTCGCCACGGCCTGGAGGCGTACCTCGATGTCTGACAAGCCGAAGAACACCGAGAAGGCCAAGCAGGCCGAACAGGCCGCGCCGCGGCGCCTGAGCGTCTTCAAGACCTACAAGCTGTACGTCGGCGGGAAGTTCCCGCGTTCCGAGAGCGGCCGGGTGTACGAGGTGACCGACTCGAAGGGCACATGGCTGGCCAACGCGCCGCGTGCGAGCCGCAAGGACGCCCGTGACGCGGTCGTCGCCGCCCGCAAGGCGTTCGGCGGCTGGTCCGGCGCGACCGCGTACAACCGCGGCCAGGTCCTCTACCGCGTCGCGGAGATGCTGGAGGGCCGCAGGGACCAGTTCGTACGGGAGGTCTCGGAAGCGGAGGGTCTCTCGAAGTCCCGGGCCGCCGCCCAGGTGGACGCGGCGATCGACCGCTGGGTCTGGTACGCGGGCTGGACCGACAAGATCGCCCAGGTCGTCGGCGGCGGGAACCCGGTGGCGGGCCCGTACTTCAACCTCTCGTCCCCCGAACCGACGGGTGTGGTGACGGTCCTCGCCCCGCAGGAGTCGTCGTTCCTCGGGCTGGTCTCGGTGCTCGCCCCGGTGATCGCGACCGGCAACACGGCGGTCGTCATCGCGAGCGAGAGGTCCCCGCTCCCCGCGCTGTCGCTGGGCGAGGTCCTGGCGACCTCGGACGTCCCGGGCGGCGTGGTGAATATCCTCACCGGCGGTACGGCTGAGATCGCGGCCCCGCTCGCCGCCCACCAGGACGTCAACGCGATCGACCTGGCCGGCGCCGACGAGGCACTCGCGAAGGAACTGGAGATCGCGGCGGCCGACAACCTCAAGCGCGTCGTCCGTCCACAGCCTGTGGATTACTTCGCCACGCCCGGCACGGACCGCCTGACGGCCTTCCTGGAGACGAAGACGGTCTGGCACCCCACGGGAGCGCTGGGCGCGTCGGGCTCGTCCTACTAGACCGCCGACGCAAGAGAACGGTTCGGCCCCCATACGGAGAGCCGCGCATCCCCACCGTCCGGGGGAGGCGCGGCTCTCTCTCGCCCGCACAGGGGCTCATGGGCGCTCGCGGTTCAGGCGCCCAGCAGTGTCGTCACCTGGCCCAGCACCGGGACGCTGCCCAGCGACTGGGCCTGCGCGACCGGCGCCGTCAGCATGGTCGTCGCCATCGGCGGGAAGTCGGCGATCTGGGTGCCGAGCCCGTTGTCGAGCGGGTCGACGCCCGTGCCGGCCAGCGGGTTGGGCTTCAGGTCCGCGACCGGACCGGTCACGTAACCGACCGTCCCGGTCAGTGCCTGCAGCCCGGCCTGCGGGTCGACGGTGCCCAGCGAGGTCGGGCGCGTACGGATCACGTCGACCACGGGGTCGGTGTCCGCGGCCGCCGCGGTCGCGCCCGCGCCGACCGCGATCCCCGCGGTGGTGAGGGCCAGCAACGCGCGCCGGGCGGTCGGGTTCTGGTAGGCCGTGTGTCGTGCCATCGCTGCTGCCACCTTCTGATGCGCTGAGTAATCAGGTCGACACGTAGGGTAGTTGAGGGGTGACGTGCGTTCCAAAGGCGACCCGCGGGCTCGGCCGGGAGCGGATGATGCCGCACACTGGTGTCTCGTGAGTTCCCCTCTTCCGAATTCCCCGGCAACCGCACGTGTCGTACTGCTGTGCGGCCCCTCCGGCTCCGGCAAGTCCCTTCTCGCGGCCCGCTCCGGCCTTCCGGTGCTGCGGCTCGACGACTTCTACAAGGAGGGCCACGACCCGACGCTGCCGCAGGTGGCGGGGAGTTCGGACATCGACTGGGACCACCCGCTGTCCTGGGACGCGGACGCGGCCGTCGCGGCGATCGCGGAGCTGTGCGGGACGGGGCGTACGAGCGTTCCCGTGTACGACATTTCGCTGAGCGCGCGTACGGGTGCCGAGACCGTCGACTTCGAGGGGACCCCGGTCTTCATCGCCGAGGGCATCTTCGCGGCGGAGATAGTGGAGCGGTGCCGGGAAGCGGGGCTGCTGGCCGACGCGCTCTGTCTGAGCCGGGGGGCCGTGACGACGTTCCGGCGGCGGTTCCTGCGGGATCTTCGCGAGGGCCGGAAGTCCGTACCGTTCCTTCTTCGGCGGGGGTGGCGGCTGATGCGGGACGAGCGGACGATCGTGTCGCGGCAGACCGCGCTCGGGGCGTACGCGTGTGATCGCGACGAGGCGCTGGCGCGGCTTGCCTCGGCGTCCCGCTCCTCGGCGTGTCGCTCCGCGGCGTCTCGCTCCGCGGCGGAGGTCGTGGATGACGTGCGGGTGAGTGGGGGCTGAGCTCGCGCAGTTCCCCGCGCCCCTTAAAAGCGAAAGACTGCGCCGTTCCCCGCGCCCCTCAAGGGCGAAAGACTGCGCCGTTGCCCGCGGCCCTGGCGGCGGAAGCAAAAAGCAGCGGGGCCGGTTGGGCCCCCCGGCCCTTCCGGTCCCGCTGCTCTTCGTGCTCCCCCGTGGTCCCCCCGGACCCCGTTGCTCCCCCGAGCCGTCCGTCACCTCCCCCGAAGTGACGAACTTTCCCCGTGCTGTCCGACGCCTCCCCCCGGAGTGACGGACATTCCCCCCACAGCCTTCAGGCGACAAGCTCCCCGAAGGACTCCTCCTCGTCACGGCCGAAGCTGAGGACGTCGTCCTCGCGCAGCCGGCGGAGCGACCGCCAGATGCTGGACTTCACCGTGCCGACACTGATGTCGAGGATCTCCGCGATCTCCGGGTCCGTGCGGCCCTCGTAGTAACGAAGGACCAGCATGGTGCGCTGGAGTTCGGGGAGCCGGGCGAGCGCCTGCCACAGAACCGCGCGCAGCTCCGTGCCGCGCATCGCGTCCGTGTCGCCGGCCGTCTCCGGCAGTTCCTCGGTCGGGTATTCGTTCAGCTTGCGGCGGCGCCACGCGCTGATGTGCAGATTGGTCATCGTGCGGCGGAGGTAGCCCCCGACCGCGGCCTTGTCACTGATGCGGTCCCACGCCCGGTACGTCGAGAAGAGGGCGCTCTGCAGCAGGTCCTCGGCCTCGAAACGGTCACCGGTCAGGTGGTAGGCGGTCGCGTACAGGGAGGCGCGGCGCTCCTGGACGTAGGCGGTGAACTCCGCCTCCGACACCGAGTGCCGCTCCCCCGTGACCTCCCCGTACGCCGCCCCCGTACCCCCGTGGGCGACCCCCGTGCCGCTTCCCCCCGTATGTGCGTCAACCACCGTCATGTACGACCCGGTGTGCTGACGCCCGGTGCCGCGAGCGCACCCCCGCCCGCTCACGGCACCGGACTTCTCGGTGCTCCTCGTGACGTCGTGGAGCCGCGTGACAACTGCGCCAGTGCTGGTGCTGTGCAGCGTGTTCATCTCGCGCCCCCCGTCGTGGAGTTCCGGTTCTCCGGTACTTCGTCTGCTTCGTCGCCGACCGTGTCGCCGGCTTCGCTGCGGTGCTTCCGTGCTTGTGACCAAAAGCTTGCCGGGGCCACTTCATGACGGTGTCCCCCGACTGTCACAGACCTGTCACAGGGGTCGGTCCCCGATTTTCCACAGACCGATCACAGAGAAGCGTCGTACGGCTACTCATCCGGCACACTCGGCACGCCTCGGCCCCGCACTCGTACGCGGGACATGTGTGGGAGCGCTCCAACAGTCGATACCCGCCCACGTCATGGGACAGAATGACGTCCGTGCCTTCCCTGTTGCTGATCGAGGACGACGACGCCATCCGGACGGCCCTGGAGCTCTCGCTGACGCGCCAGGGACACCGGGTGGCCACCGCTGCCACCGGCGAGGACGGTCTGAAGCTGTTGCGCGAGCAACGGCCCGATCTGATCGTTCTCGACGTGATGCTGCCCGGCATCGACGGATTCGAGGTGTGCCGCCGTATCCGGCGTACGGACCAGTTGCCGATCATCCTGCTGACCGCGCGCAGCGATGACATCGACGTCGTGGTCGGGCTGGAGTCCGGCGCCGACGACTACGTGGTCAAACCCGTGCAGGGGCGGGTGCTCGACGCCCGGATCCGGGCCGTGCTGCGCCGCGGCGAGCGCGAGGCGAACGACTCGGCGACCTTCGGTTCGCTGGTGATCGACCGCGCCGCGATGACCGTGACGAAGAACGGCGAGGACCTGCAGCTGACGCCCACCGAGCTGCGGCTGCTCCTTGAGCTGAGCCGGCGCCCCGGCCAGGCCCTGTCCCGGCAGCAGCTGCTGCGGCTGGTGTGGGAGCACGACTACCTCGGCGACTCACGGCTCGTCGACGCGTGTGTGCAGCGGCTGCGCGCGAAGGTGGAGGACGTGCCGTCCTCGCCGACCCTGATCCGTACCGTGCGCGGCGTCGGCTACCGGCTGGACAATCCTCAGTGACCAAACCGCAGGACAAGCTCCGCGG
Organism: Streptomyces liliiviolaceus; assembly: GCF_018070025.1. Taxonomy (NCBI): domain Bacteria; kingdom Bacillati; phylum Actinomycetota; class Actinomycetes; order Kitasatosporales; family Streptomycetaceae; genus Streptomyces; species Streptomyces liliiviolaceus. The sequence goes on from NZ_JAGPYQ010000001.1 coordinate 328,851, forward strand.
CTGGGCGGCGGCCCGCCGTACGGTCATGGCGGGGCTGCGCTTCACCAGTCTTCGGCTTCGCCTGGTCGTGGTGTTCGGGCTCGTCGCGCTGACCGCCGCCGTGTCGGCGTCCGGGATCGCGTACTGGCTCAACCGCGAGGCCGTGCTCACCCGTACGCAGGACGCGGTGCTCGGCGACTTCCAGCAGGCGATGCAGACCCGCGCCAGCACACTGCGCCAGCACCCCACGCAGGGGGAACTGCAGCGCGCCGCCGGGCAGATGGCGAACAGCAGCCAGCGCTTCAGCGTGCTGCTGATCGCCGAGGACGAGAACGGCACGGCCGTCCGCGGCAACTCCGACCTGGACACCTTCACGCTGGCGGACGTACCGCAGTCCCTCCAGAAGGCGGTGAACAAGGAACAGAAGATCTCCTCGCACAACAAGTACGCGTACCACCTGTACTGGCAGCGGACCGTGCAGGGCGACAAGCCGTATCTGGTGGGCGGTGCCAAGGTGATCGGCGGCGGGCCGACCGGGTACATGCTCAAGTCGCTGGAGCCGGAGGCCAAGGACCTCAACTCGCTCGCCTGGTCGCTGGGGATCGCGACCGGGCTCGCGCTGATCGGCTCGGCGCTGCTCGCGCAGGCCGCCGCGACGACCGTGCTGAAGCCGGTGCACCGGCTGGGGACCGCCGCGCGGCGGCTCGGCGAGGGCAAGCTCGACACCCGGCTGCGGGTGTCGGGGACGGACGAACTCGCCGATCTGTCACGGACGTTCAACCGCACGGCGGAGTCGCTGGAGAAACGGGTCGCGGACATGAGCGCCCGCGACGAGGCGTCCCGGCGGTTCGTGGCGGACATGTCGCACGAACTGCGGACACCGCTGACCGCGATCACCGCGGTGACCGAGGTGCTGGAGGAGGAGCTCGACGCCGAGACCGGCAGCGTCGACCCGATGATCGAGCCCGCCGTACGGCTCGTCGTCAGCGAGACCCGGCGGCTGAACAACCTCGTGGAGAACCTGATGGAGGTCACCCGCTTCGACGCGGGCACCGCCCGGCTCGTCTCCGACACCGTCGACATCGCCGACCAGATCACCGCGTGCATCGACGCGCGCGCCTGGCTGGACGCGGTCGAACTGGACGCGCGGCGCGGCATCATGGCGCACGTCGACCCGCGCCGTCTGGACGTCATCCTGGCGAACCTCATCGGCAACGCCCTCAAGCACGGCGGTTCCCCGGTGCGCGTGTACGTGCGCGAGGAGGGCGCCGACCTGGTCATCGAGGTGCAGGACCACGGTCCCGGCATCCCCGAGGACGTCCTGCCGCACGTCTTCGACCGCTTCTACAAGGCGAGCGCCTCCCGGCCGCGCTCCGAGGGCAGCGGTCTCGGCCTGTCCATCGCCCTGGAGAACGCCCACATCCACGGCGGCGAGATCACCGCCGCGAACTCGCCCAAGGGAGGCGCGGTCTTCACCCTGCGCCTGCCGCTCGACTCCTCCGAGCCGAAGGATCCCGAGGACCACGGGGACCACGGCGACCCGGAGGCCGAGGACGCCCACCGGGCCGACGCCGACCGCACCGAGGGGGGCGTGTGATGCCCGTACGACAGGACACGCGGGACGCACGGGACGCACGGGACATACGCGCCCCGCGTGCGCCGCGTGCGACACGACCCCTTCGTGCGACACGAGCCCTGCGCGCGGCCCGCGCCGTCCGGGCTGTCCGTCCGGTGCTCGCCGTGCCGCTGGTGGCCATGGCGCTGACGCTGGCCGGGTGCGGGATCCGGGCGACGGAGGTGCCGACCGACTTCGGTCCCGCGCCCTCCCGGGTGCCGTGCGCGCTGACCGGCCCGGACATCGGTACGCAGTCCTCGCGCGGCATCCTCGTGCAGGTCTTCCTCGTCTGCTCGTCCCAGCTCGCGCCGGTCGACCGGACCGTGCGCATCGAGGCGGGTCCCGCGGAGACGGACCGGGTACGCGCCGCGCAGGCCCTCCTCGACGAGCTGTCCGAGTCCCCGTCGGACGCGGAGAAGCAGGCGAACTACTCGACGACCGTGCCCAAGGGCCTCACCGTGGCCGGCCCGCGGCGCACCGACCCGGGTGACGCGCTCCGGCTGAGCACGGCGCCCACGGATCTGACCCCGTACGCGCTGGCGCAGATCATCTGCACCTTCAGCGACTCCGAGGCCGCCTCCGACGACGGCACGGTGACCCTGGGCGGCCCCGCAGGCGATGCCTCACGGCGCTACGAGTGCACGGAGGCCGTGCGTACGCGGCCGGGCACGGAGACCCCGCCCTCGACGCGCACGGACGGGGCCTGAGCCCTTCCGCCCGCACGGGCGGACGCCCTGCGGGGCTGTCCTGAAACGGTCGGCCGGAGCCCGTCTGTGGCGCACGCCTCACCCGTGCGGGGCAAGCGCCGCCGTCACACGGAACCGATCCTGCCGGTGGCCGCGTCCTTGGGGTCGTGCAGCGTCAAGGCTCGAACGGCGGAACCGCCGTGAACCGCGTCCGTGCGACGGGAGGTCTCCTCCTCGTCGCACATCTCGCGCTTGTCGCCTGGGTCACGCTGCGGCCCCTGGACGTGCCCTGGGTGAGCGCGGCGAACCTGCGGCCGTTCGCCGGCATCAGGGCCGATCTGGCGATGGGCCCCGAGGCGGCGGCCCGCGCCATCGGCAAGGGGCTGCTGCTGCTCGCCCCGCTCGGGGTGCTGCTGCCCCTCGCGGGCGGCCGGCTCTCCGTCTCTCCGCTGCTGTCCCTGATGCGGACGGTCGCCGCGGGCGCGCTGCTGTCGCTGGGCATCGAACTCCTGCAGACCGGGGTGCCCGGCCAGGTCGTCGACGTCGACTCGCTGCTGCTCAACACCGTGGGCGTGGCACTGGCCCATCTGGCCTTCGTGCCCGCCGGCCGGGCCGCGCTGCGCCGCCGCGCCCTGCTGCGTCGCCGGGCCGCCGCACTGCGCCGCAGGGAAGCGGTGGAGGAGTCGACTCAGGGTCTGACCCCGACGATTCCCAGGGTCGGTATCGCTCCATAGAGTGACGCCCGTGACTCTTCGTGTCCGTACTGTGGATGTCAGACGGGGCGACCGCACGGGAAGCCCCGGACCCGTCCGACGACGCTCACGAAGGAGTCGCAATGAACCGCCTTGCCCGCCCGACCGACGGCCGGATGATCGGCGGAGTGTGCGCCGCGCTGGCTCGGCGCTTCGGCACCTCCGCGACCACGATGCGCGTGATCTTCCTGGTCTCCTGCCTGCTGCCCGGCCCGCAGTTCCTGCTCTACATAGCGCTGTGGATCCTCTTCCCCGCCGAGGGCAAGGCGACCCGCACGGCCTGGTGACGCGTACGGCCTGGTGACGCGCACCTGAGCACGCCGATGGGGCGCACCCGAGCGGGGGTGCGCCCCATCGGCGCGTACGAAGGCGGTGCGGGCCGGGTCAGCCCAGCGGGATGCCGTTGACCGGCGCGCCGTGCGTGGGCAGGCCCTGGACGGGCAGTCCGCCGAGCAGACCGGCGACGGGCGCGGCGGGACCCTCGGCGAGGAGGTTCGCGACGGCCGGCTGGGCGGCGGTGACGGCACTGCCGAGCGCGTTCTGGCCCTGGGTGACCGCCTCGCCCGTCCCGGGCAGGGCCGAGGCGAGTCCGTCGACCGGCAGCGTGCTGGTGGCGTTGCCGAGCGCCGGGACCTCGGGGAGCGCGGGAGCGGCGTTGGCGGCGCCGGCTCCGGCGGCGGCGAAGGCGGCACCGAGAGCGGCGACACCGAGGGTTTTGGCAGCAGACTGCTTCATCTTCGTCCTTGCATGCTGTGACGGGGATTCGAGCGGTCCGAAACGGTAATCACGTGCGAGCGCGCCCCGCAAACATCGAAAAGCGGCCGAGTCGTCATCCCCCGGCCGCTTCCCGTCCTGCGATTTCAGCCCTCTTCGCGCACAGAACCGCTGGTGGAGGCGGTCTGCTGGAACAGCCATTCGGATTTAAGCTCGGCATAACCGGGCTTGATCACGTCATTGATCATGGCCAGTCGTTCATCGAAAGGAATGAATGCTGATTTCATCGCATTGACTGTGAACCACTGCATGTCGTCGAGCGAATAGCCGAAAGCGTCGACAAGGTGCTCGAATTCGCGGCTCATGCTGGTGCCGGACATCAGACGGTTGTCGGTGTTCACGGTCGCCCGGAAGTGCAGCCGCCGCAGCAGCCCGATGGGGTGCTCGGCGTACGAGTCGGCGGCGCCCGTCTGGAGGTTGGAACTGGGGCACAGCTCCAGCGGCACCCGCTTGTCGCGTACGTACGAGGCGAGGCGGCCCAGTTTCACCGTGCCGTCGTCCTGCACCTGGATGTCGTCGATGATGCGCACGCCGTGGCCCAGCCGGTCGGCGCCGCACCACTGGAGCGCCTGCCAGATGGAGGGGAGCCCGAAGGCCTCGCCCGCGTGGATCGTGAAGTGGTTGTTCTCCCGCTTCAGATACTCGAAGGCGTCCAGGTGGCGGGTGGGCGGGAAGCCCGCCTCGGCGCCCGCGATGTCGAAGCCGACGACGCCCAGATCCCGGTAGCGGTTGGCCAGTTCGGCGATCTCCAGGGCGCGGGCCGCGTGCCGCATGGCGGTGAGCAGGGCGCCGACGCGGATGCGGTGGCCGTTCTCGCGGGCCAGCCGCTCGCCCTCCCGGAAGCCCTCGTTGACGGCCTCGACGACCTCTTCGAGGGTGAGCCCGGCTTCGAGGTGCTGCTCGGGCGCGTACCGCACCTCGGCGTAGACGACGCCGTCCTGGGCAAGGTCCTCGGCGCACTCGGCGGCGACGCGGACCAGCGCCTCGCGGGTCTGCATGACGGCGCAGGTGTGCGCGAAGGTCTCCAAGTACCGCTCCAGCGAACCGGAGTCGGCGGCTTCGCGGAACCAGATGCCGAGCTTGTCGGCGTCCGTCTCCGGGAGGCCCGTATAGCCCGTGTCACGGGCGAGGTCGACGATCGTCCCGGGGCGCAGGCCGCCGTCCAGGTGATCGTGCAGCAGGACCTTCGGCGCCCGGCGGATCTGCTCCGAGCTCGGGGTGTTCTTGGTCTGGCTCGTCATTTCCGCACTCTAACTCCTACGCGCGTAGATATCTCCTTGCGCGGATCCGTCGATATGTAACGGTGACCGTGCGGACGGATGGCGTACACCATGACTTCTGACACTGTTTTGTCATGGCACAGCAAGCGACGCCGGTTCGCACGGCACGGCTGGGGCGGGCACTCGGCACGGAGCCGACGGCGGTGAGCGGCGTGGTGCTGCTGCTGCCGGGCGGCGAGGAGACCTCGTCCCGCAGACCTTCACCGATGCTGGCGGCCGCGTCCGTCAGGGCGTTGGGCCGCCGGCTCACACGCGCGGGACGCACGGAGGGGCTGGCGGTGCACGTGGTGCACTACCGGTTCCGCGGCTGGAACGGGAGCGAGGCGCATCTGGCGCAGGACGCCGCGTGGGCCGCGGACGAGGTCGTACGGCGGTACGGGGACGTGCCCGTCTGCCTCGCGGGCGTGGACATGGGCGGGCGGGCCGCGCTGCGCGCGGGAGGCCATGACGCCGTCAACTCCGTGCTGGCGCTGTCCCCCTGGCTGCCCGAGGACGATGTCGCGGCACCGCCCGAACCGGTGAAACAGCTCGCGGGGCGGCGAGTGCTGATCGTGCACGGCACCAACGACCAGCGGACCGACCCCGAGTTGTCGTTCCGGCTCGCGGCGCGGGCCAAGAAGGCGAACCGGGACATCTGCCGGTTCGAGGTGCACTCGGACCGGCACGCGCTGCACGCGTTCCGCGACGAAGTGCACGCGCTCGCCGAGGACTTCGTGATGGGGGCGCTGTTCGGGCGGGCGTTCTCGCGCCCCGTGGAGGACGCGCTCGCGGCTCCGCCGCCGCTGGGCCTGCGGATGCCGCTCGCGTCCGGTTTCGGACGGTCGCTCCGGCGCTAGGTCCTGGAGGAGATTGTCTGCGCGGTGTTCCTGCCGCTGGTGCGCCGAGCCGCGGAACAGTGGGAAGAACGGCGGTGGAATTCTTCATTCAGCAGGCATGTACTTCTTTGCCGAGCAATTCCGCTCCCCCCGTCCATCGACAGGACCTGCGCAAACGCCGGCCGAAGCCGTTGCGCGGAAATGACGGATCCTGTCAAACTGACGCCGGAAACCGTCCATTTGGAGGGGTGTCTGGTGGGGGAACGGCCCGACGACCGACACAGACGACGGCTCGCCTCATGAGCCCTGTTCTGGACACCGCGTCCATGCCGCCGCAGGACCGGGAGGAAGTGGTCCGGCACGCGGTGTGGGAATCCGTGGTGGCGGTCGACATCGACCATCCCGTCCCGGCGGAGGACATCTCCGTCCGCATCGGGCTCGGCACCTTCGGGCCCCTCAGGGTCCTTTCGGCGCGGGCGACCGCGGTCACCGTCCGCCGGACCGAGCAACTGGCCCGGAAGGACGAGGAACCGCTCGTCTTCCTCGGTCTGCAGATGACGGGCACCAGCCTGGTGGTGCAGAACGGCCGCGAATGCCTGCTGGGGCCGGGAGACTTCGCCGTGTACGAATCGGTCGCTCCCTACACGCTCCTCTTCGACGAGGGGGTCGACCACCACTTCTTCCGTCTCCCCCGCGCCGCGCTCGCGCTCCCCGAGCGGCTGTTACGGGACGTCACCGCGGTCACCCTGGGCCCCGGCAATCCCGTCGCGCGCCTCGCCTCCACCTACTTCTCCAGGCTGGCCGCCGACGACACCCTGCAGCAGGGCGCGCACGCGGACGCCGTCGTGGAACCGAGCATCGAACTGCTCCGGGCCGTCCTGGCGTCCCAGCACGGTGACGCCCGCCGGGCCAGGGAGCCGCTGGAGGCGACACTGAGCCTGCGGATCACCCACTGGATCCGGGCGCACCTGGCCGACCCCGACCTGTCGGCGGCACGGATCGCCGCCGCGCACGGAATCTCCGTACGCCATCTCTACGCCGTGCTGTCCCGGTCGGGCATCAGCCTCGGAGACTGGATCCGCGCACTCCGCCTGGCCGAATGCAGACGGGAGCTGGCCGGCCCGAGCGGCCGGCTGCGGACCGTCGCGGCGATCGGCCGACGATGGGGCTTCGTGGACGCGACCCACTTCAGCAAGGTGTTCAAGCGGGCCTACGGGATCTCGCCCCGGGCCTGGCGCGACCAGAACGGCCCCGGCGGCCCGCGCCTCTCCGGGTGAGGGCTGCCGTACGACCGCGGTCGTACGGCAGCCGGAGCGGACTACGGCCTCAGCACTGGCGCAGGCCGGACGCCGGGTCCTGACCGGTCTTCAGCGAGACGGCCGGGACGTTGCCCCAGGCGCCGTTGTCGAGCTGGGTCCAGTACCAGATGTCGTTCTGGCCCTGGTGCGGGTCGCCGTGGCCCCAGCACACGAACCAGTTGAACCCGGTGTTGAGCGTGCCGCGGGTGGCCGAGCGGTAGGAGCGGTCCGCGTAGCCCTTCGCGCCCACGGTGTTGCCGCAGTACAGACGGCCGTCGGAGCGGACCCCGCACTCGGCGGCGTGGGCGGTGGTGGCGGGCACGAAGAGTGCCAGCAGGGCGGTGGCGATCAGAGCGCCCAATGTCCTGGTCATGCGCGAGGTATTCATGATCCGTCCAACGGCCCGGCCGGGGCGAGGTAACGACCGGTCCCGGCCACCGTGGCGGAGCGAAACCGGCCCCCTCACTCCGGGAGCAGATTGCCCCTTCTCGACAGCAGGAACTTCTTGAAGGCCGCCACCGGGGGTGTGTCCGGGTGGCCGTCCAGCCAGGCGACCCCGATCTCGCGGGCCGCGCGGGGGGCGGTGACCGTCAGTTCCACCACGCCCGGGCGGGGGACGGCCGGCGGCGGCAGGAGGGCCACGCCCAGGCCCGCCGCCACCAGGCCGCGCAGGGTCTCGGCCTCCTCGCCCTCGAAGGCGATCCGGGGGCGGAAGCCCGCCTGCCGGCAGAGGTCGTCGGTGATGCGGCGCAGGCCGTAGCCCGGTTCCAGGGTCACGAAAGCCTCGTCGGCGGCCTCGGCGAGACGGATACGGCGGCGCGAGGCCAGGCGGTGGTCGGCCGGGACCACCAGGCGGAGCTTCTGCTCGTCCAGACGGCGGCCCACCAGGTCGGGGGCGTCCGGGACGGGGGACGTGAGGCAGAGGTCGAGTTCGCCGGAGCGCAGGCGCTCGATCATCGCCTCGCCGTAGTTCTGGACGAGGCTGAAGCGCACGCGGGGATGGTCGACGCGGAAGGCCCGGATCAGCGCCGGGACCGTCTCGGAGCCCATGGTGTGCAGAAAGCCGAAGGCGACCTTGCCGGTGGTGGGGTCGGCGTCGGCCCGTACCTCGTCGGCGGCCCGCTCGATCTCGGCGAGCGCCCGTTCGACGGAACCGAGGAACGTGCGGCCGGCCGGGGTGAGGGAGACCGTGCGGCCGCGGCGGGCGAAGAGGTCCACGCCCAGGTCCTGTTCGAGGCGGACCATCGCCCGGGACAGCGTCGACTGCGGGACCTGCATCTCCTGCGCGGCCCGCGTCACATGCTCGGTGCGGGCGACCCCGGCGAAGTACGCCAGCCGCGGGGCGAGCACGGCGACGATGTCTTCTGTGTCACCGGACGGTGACAGGCGACCTTCTGACCTCTGCTGATGCATCACGGGAACGATTATGGCGATTCCATGCATTGGACGGATGACGAGGAGGACTTTAGGTTCGAAACATGCCTTCCGCCAGTACCGGGGCGTCCACCAGCGTGGTCGCCCCCTCCGCCGCCACTCCCTCCGAAGCCGTCGTCCCCACCGACGTGGTCCCCGTCGACACCCGGCTGACCCCGGGCGGGCCCGGCTACCGCCGGATGAGCTTCGCCCTGTTCCTCGCCGGTGTCGCGACCTTCGCGCTCCTCTACTCCACCCAGGCCCTCCTCCCCCTGATCTCGCACGACTTCGGGGTCACGGCGAGCACCGCGAGCTGGACGGTGTCGGCGGCGACCGGCGCACTGGCCCTGTTCGTCCTGCCGCTGAGCGCGCTCTCCGAGCGATTCGGACGGCGTACGTTGATGACGGCGTCCCTCGCGGTCGCGGTGACCGTCGGTCTGCTCGTGCCCTTCGCCCCCTCGGTCGGCTGGCTGGTCGCGCTGCGGGCCGTCCAGGGCGCGGCGCTGGCCGGACTGCCGGCCTCGGCGACGGCGTACCTGGCGGAGGAGGTACGGCCGAAGGCACTGATCACCGCCATCGGCCTGTTCGTCGCGGGCAACAGCGTCGGCGGGATGAGCGGCCGGGTCATCACCGGCTGGGTCGCGCAGGAGTGGGGCTGGCGGGTCGCCGTCGGGACGATCGGCGTGATCGCGGTGGGCTGCGCGGTCGCCTTCCGGCTGCTGCTCCCGGCGCCCCGGCACTTCAAGGCGGCGTCGCTGCGCCCCACGGCGCTGGTCCGCACGGTCCGGGATCACCTCGCGAACCCGCTGCTGCGCAGGCTGTACGCGATCGGCGCGCTGTTCATGACGGTGTTCGGCGCCGTCTACACGGTGATCGGCTACCGCCTCACCGACGCCCCGTTCTCCCTCCCGCAGGGCCTCATCGGCTCGATCTTCCTGGTCTACCTGGTCGGTACGGTCTCGGCGTCGACCGCCGGAAAGCTGGTGGGCCGTCTCGGTCGGCGCGGCGCGCTGTATCTCGCGGGCGCCACGACGACCGCGGGTCTGCTGGTGTCGCTGGCCGACTCGCTGCCGTTCGTGCTGCTCGGTCTTGTGCTGATCACAGCCGGGTTCTTCGCCGGGCACGCGGTGGCGTCCTCCTCCGTCAGCCACACGGCGAAGCAGGGCCGCGCCCAGGCCTCGGCGCTGTACCAGTCCGCCTACTACCTGGGCTCCAGCGCGGGCGGCACGCTCGGCGCGGTCGCCTACCACTCCGGCGGCTGGGCCGGGACGGTCGCGCTCGGCCTGCTGGCGGTGGTCGGGGTCGTGGGGATCACGGTGATCGGCTCGCACGCGGCCCGGACGCAGCGGCGGCTGGTGGCGGTGCAGCACTGACACACCCGGGGCTCCCCGGGGGCAACCGGCGTACATGGGGGTGCAGGTCAGGACAGTAACTGTCCTGACCTGCACCTTTTCCGTCTCGGGGGGCCATTGTCAGTGGGCTGCGGTAGCTTCCGGGGTGTCGGTGCCGCAATGGGGCGGCGTCTGTGCGACGGACAGAGCCACAGGGGTGGGTTGGCCATGAGCGACGGTACGGCGACGGTGGAAGACCTCGATGTCCGGCTGGAGAAGCACCGGGTCGAGCTGACGGGGTACTGCTACCGCATGCTCGGCTCGTCCTTCGAGGCCGAGGACGCGGTGCAGGACACGCTGGTGCGCGCCTGGCGCAGCTACGACAAGTTCGAGGGCCGCTCCTCGATGCGTTCGTGGCTGTACCGGATCGCGACGAACGTCTGCCTGGACATGCTGACCGCCGGCAACAAACGGGCCCGGCCGATGGATCTGACGGACTCGACGCCCCTCGCGCAGGCCGCCCTGACGCCGCGCGCGGACAACACCTGGCTGGAGCCGATGCCGGACGCGCGCGTGCTGCCGACGGTCGCCGACCCGGCCGAGGCCGCCGTCGCCAAGGAGTCGGTGCGTCTCGCCTTCATGGCCGCCCTGCAGCAGCTGCCGCCCAAGCAGCGGGCCGTGCTCATCCTGCGTGAGGTGCTGGCGTGGAAGGCGAGCGAGGTGGCCGAGTTGCTCGGCACGACGGTCGCCTCCGTGAACAGCGCGCTGCAGCGGGCGCGTGCGACGCTCTCGGAGAGCGGCGACGGGAGCGCGGCGGCGCGGGCCGTCACCTCCGATCCGCTCGACGAGGAGCAGCAGAAGCTGCTCGATCGCTATGTGGCCGCCTTCGAGGGGTACGACATGGCGGCGCTGACGGCCCTCCTGCACGAGGACGCCGTGATGACGATGCCGCCGTTCGACCTGTGGCTGACCGGGCCCGCGGACATCACGGGCTTCATGACGACGCTCGGTGCGGCCTGCGCGGACTCCCATCTGGTGCCGGTCGCGGTGAACGGACTGCCGGGCTTCGCCCAGTACAAGCCGGATCCCGAGACGGGTGGCCGTACGGCGTGGGCCGTGCAGGTCCTGGAGATCTCAGAGGGGCGGATCACGGGGTTCCACTGCTTCCTCGACACGCAGCGGTGGTTCCCGCTGTTCGGGCTGCCGCTCCAGCTCGAAGGGCAGGGCGACGAGGGCGAGCAGCGCGCGTAGGGCGGGGTCCGGGGAGCGGAGTCTGAGGCGGCCTCCGGCGCGGCGGGCCGCGAGCTGCATCCTGGCCAGGGCGTCGACGGTCGTCAGGCCCGGTGGGCCCAGGTCCGCGACGTCGCAGACGACGACGTGGGCCGTGGTGTCCTGCAGCCGTGCGCGCACGGCTTCGCAGAGCCTCGGCACGTCGTCCTTGGTGACGGGGCCGGGCAGTACGAGTACGGGGGGTGTCGTGGCGTCCACGTGCGGTAGACCGGGGCGGGGCGCGGAACTCATCGCTTGAGCGTTGCGACCTGCGGTCGGCTGGGCGATCCGTCGGGTGCGGGTCGGTGGGGGCTGGCCGCGCCGTTCCCCGCGCCCCTTGAAGGCGGGCCCCAAGGGGCGCGGGGAACTGCGCGAGCGGGGGCGAGGGGGCGGAGCCCCCATGCGGTGACGGGGAGCCCCACAGCCGGTGGGGGCTCCCCCCGGCCCTAGGGTTGGGTGTATGACCCATGAATCACCGGGCCCGCGGGAGGCGTCGTGCAGGGGGTGCTGAACGGGTTCGCCGTCATCGCCGTCGTCATCGCGGTCGGCTATCTGATCGGGCGTCGGGGGTATCTCGGCGACAACGGACGGGAGGTGCTGACCAAGCTCGCCTTCCACGTCGCCACGCCCGCGCTGCTCTTCACGACCCTCGCGCGGGCCGACCTGTCGGTGATCCTGTCGAACCGGCTGCTGGTGACGGCGATCAGCACGTTCGCCGTGGCCGGGATCTTCGTCGCGGTCGGTGCCGTACGCCGCTGGGGCGTGGGCCGTACGACGATCGGCGCGCTCTGCTCCAGCTACGTCAACGCGGGCAATCTCGGTATCCCGATCGCCGTGTACGTCCTCGGGGACGCCTCACTCGTCGCGCCGGTCCTGCTGTTCCAGCAGATCGTGATGACACCGGTCGCGCTGACGGTCCTCGACCTGTCGGGCGCGGGCGAGAAGCAGCCCCTCTGGCGTCAGGTCACCGCTCCCCTGCGCAACCCCGTCGGGATCGGCTCACTGGCCGGGGTGGCCGTCTCGGCGACGGGGCTGACCGTCCCGGGGCCCGTCATGGACCCGCTGACCCTGATCGGCAACATGTCCGTACCGGCCGTGCTGCTCGCCTTCGGCATCTCCCTGTGCGGCAGCACGATGCCGGGCCGCGGGCCGGACCGGGCACCCGTACTGCTCTCCGTCGCCCTGAAGTCCGTGGGCCAGCCCCTGGCGGCCTGGGCACTGGCGGCGGGTGTCTTCGGCCTGCGGGGCGAGCACCTGCTGGACGTGGTCGTCACCTCGGCCCTGCCGGCCGCCCAGAACCTCTTCACCTACGCCTCGCGCTACCGCGTCGGCGAGGTCCTGGCCCGCGAGTCGATCCTGCTGTCGACGATGCTGGCGGTACCGGTGCTGGTGGTGATCGCGGCGCTGCTGGGATGACGCCCTCGACAGCGCCGGATCGCGGAACGGGACCGGTGGTCGTCCACCGGTCCCGTTCCGCGATCCGCTTCAATCGCCTCAGGCGATACGTTCCAGCACCACCGGTGGCGTCTTGAACTCCGTGCCGGGGGTCGTCACGTCGTACGCGTCCGTCACCGCCTCCAGGGCGTAGTCGAAGCGTTCCGGGGTGTCCGTGTGGAGGGTGAGGAGGGGCTGGCCCTCGGTCACCGTGTCGCCGGGCTTGGCGTGGAGTTCGATGCCCGCGGCGGCCTGCACCGGGTCCTCCTTGCGGGCGCGGCCCGCGCCCAGGCGCCAGGCGGCGACGCCGATGTCGTACGCGTCCAGGCGGGTCAGGACACCGGAGGCCGGGGCCTTGACGACGTGCTGTTCGCGGGACGTGGGGAGCGGGGCGTCCGGGTCGCCGCCCTGGGCCGCGATCATGCGGCGCCACGCGTCCATCGCCGAGCCGTCGGCCAGTGCCTTCGCCGGGTCGGCGTCCTTGATGCCCGCCGCGTCCAGCATCTCGCGGGCCAGGGCGAGGGTGAGTTCCACGACGTCGGACGGGCCGCCGCCGGCCAGGACCTCGACCGACTCGCGGACCTCCAGGGCGTTGCCGGCGGTCAGGCCGAGCGGGGTGGACATGTCGGTGAGGAGCGCGACCGTCCGTACGCCGTGGTCCGTGCCCAGGCCCACCATCGTGGAGGCCAGCTCGCGGGCGTCCTCGATGGTCTTCATGAAGGCGCCGCTGCCGACCTTCACGTCCAGGACGAGCGAGCCCGTACCCTCCGCGATCTTCTTCGACATGATCGAGGAGGCGATCAGCGGGATCGCCTCGACCGTGCCGGTCACGTCACGCAGCGCGTAGAGCTTCTTGTCCGCGGGGGCCAGGCCGTCGCCCGCCGCGCAGATCACCGCGCCGACCGAGTCCAGGACGGAGAGCATCTCGTCGTTCGAGAGCGCCGCGCGCCAGCCCGGGACCGACTCCAGCTTGTCGAGGGTGCCGCCGGTGTGGCCGAGGCCCCGGCCGGACAGCTGCGGGACGGCCGCGCCGCAGGCCGCCACGAGGGGCGCGAGCGGGAGCGTGATCTTGTCGCCGACGCCGCCCGTGGAGTGCTTGTCGGCCGTCGGGCGGGACAGGGACGAGAAGTCCATGCGCTCGCCGGAGGCGATCATCGCGGCGGTCCAGGTGGCGATCTCCCGGCGGTTCATGCCGTTGAGCAGGATCGCCATGTTGAGGGCGGCCATCTGGTAGTCGGCGACCTCACCGCGCGTGTACGCGTCGATGACCCAGTCGATCTGCCCGTCGCTCAGCTCGCCGCGGTCCCGCTTGGTGCGGATCACGGAGATGGCGTCCATCGACAACGCGGTCATGGCTTCCCTTCGGTAGTGCAAGTAGTGCAAGTAGTGCAAGTGGTGCAAGTAATGCGGTGGTGCGAGCAGTGCGGCGGCCCCCGGAGCTCTCCGGGAGCCGCCCGTGGATCACCTGGTGAGGTGGTCCGGGCCGAAGGCCTGCGGGAGCATCTCGGAGAGCGGGAGGAGGCCGGCCGGGGTCTCCAGAATGAGATCGGGGCCGCCGAACTCGTACAGGAGCTGGCGGCAGCGGCCGCACGGGACGAGGATCTCGCCGTGGCCGTCCACGCACGTGAAGTGCGTGAGCCGGCCTCCCCCGGTGTTCTGGAGCTGCGAGACCAGCCCGCACTCGGCGCACAGGCCGAGTCCGTACGAGGCGTTCTCCACGTTGCAGCCGGAGATCACCCGGCCGTCGTCGACCAGGGCCGCGACCCCGACCGGGTAGCCCGAGTAGGGGGCGTACGCGCGGGACATCGCCTCGCGCGCCACCTCCCGCAGGGCCTTCCAGTCGACCTCGGCCGGCCCGGTCCCGGCCGCCGTCACTTGCCCTGCCCTCGCCGGTACGGCATGCCGTCCGCCTTCGGCATCCGCAGGCGCTGCGCGGAGAGCGCGAGGACCAGCAGCGTGACGACGTACGGGGTCGCGGTGACGACCTGGTTCGGGACCTCGTTGGTGGTGGCGTACCAGAGGAAGACCAGGACTCCGAGGACACCGGTGATCGCCGCGTGGACGTACCGCTTCTTCCAGACGAAGTACGCCGCGCCGATGATCAGGAGCAGCGCCAGCAGGAGGAGCAGCGCGTGGACGTTGGTGCCGCCGCCGCGGAGCTTGAGGCTGTCGGTGTAGCCGAACAGGCCCGCGCCCAGGGCGAGTCCGCCCGGCATCCAGTTGCCGAAGATCATCGCGGCGAGACCGATGTAGCCGCGCCCGCCGGTCTGGCCCTCCAGGTAGATGTTGGAGGCGACCAGGGAGAGGAACGCGCCGCCGAGTCCGGCGAAGCCGCCGGAGATGACCACGGCCAGGTACTTGTACTTGTAGACGTTGACGCCGAGCGACTCCGCGGCCACCGGGTTCTCGCCGCAGGAGCGCAGCCGCAGCCCGAAGGAGGTGCGCCACAGCACCCACCAGGTGACCGGGACGAGCAGGACGGCGATCACGGTGAGCGGCGACAGGTCGGTGAAGAGGCCGCCGACCAGACCGGCGAGGTCGGAGACCAGGAACCAGTGCTTGCCGTTCAGCGTCTGGAGCCAGTCCGAGAGCCCCGGGATGTCGAAGGTGCCGAGCGAGTCGACGGGCGGCGACTGCTTCGACGTACCGCCCTCCTCGCCCTCGAAGGCGAAGGTCGACAGATAGCGGGTGGCGCCGAGGGCCAGGATGTTGATGGCCACACCGGAGACGATGTGGTTGACGTTGAAGGTCACGGTGACGATCGCGTGCAGCAGACCGCCGAGCGCGCCGCCGATGATGCCGAAGGCGACACCGGTCCACGGGCCCCACTGGAAGCCGGCCCAGGCGCCGAACCAGGTGCCGAGGATCATCATGCCTTCGAGGCCGATGTTGACGACGCCCGCGCGCTCGGCCCACAGTCCGCCGAGTCCCGCGAGGCCGATCGGTACGGCCAGGCGCAGGGCGGTGGACATCTGGCCGGTGGAGGTGATGCCGTTCGCGTCGGTGATGAGGCGGACGACGGAGACGAGGACCAGCAGGCCCGCGATGAGCAGGAGCAGGACCGGGAGCGAGATACGGCGGCGGCCCCGGGCGGGCTTCGGCGCCTGCGGCTTGGCGACGGTCGAGGTGCTCATCGGGCAGCCACCTCCTTCTTGGAGTTGTCGTTGGCGGCGGCAGCGGCCAGTTCGGCACCGACGCGCCGCTGCTGGCGGCGCAGGCCCCAGACGCGTACGGCCTCGTAGGAGACGACGACCGCGATCACGATGAGACCCTGCATGATCACCGCGATCTCCTTGTCGTACGCCACCGGGGTCGCGTAGTCGAGGGCGGGCGAGGCCTTGTCGAGGAAGGCGACCAGCAGGGCGGCGAAGGCGATGCCGACCGGGTTGTTGCGGCCGAGCAGCGCGATGGTGATGCCGGTGAAGCCGAGGCCCGTCGGGAAGGACAGGCTGTAGGTGTGGGCGTCGCCGAGGAGGATCGGCAGGCCGGCGAGGCCCGCCATGCCGCCGGAGATGAGCATCGCGGTGAGGACCATGCGCTTGGCGTCCACGCCGGAGGCGGCGGCCGCGGTCTCGGAGGCGCCGGTGGCGCGCAGGTCGAAGCCGAAGCGGGTGCGGTTGAGGACCAGCCAGTACAGGACACCGGCGAGTACGGCGATCAGGGTGAAGCCGTAGATCTCGCCCGCGTCGCCCATGTCGAAGCCGGGGAACCAGCCGGACTCCTTCATCACGCCGGTGGTCTGGTTGTTGCCGAGCGGCTGGCCCCAGACCTCGGTGAGGGTGAGGTAGCCGATGAGGCTGGTGGCGATGGCGTTGAGCATGATCGTCGCGACGACCTCGCTCACTCCGCGGGTCACCTTCAGGACACCCGCGATACCGGCCCAGAAGGCGCCGGTGAGCACGGCGATCAGCATCAGGAACGGGATCTGCAGGGCGGCGGGCAGCGAGACGTGCGCGCCGACGACCGCGGTCATCATGGCGGCGAGGCGGTACTGGCCGTCGACGCCGATGTTGAAGAGGTTCATCCGGAAGCCGACGGCGACCGCGAGGGCGGCGAGGTAGTAGACGCCGGCCTGGTTGATGATCAGGACCTGGACGTCGGCGAAACCGGCCTGCTCGAACATCAGGGTGTACGGCTCGATCGGGCTCTTGCCCGAGGCGAGCAGCACGAACGAGGTCAGCACCACGGCCGCCACGAGCGCGATGACCGGTCCGGCCACCGCGAGGAGCACTCGCTCCTTGTCGAACTTCTTCATCGGGCCTCGTCCTCCGGGGCTTCCTCTGCCTGCGCTGCGTGCTCTTCGCGCTCTGCCTGCTCCACGTGCTCCAGGTGGCCGGAGGCGGCGCCCGTCATGGCCGAACCCAGCTCCTCCGGAGTGATGGTGGCCGGGTCGGCGTCCGCGACGAGCCGGCCGTTGTAGATCACCCGGAGGGTGTCGGAGAGGCCGATCAGCTCGTCCAGGTCGGCTGAGATGAGCAGCACGGCGAGGCCCTCGCGGCGGGCCTCGCGGATCTGGTCCCAGATCGCGGCCTGCGCGCCGACGTCCACACCGCGGGTGGGGTGGGCGGCGATCAGGAAGCGCGGCTTGTGGCTCATCTCGCGGCCGACGATCAGCTTCTGCTGGTTGCCGCCGGACAGGGAGGCCGCCGTGACGTCGATGCCGGGCGTCCGGACGTCGTACTCCTCGACGATGCGGCGGGTGTCGGCCTGGGCGCCCTTGATGTCGAGCCACCTGCCCTTGGCGTTGGGCTTCTCGGTGACGTGGCCCAGGATGCGGTTCTCCCACAGCGGGGCTTCGAGGAGCAGGCCGTGGCGGTGGCGGTCCTCGGGGATGTAGCCGACGCCCTGTTCGCGGCGCCTGCGGGTGGGCCAGGAGGTGATCTCCTCGCCGATGAAGCGCAGGGTGCCCGAGTCGGCGTTCTTGAGGCCGATCAGGGCGTCGACCAGTTCGGTCTGGCCGTTGCCCTCGACCCCGGCGATGCCCATGACCTCACCGGCGTGGATGGTGAAGGTGACGTCGTCCAGGACGCGCTTGGCGTCGCCGCCCGCCGCGTCGCCCGCGAGCGATCCGGCGGCCGGGGCGTCGCCGACGGTGCCGGTCTCGCCGAGGGAGGCGCCGCCCGCCGCGTACACGGTGAGGCCCTCGACCTGGATGACGGGCTTGTCGGTGACCGTCGACTCGGCGGTCTCGGGGGTGGGCAGTTCGCTGCCGACCATCATCTCGGCGAGCTGCCGGGAGGTGGTCTCGGCGGGGACGGCCGTGCCGACCGTCGTGCCGCGGCGGATGACGGTGATCTCGTCGGCGACCGACAGGACCTCGCCCAGCTTGTGGGAGATGAAGATGACGGACAGGCCCTCGGCCTTGAGCTCGCGGAGGTTGTCGAAGAGCGCGTCGACCTCCTGCGGCACGAGGACGGCGGTGGGCTCGTCCAGGATCAGGATGCGGGCGCCGCGGTAGAGGACCTTGAGGATCTCCACGCGCTGGCGGTCGGCGACGCCGAGGTCCTCGACGAGGGCGTCCGGGCGGACCCCGAGGCCGTACCGGTCGGAGATCTCCCTGATCTTGTCGCGGGCTGCGCCGCCGATGCCGTACAGCTTCTCGCTGCCGAGGACGACGTTCTCCAGGACGGTGAGGTAGTCGGCCAGCATGAAGTGCTGGTGGACCATGCCGATGCCGCGCGCGATGGCGTCGGCGGGGCTGGCGAAGGCGACCTGCTCGCCGTCGACCGCGATGGTGCCCTCGTCCGGCTTCTGCATGCCGTAGAGGATCTTCATCAGGGTGGACTTGCCTGCCCCGTTCTCGCCGACGAGGGCGTGCACGGTGCCCTTGCGGACGGACAGGTGGATGTCGTGGTTGGCGACGACACCGGGGAAGCGCTTGGTGATCCCCGCGAGTTCGACCGACACGGGCGACTGCGACGGGGACGGTGACTGTGCGGCGAGCGGAGGGCTGCTGGACGCGTCGATGGCGTACTCCTTGGGGAAGGGGTCGATCTACGCGCGTAGAGCCCCTGCTTCAACAACTACTGCGGAGTCGGATGTTCCGGTCACATCCAGGCAGATCCATGCCTCCCGGACAGACCCGGGTCATCCGCCGCGCGAACGGGGCGCGGGAAGGCCATCCTTCCCACACCCCGTTTTCGCGACCGTAACGCTGCCATTACAGCGCCTGATTGACCACGGTTACTACGAGGTCTTCACCTTGATCGTGCCGTCGTTGATGCCGTCGGTGGCCTTCTTCAGGGCCTCCTGCAGCTTCGCGTTGTCCTTGAACTCCGGGTTCGAGTCCGCGAGGCCGACGCCGCCGGTCTTGAGGGAGGCGCGCACGACGCCCGTCTCGGGCTTGCCGTCCTGGACCGACTTGGCGAGGTTGTAGACCGCGCCCGCGACGTCCTTGGTGGCCGAGGTGAGGATGTACTGCTTGTACGCCTTCAGGGCGTCCTGGCTGTACTGGTCGGAGTCGACGCCGATCGCCCACACCTTGGCGGCGGAGGCGGCCTCGATGACACCCTGACCGGAGAGGCCGGCCGCGTGGTAGACCACGTCGGCGCCGTCCTCGATCTGGCCCTCGGCGGCGGTCTTGCCCTTGTCGGGGCTGGCGAAGCCGCCGTCCTCGGCCTTCTCGGTGAGGAACTGCGAGACGACCTTGACCTTCGGGTTGGTGTCCGCGACGCCCTGCTTGTAGCCCGCCTCGAACTTGTGGATCAGCGGGATGTCCACGCCGCCGACGAAGCCGACGGTCTTGGACTTGGTGGTGAGGGCCGCGGCGACACCCGCGAGGTACGAGGACTGCTCCTCGTGGAAGACCATGTCGGCGACGTTCTTCTTGTCGATCGTCTCGTCGTCGACGATGCCGAACGTGGTCTTCGGGAACTTCTCGGCGACCTCGGCGACCGCCGGCGCGTAGGCGTAGCCGACGCCGACCACCGGGTTGTAGCCCGCCTTGGCCAGCGTCTGCAGGCGCTGCACCTTGTCGGCGTCGGACTCGCCGTCGGTGGGCTCGACGGCCTTGGAGCCGTACTTGAACTCCGCGGCGGCCTTCTCCATTCCGGCGGTCGCGGCGTCGTTGAAGGACTGGTCGCCCTTGCCGCCGACGTCGTACGCGAGGGCGATGCCCTTGCTCTTGCCGTCGCCGCTGTCAGCGGCGTCGTTGGACGTGCCGCCGCAAGCAGCGAGGGCGGCGGTGAGGGTAGCGGTCGCAACGCCCGCGACAGCGATTCGGGACACCCGGCGCATGGAACGTGACTCCTTAGTGCAAGCGCCCGTACCAGGCGCTGGTTCCGCCGCAGCGTAACGCGCGTAGACCAGACGGAAAACCCCTTCTGTCCGGTCCGTTATCGAGCTGTGGCCACAGATGCCGTACAGACTACGGAACGTGGTACGCCCCTTGCGGGAGGCAAGGGGCGTACGTGTCCCTCGGCGGGGGCGGGGCGATGGGGGCGCGTTGTCCACTGCGGCCCGGTGGGGGCTGGTCGCGCAGTTCCCCGCGCCCCTCCGGAGCGGGGATGCGCCCCTGCCCCGGCTGCCGGCCGGCAGCCGAACACGCCACCGCCACCACATCAAGGGGCGCGGGGAACTGCGCGATCAGCCCCCACCGGCCGTCGGCCGAGGACCTACCCGCACCACCCCGCACCCCCGACCCGCACACACCGGAGGTGTCAGTCGGTCTTGACCGTCACCGTGCCGCTCACGATGTCCTCCTTCGCCTTCTCCACCGCCTCGACGACGTCCGTCATCTCCTTGTACTTCGGGTTCGAGTCGGCGAAGCCCACCCCGCCCGACTTCAGGTCGCCCCGGTGCTCACCGGAGAGCGGCTTCCCGTCCACGACGGACTTCGTGACCTCGTACACCGCGCCGCCCACGTCCTTGAGCGCGGAGCCGAGGATCCATTCCTTCGACGCGGCGAGCGCCTTCTGCTTGTACTGGTCCGAGTCGACCCCGATCGCCCAGACCTTCTGCGCCGCGGCCTCCTGGATGACGCCCTGGCCGGACAGACCGGCCGCGTGGTAGATCACGTCGGCGCCGGCCTCGACCTGCCCGCTGGCGGCCTCCTTGCCCATGCTCGGGTTGGAGAACCCGCCGTCCTCGGGCTTCTCGGTGAGGTACCGCTTCTCGATGTCGATCTTCGGGTCGACGGACTTGACCCCCTGGACGAAGCCGTCCTCAAACTTGTGGATGAGGGGGATGTCCACTCCGCCGATGAAGCCCACGTGCTTCTTCTTCGTGGCCTTGGCGGCGGCGACACCGGCGAGGTAGGAGGCCTGCTCCTCGGCGAACACCATGTCGGCGACGTTCTTCGCCTGCACCTGGGCGTCGTCGATGACGGCGAAGGTGGTCTTCGGGTACTTGGCGGCGACCTCCTTGACCGCCGGGGCGTAGATGTAGCCGACGCCGACGATGGGGTTGTAGCCGGCCTTCGCCATCTGGGTCAGCCGCTGCACCTTGTCGGCGTCCGACTCGCCGTCGCTCGGCTCGATGTCGTTCCCGCCGATCTTGAATTCCTTGCGGGCCTTCTCGAACCCGCTGTAGGCGGCGTCGTTGAAGGACTGGTCTCCCCGGCCGCCGATGTCGTAGGCGAGCCCGATGCCCTTGCCCTTGTAGCCGGAGCCTGAGCCGGACTCGGTGTCGCTGCCCGAGGAGTCGCTGCTGGTCTCACCGCAGCCGGAGGCCGCGACGACGACGACCGCGACGGCGACAGCGGCTTGAGAAAGCCTGGTTCTCCGAGAGATCCGACGCATGAGAGTGCACCCCTTACATTCCCCAACGGCGCCGTTGCCGACGCTGACTGCGGCGCACAGTAACGCGCGTAGAAGGGGAGGGGAACGGGGTTCTTCACTGCCGTTATCGATTCGTGCCGACGGCCGGTTACGAACGTCCGCCGCCGGTTACGTACGAGTGACACAAGGGGACGAAGGGGTACCGAACGGGGCACCCCTTCGTCCGTGGATCACCGGTTGCCCGGCGTCGCCCCCTCAGCCGCGCGCCTGCAGCAGGGCGGCGGCGGTGAACATCTCGACGCCCACCGTGATGGCCGATTCGTCGGCGTCGAAGTCACCCTGGTGCAGGTCGCGCACGGTGCGCTCGCCCGGCGTGCGCACCCCGAGGCGGGCCATGGCGCCGGGCACCTGCTCCAGGTACCAGGAGAAGTCCTCCCCGCCCAGGCTCTGCTCGGTGTCCTCCACGGAGTTCGCCCCGAGCCGGGCGGTCATCGCCGCGCGCAGCAGATCGGTGGCGCCCGGCTCGTTGACGACCGGCGGCACCCCGCGTACGTAGCTGATCTCGGACTTGGCCCGGTGGAGCGTGGCGACCTCGTCGATCGCGGCGTGCACCAGGTCGGGGGCGGCGTGCCAGGCGGCGAGGTCCAGGCACCGTACGGTCCCGGAGAGTTCGGCGTGCTGCGGGATCACGTTGCAGGCGTGCCCCGACTCGATGCGTCCCCAGGTCAGGGAGAGTCCGGAGCGGGCGTCGACCCGCCGGGCGACGACGGCCGGCACGTCGACGGCGACCCGGGCGGCGGCGGTGACGAGGTCGGTGGTCAGGTGCGGCCGGGCGGTGTGCCCGCCGGGCCCGTCCAGGGAGACCTCGACCCGGTCGCAGGCGGAGGTGATGGGCCCGTACCGCAGGCCGATGCGTCCGGCGTCCACGCGCGGGTCGCAGTGGACGGCGACGATACGGCCGACGCCGTCGAGGCCGCCGTTCTTGATGACGTCGGGGGCGCCGCCGGGCAGCACTTCCTCGGCGGGCTGGAAGATCAGGCGTACGGCCCGGTCGAGGAGACCCCGGTCGTACAGGTCGGCGAGGACGAGCGCGGCGCCCAGGACGACGGTCGTGTGCACGTCGTGTCCGCAGGCGTGGGCGCGGTCGGGCACGGTCGAGCGGTAGGCGCAGCCGCTCTTCATGTCCGGGATGGGCAGTCCGTCGATGTCGGCGCGCAGGGCGAGCATCGGAAGCGCGGGGTCCGGTACGCCGATGTCACAGATGAGCCCGGTTCCGGTGTCGAGCACGCGGGGCCGCAGACCGGCCCTCTCCAGCCGCTCCTTGATCGCGGCGGTGGTGCGGAACTCCTGGTTGCCCAGCTCGGGGTGCATGTGCAAGTCGCGTCGGAACGCGACCAGTTCGGCGCGCAGCGCCTCCGACAGCACACCGGGAAGCGCTGCCCCCTCGGACGGCTCCTCCCCGATCGACGCTTCCCCGGACGAATCGGCCTCGGACTCTTGCGACATCAGTTGGTTCACCCTCTGAAGGGTAGGGCGACGCGACGACCAACTGCCCTGCGATCAACAAAACTTCAACTCGTTCGGGACAGGAAATCTAGCCGCGTGGCGCATACAAATGGACTGGCTTGGGTACACTCGCCCGGCTTTTCGGACCAGCGGCTCCCACGCCTGCCCAGGCGGATACCGGATCCGGCCTTCCTTGTGGGAAAACCTCCGAGCGGCGACGCCCATTCCCGGGTCCCCGGAAACAGGCTCTCTACGCATACCACGCATACGGGCGCCTGATCGGTTCCGTTCAGCTGCCGGACGCCCCTGCCGGTCGGCGCCACGGCGGGAACCGGCTCAGGTGGCCGTGATCGCCGACAGCCGGTGGGCGTCGCGGGCCGTGTCCGTGACGCCCGAGAGGAAGCCCTGGGCCCGGGGGGAGGCGTTCTCCGTGAGCCAGGCCGGGTCGATGTCGAAGACGGCGACCTTGACGTCCGTGCCGGCCAGTGCGAGCGGCAGGGTGTGGACCACCGTGGAGGGGAAGCTGAGGATCGTGCGGCCGATGGGGCCCCGGCGGGCGATCAGTTCCAGGGGGAGGTCCGGGCGGACGATCTCCAGGCCCGTCTCGACGGCCAGCCGGTGCAGCTTCTCGGGGCTCTCCCTGCGGTGGGCGAAGTAGCGGGTGGCCCCGTAGGTGCCGGCCAGCCCCTTCACCGCTTCGAGGTAGCGGTCGGGGTCGACGACCCCGGTCTCCACCAGGGACGTGCCGACCAGGTCGGCGCCCTTGGTGATGCGGGGCGGGCCGAAGCGGGCCCGGGTCCACGCAAAGTCGTTGGCCGAGACGTCGACGCCCTCGGGCGTCTCGTCGATCGGCATGGAGGAGAAGATCTCCACCCGGCGTCCGGCGCCGGGGGTGAGCCGGCGGCGGGCCCGGGCCGAGACCGGTGCGAAGACCAGGTCCCGGGCCCCGGGGCGCCCGCCGCGCCGGTGCCAGCGCACCAGCCGTTCACCGCGCGCCAGCTGGGAGACGAACTCCATGGTCGCGGTCCCGTCGTCCACGACGACGAGGTCGCGGGCGCGGGTGATGGTCAGCAGGAGTTGCACGTACCGCGAGAAGGGGTCGCCCATCACGATGCGCCGTGCGCGCCGCAGCAGCGGCGCGAGTCCGCCGACCGTGTGGAAGGGCGCGGTCGTGCCGCCCCGCGCCTCCTCCCACCGCACGTCGTACCCCTCGTCCCTGGCCAGTTCCGCCATCCGTCTGAGCTGCCCGCGGGTCATCGGGTCGGTGGGCGACAGGACGACGAGCGTGAGGCCGGTACCGGCCTCTCCCGGCCTGGCGCCCTCGGTCCTGCCGGGCCCGCCGGGCCTGCCCGACCCGCCGGGCCTGCCGGAGCGGCCGAACCTTCCGGTTCCGCCGGGCCGGCCGGCTCCCAGTTCCGGACCCGGGGGTCCGGAGGTCTCGCCGGTGCTCCTGAGGGCCGCCGCCTTCAGGGCGTGCGCGTGCGCCCACTCCAGGACGTTCAGGAGCTGCACCGGGCTTTCCACGAAAGCCAGCGTGGCGGGTGACTGGGGGCCGGTGGACCCGGCGTGGGGACTCATCGACGTACGACCGTCGCTTCCCTGGAATCGGTAGGGGTGGGAGTGACGAAGGGTGGAGCGTGGGTCAGACGGCGACGGGCTCGCCCGCGGCGGCGGCGATCTCGGCCTCGGCGACGACGCCCGAGACGCGGCGCAGCTTCTTCATCGGGCCCAGCTCGGACTCGTAGACCTTCTTGACGCCGTCGCCGAGGGAGGCCTCGATGGTGCGGATGTCGCGCACCAGGCGGGTCAGGCCCTGCGGCTCGACGGAGGCGGCCTGGTCGGAGCCCCACATCGCGCGGTCGAGGGTGATGTGGCGCTCGACGAAGGTGGCGCCGAGGGCGACCGCGGCGAGCGTGGTCTGCAGGCCCGTCTCGTGACCGGAGTAGCCGATCGGGACGTTCGGGTACTCGGCCTGGAGGGTGTTGATGACGCGGAGGTTGAGCTCCTCGGCGACGGACGGGTACGTCGACGTGGCGTGGCACATCAGGATGTTGTCGCTGCCGAGGACCTCGACCGCGTGGCGGATCTGCTTCGGCGTCGACATGCCGGTGGAGAGGATGACCGTGCGGCCGGTGGCGCGCAGCGCGCGCAGCAGCTCGTCGTCGGTCAGGGAGGCGGAGGCGACCTTGTGGGCCGGGACGTCGAACTTCTCCAGGAAGGCGACGGCCTCGGTGTCCCACGGGGAGGCGAACCAGGCGATGTTCTTCGACTTGGAGTACTCGTCGATCTGGCGGTACTCGTCCTCGCCGAACTCCACGCGGTGGCGGTAGTCGATGTAGGTCATCCGGCCCCAGGGGGTGTCGCGCTCGATGTCCCACTGGTCGCGCGGGGTGCAGATCTCGGGGGTGCGCTTCTGGAACTTCACGGCGTCGCAGCCGGCTTCGGCGGCCGCGTCGATCAGCTTGAACGCGTTCTCCAGGTCGCCGTTGTGGTTGATGCCGATCTCACCGACGACGTAGACGGGGTGGCCGGGTCCTGCGGTCTTGGAACCGAAGGTGCGCAGACGGGAGTTGGAGCTCATGGTGAGGAAGTTCCTTACTTGTCGAGGGAATCGAGAGAGGGGCCGAGGATCCAGCTGGCGATCTCCCGGATCGCGCCGTCGCCACCGGGGACGGTGGTGACCGCGCGTGCGGCGCCGCGTACGACGTCGTGGGCGCTCGCGACCGCCACGGGCCAGCCGACGAGGGCGAAGCACGGGAGGTCGTTGACGTCGTTGCCGACGTAGAGCACGCGCTCGGGCGCGATGCCCTGTTCCTCGCACCACTGCTTCAGTGCGAGATCTTTCCGGTCGATGCCGTGCAGCACGGGGATCTTGAGCTTGCGTGCGCGGGCGGCGACGACCGGGTTCTGTTCCGTGGAAAGGATCAGCATCGACAGGCCGCTCCTGCGGAGGGCCGCGATACCGAGTCCGTCCCCGCGGTGCACGGAGACGAACTCCTTTCCGTCGGAGTCGATCAGCACCCTGTCGTCGGTCTGGGTGCCGTCGAAGTCGAGGACGACCGCGTCGATGTCCTGCGCGGTCGGGAGGGCGCCGGGCCGGTGCGCGTCGAAGAGCGGCGCGAGGGCACGGGCGCGGGCGAGGTCGTGCGGGTCGTCGATCTCCAGGACCCGCGCGGGGTCGGTGCGCACGAGTTCCGTCCGCCCGAAGAAGCGGTGCCTGTGCTCGCGCAGTCCGGCCGCGTTCATGCAGTACGCGGCGCCGGTCTCCAGGAGGTCCTGGGGCCGGTCCTGGCGGCGCGGCCGGAAGGACTTGTCGTGGTTGACGCCGTAACCGCCGTCGGTGGCGGTGGTGTTGGCGACCGTGGTGCCGCCGCCGACGGACCGGGTCAGTCCGGTGTCGACCGCGGCCGGGTCGTCGTCGGCGTCCCGCCAGATGAACCCGTGGAAGGGCGCCACGGTCAGTGCGGTGTCCGCGCCGTTCTCCAC
The DNA here is from genome assembly GCF_018070025.1 of Streptomyces liliiviolaceus. Lineage (NCBI taxonomy): Bacteria > Bacillati > Actinomycetota > Actinomycetes > Kitasatosporales > Streptomycetaceae > Streptomyces > Streptomyces liliiviolaceus. The sequence goes on from NZ_JAGPYQ010000001.1 coordinate 355,206, forward strand.
GACCGCGCCGGCCACTCCGTCGATGTCCTCGCGGATGATGAAGGGGCTGGTGCACTGCACGAGGAGTACGGCGTCCACGCCGGCGCCGTGCAGGGCCTCGTGGGCGTCCATGGCGTGCAGGACGGCCGCCTCGGAGGTCGCGGTGTCGCCGGCGATGGCGGCGGGCCGCAGTACGACCTCGGCGCCCGCCTCGCGGGCGGCGGAGGCGATCGCCTGGTCGTCGGTGGAGACCACGACGTCCGTCACCAGCCGGGCCGCGCGGCACTCGCGCACCGCGCGGGCGACCAGCGGCACACCGCCGACGGGCAGCAGGTTCTTGGCGGGAACACCCTTGGACCCGCCCCGGGCCGGGATCACCGCGAGCACACGCGGCACGGACTTCAACCGCCCGGCTTCGGACTTGGTCATGACCTGTACTCCTTGATCGACGATCGCGTGGAGCCCCGATAGGGGCGCGGGGAACTGCGCGCCCAGCCACGACGGACCCGCGGCTTCAAACCGGCCCCCGCCGCGGAGCGGAACGTCACAGCTCCCCCATCCGCCGGATGACCGGAGCCACCCGCTGCACCCCGTGCCGGTACGCGCCGCGCGCAGCGCGCCGCACGATCTGCCGCACGGCCCCCGGCTCCCGGTCGGCGTCGGGCGCGCCGGGCAGCGGACTGCCGTCCGGCGCGAGGTGGTGGCGGGCGAGGATGCCGGGCAGGTAACCGGGCGCGGTGACGGGCGTGTAGTAGGGGGCGAGGGCGGGCAGCGTGCCCCCGGCGAGCAGCCCGGCGATCCGCTCGCGGGCCGTGTCGAAGGCCGTCTCGTACGAGCCGCCCTCGGCCGCGGAACTCCCGGCGGTGGAACCGGTGTCGGACCCCCCGGCGGCGACGCCCTGGCGGGCGACCCACCGTTCGTCGGGCGACGGGACGTGCCCGTCGTCCAGCTGGTCCCAGGAGGCGAGGCAGCCGGAGCCCACGAAGTGGTGGTTGCCGAGCGACTCGCGCACCCCGAGGTCGGTGAGGACCACGGTGGGGATCCGCCGGTGCAGCGATTCGAGGGCCGCCGTGGAACTGACGGTGACCAGCAGGTCCGTACGGTCGAGGACCTCGCCCATGTGCCCGTACACGAGGCGGAGGTTGGCGGGCAGGCCGCCGGGGATCCGCTCCGCGAGGCGCTGGTAGGGCTGCTCCTCGATGTGGGTGGTGTGCTCGCCCGGCTTGGACCGCAGCTTCAGCAGGACCTCGCGGTCCGGGTGCAGCCTGGCGTGCTGGACGAGCCGGTTCAGCAGGTACGTACGGTCCTTGCGGCTCTCCGGGACGGAGGGCTGCGCGGCGAAGACGACCGTGTAGGGGTCGTGCTTCTCGTACGGGTCGCCGCCGAGGAACGGCAGGGCGACCTCGGTCACCGAGGAGGCGTCGGCGCCCACTCCCTCGTACACGGCGGTGAAACGGTCCGCGTCCTGGCGGGAGTTGGCGAGGACGAGGTCCGCGCCGTGCCGCAGGAGCAGTCCGTCGGCGAGCTTCTCGTAGACGACGCCGACATAGCCGGTGACGACCACGGGCCGCTTCGTGCTGCCCGTCGCCGCGCGCTCCCGCCACTGGTGGGAGAGCCCGTGGAGCATCGCCTGGACGCCGCCCCCGACGAGGGACAGCACGAGGACGTCGTACGCGGCCTCCTCGCGGGCCATCTCCCGGAGGAACTCCACGGAGGTGACCTCCCGGAGGGAGTCGGCGCGCACGCCGACCTCTTCGAGCTGTCGGGCGGTGGGGGTCGCACGGCCCCTCAGGAGGTAGCCGTCGAGCCTGATGTCCGAATCGGCCGGTGCGATACGGTTCGCGGTGAGCGCGCCCCATTTCCACCGGGTGTCGGAATCGGCGAGGACGGCCACTCGCAGGGACTTCGTGGTACTTGCTGGCACACCGAAGACGCTAGGAAGCGATTCCGATCACCGGCCCAACCGAAATACAACAAAGGGTTAACAGCACACCGCCGAATGGCGATGCGGCCCCGGATCCGCCCGCAATAAGGCCCGGTTCACCATTCCGCCACGTGTCGTTCACCTGACATCTCACCGGCGGTCAAGACGAATGCCGGGCCGCCGCCTAACGTCACGTGGGTGGTCAAGCTCTCCGTCATCGTGCCGTTCTACAACGTGCAGCAATATGCGCCCGACACCCTGAAGAGTCTGCGTGCGAACGCACGCGACGACTTCGAGTTCATTCTCGTCGACGACTGCTCCCGCGACGAGACGCCGGACATCCTCGCGCGCGCGGAGCGCGAGCTCCCGGGCGCGGTGCATGTCAGACACGAGCAGAACGGAGGACTGGCCACCGCGCGCAACACCGGCATCGACGCGGCACAGGGCGAGTACCTCACGTTCCTCGACGGGGACGACTGGCTCGCCCCCGGCTATTACGAGCAACTGCTCGCCTCCATCGAGGAGTTGGGCTGCGACTTCGTGCGCACGGACCATGTCCAGTGCACCGCGCGGGCCCGCACCATCCACCGTGTGCCGTACGGCAGGCGCGGTGTCGTCCTCGATCCGCGCGAGGCGATCCTGCCCGCCGACCGCTCCACCTCCGTCGACTACGCGTACGCGTGGGCCGGCATCTACCACCGCAGACTGGCCGACCGGGGCCTGCTGCACTTCACCGACGGGCTGCGCACGGCCGAGGACCGGCCGTGGATCTGGAAGCTGCACCGGGAGGCGGAATCGTTCGCCACGGTGGGCCTGCTCGGGGTGTTCTACCGTCGCGGTGTCGCCTCCTCACTGACGCAGATCGGTGACGTACGGCAGTTGGATTTCATTCGCGCGTTCGACCAGGTGGTAAGCGAAACGGCGCAGGACCGGGACGCGGATAAACTCCTGCCGAAGGCCGTGCGGACCTACTGTGCGATTATTTCCCATCACCTGGGATCCATCGAAAGGTTCGAGCCGCCCGTGGCACGAAAACTGAAGTCGATGAGTGCCGTCGCATTGCGGCGTATGCCGCAGGACGTCCTCGATGACGCCCTCGACTCCATGGACATACAGCGCGCGACGCGACTGCGTCGGCTGCGTCGCCGGCCGGCGGCCGCGGGGGTGTCCGCGTGAGGACCCAGATCTTCATGGCGTCGACGCTGTACGGCACGGCGACGCTCGCCGCGGCCGTCGACGCCGGCTGCTTCCGTCCCGCGGACCGGCGCGTCCTGCTGGTCTCCAACAACGCGGCGACCCCGGAGACGACACCCGGCGTCGACGAGATGCCCGGCTTCACGCAGTTGCGCGGCCGCTTCGACGACGTGATCTCGTGGAACGAGACCATCTCCCCGTTCCACCCGGGCGGTTGGGCCCCGCGGCCCGACGACGTACCGCTGTGGGAGCGGCATCTGCGGCTCGCCTGGGGGCTCGGCGACGACGACGTCGAGCTGGTCGTCGAGTCGATCCAGGTGAACCCGGCGCTCGGCCTCACCCAGATCTTCACCGGCGCCCCCGTCACCGTGTACGCCGACGGCCTGATGAGCTACGGCCCGACCCGCAGCAAGATCGACCCGCTGGTCGGCACGCGGATCGACCGGCTCCTCCACCTCGACCTGGTGCCGGGCCTCACTCCCCTGCTCCTCACGGAGTTCGGCGTCGGACCGGAGATCGTGCCGACCGAGGTCTTCACCGAGGTCCTGACCGAACTCGTCAAGACGGGCGACGAGTTGCCCGCCATCGACGAACCGGCGCTGCTGCTCGGCCAGTACCTCTCCGCCCTCGGCATCCTCACCGCCGAGGAGGAGGAGGACCTGCACGTACGGATGCTCAAGGGCGCCGTCGCACTCGGGCACGCCCGGATCGTGTTCAAGCCGCACCCCAGCGCGCCGGCCCGCTGGTCGCGCGCCCTGGAGAAGGAGGCCGAGCGGATCGGCGCCGACCTCACGGTGCTCGACACCCCGGTCCTCGCCGAGGTGCTCTACCAGCGGATGCGTCCCGCGCTGGTCGTGGGCTGCTTCTCCACCGCCCTGCTCACGGCCTCCGCGCTGTACGGCCTCCCGGTCGCCCGCATCGGTACCGAACCCCTCCTGGAACGCCTCACCCCGTACGAGAACAGCAACCGCGTCCCCGTCACGATCGTGGACGCGCTGCTGCCGGAGCTGACGGACGGCGCGGCGGTCACCGAGCAGCGCCGAGGCATGACCGCCGAGGAACTGTCCGAGCTGGTACGGGCCGTGGGCTTCGCCATGCAGCCCAAGATCTACCCGGACACCCGGCCGGGCGCCGAGCAGTATCTGACGCGGCGTCTGAACGACCACACCTGGCGGTACTTCAAGCGGCGACGGCTGACCTCGCTGGGGCTGCCCGGCGCGGTCCCGGCGCAGCTCGCCTTCATCCCGCGCAACGCGACGGTCCGTCGAGTGGCCAAGCGCGCCCGATCCCTGAAGAGGGCCACTCTCGGATGAGCACCGTGGAATCCTCGCCCGCCCCGACGTCCTCTCCGGGGGCGGGCTCCTCTCCCGGGGCCGGTCCCTCCACCGAGGCGGGCGACAGCTCCTCCGTCCCTCCCCGGATAGTTCCCAGGAAGCACGCCCCGCGGCTGCGCGCGCTGGACGGGCTTCGGCTGATCGCCGCCCTGATGGTCGCCGCGTACCACTACGGCGGCCGGGACGGCGAGGTGACACAGGCATGGGGCACCTCGCCGCAGCTCCAGTTCCCCACGCTCCACACCTGGTTCGCGTACGGCTGCCTGGGCGTGCAGATCTTCTTCGTGATCAGCGGCTTCGTGATCTGCATGAGCGGCTGGGGACGGAGCCTGCGCTCGTTCTTCGCCTCGCGGGTCTCCCGGCTGATGCCCGCGTACTGGGCGGCGATCGTGATCGTCACGGCCGTCTTCGCGCTGCCGGTGGTCGCGTACCACGCCGTCTCGCCCAGTGACGCGCTGCTGAACCTGACGCTCATGCAGCAACCGCTGGGCGCCGACCGGGTGCTCGGCGTCTGCTGGACGCTCTGGGCCGAGGTCCGCTTCTACGCGCTGTTCGCCCTCTGCGTGGTCCTGCCCGGGGCGACCCGGCAGCGCGTGATCCTGTTCTGCGCGAGCTGGACCCTGGCCGCGGCGATCGCCCAGGCGGCGCACGAGCCGCTGCTCGATCTGATCCTGATGCCCGAGTACGCACCGTTCTTCATCGGCGGCATCGGCCTGTACCTCGTCCACCGCGACCGGCGCGACGCGTACGCCTGGGGCATCGTGATCGTGAGCTGGCTGATCGGCCAGCACTACGCGGTGGCGGGGCTGTGGCACGCGCCCGACCCGCGGTTCTTCTCCGACCGCAGCTCGACCGGGATCATCCTCGTCGTCACCCTGGGCTTCGTGGCGGTCGGCGCGGTCGCGCTGGGCTGGCTGAACCGGGCGAACTGGCCGTGGCTGACGGTGGCCGGGGCGCTGACCTACCCCTTCTACCTGGTCCACGAGCACCTGGGCTGGGTCGCCATCAAGGCCTACCACCAGGGCCTGGGCCTTCCGTCGTACGCGACGGCGCTGCTGACGGTCGCGACGATGCTGACGCTGGCCTGGCTGCTGACCCGCTATGTCGAGGACCGGTTGACCCCGCGGCTGCGCTCGGCGCTGTCGAAGCCGCGCTGAACGTCCTGGAGGATCTCGCCGAGCGCGTCGCCGGCCTCGTCGACGAGGTCGGCGAGTTCGGACATCCGGCGGGCGAGTTCGGCACGGACGGCGGGGTCGGGGACGAAGTCGGCGAGCGAGGCGCCCGCGTCGGGCCCGTCCGCCGGTTCCGCCCCCTCGGCCGGCTTCTGCGCTTCGGCCGGTTCCGCCCCGTCGGCGGATGCCGCACCGCCGACCGGTTCCGGGTCGGGGCGGCCGTGCGTCTCAGGCTTTTCCACAGCGTGCCTCGATCCCGGCCAGCAGCAGCATGAGCCCTTCCTCGAATCCCTCGTCGTACCCCTCGAAGATCACCGAGCCCGCCGCCGCCGACAGGGGATGGTCGGCGAGCATCTCGGCGCGCGCGTCCACGTCGTAGCCCTCGCGGCGCTCCCCCGGCAGGGGATACACGCCCTGCTCCTCGGTGACGAAGCCCAGCGTGTACAGGTACGCGGTGGTGAAGGCGCGTACCCCCTGCCTCAGGGTGAACCCGGCGTCCACGAAGGCGCGCAGGTTCTCCTCCATCTGGGCGGCGTGCTCGGTGCCGGTGAAGCGTGAGCCGCTGAAGACCTTGGCCCCGTCGCGGTAGCTGAGCAGCGCGGCACGCAGTCCCCGGTTCGCGGCGAGCAGCCGCTCGCGCCAGTCCGTGCCCGGCGCGATCGGGGTACTGGCGATCATCCGCCGGTACATCTCCGTCGCCATCTCGTCCAGCAGGGCCTGCTTGTCCTTGAAGTGCCAGTAGAGGGCGGGCGCCTTGACGTCCAGCTCCTTGGCGATGACGCGGAGGCTGAGGCCGTTGAGCCCGACCTCGTTCAGCAGACGCAGGGCCGTGTCGGCCACCAGCGCTCGGTCGATCTTCCCTACAGCCACGCTCGCACCCTATCCGGAGGTCTCCGCTTGACAGCTTAACGCCGTTAAGTGCATCCTCGACGCATGGAACTTAACGACGTTAAGGAGATCCCCGTGAACGCCGTCACGCACACCACTGCGGACACCGCCGTGGACACCGCAGCCGTACCGGCCGGGACCGACGTCCTGATCGTGGGCGCGGGCCCCACCGGACTCGCCCTCGCGCTCGACCTCGCCCGGCACGGCGTACGCGCCCTCGTCGTGGAGCGGTCCGCCGCCCTCTTCCCCGGCTCACGGGGCAAGGGGATCCAGCCGCGCACCCAGGAGGTCTTCGACGACCTCGGCGTACTGGACGCGCTCCGGGCCGGCGGCGGCACGTACCCCGTCGGGATGATCTGGAAGGACGGGCAGCGGCAGGGCGAGCACCGGATGTTCGACGAGGTCGAGGCGACGGAGGCCGACCCGTACGCGGGCTTCGCGCTGATGGTGCCGCAGTGGAGGACACAGGAGATCCTGTACGCGCGCCTGACGGAGTTGGGCGGCGGCGTCGCCTTCGGCCGGGAACTGGTGGGCCTCGCCCAGGACGCCGACGGAGTGACGGCGAGCTTCGCCTCCGGCGCCCCGGTGCGCGCCCGCTACGCCGTCGCCGCGGACGGCGGCCGGTCGGCCGTGCGGCGCGCGCTGGGCATCACGATGACCGGCGAGACCGTGGACCCGGCTCCGGCGATGGTCGCGGACATCCGCGTCACCGGACTCGACCGCGACAACTGGCACTTCTTCCCGCCCACCGAGGCCGGCCCGGGCCTGCAGGGCGGCTTCCTGGGGATCTGCCCCCTCCCCCACACCGAGGACTTCCAGCTGGCGGCCGGTTTCGCGGACCCGTCCGCCGAGCCGGACCTGTCCCTCGACGGCATCCGCAAGCTGGTCGCCACGCGCACGCATCTGTCCGCGGACGCTGTGACCGAGGTCCGCTGGGCCTCCGAGTTCCGGCCGCGTGCCGCGATGGCGGACCGGTTCCGGGACGGGCGCGTCTTCCTGGCGGGCGACGCGGCCCACGTCCACTCGCCCGCGGGCGGCCAGGGCCTCAACACCAGCGTCCAGGACGCCTACAACCTGGCCTGGAAGCTCGCGGCCGTGCTGCGGGGGTCCGCCCCGGCCGCCCTCCTCGACTCCTACGAGGAGGAGCGGATGCCCGTCGCCGCCCAGATGCTGGGCCTGTCCACCGGCGTCCACCGCGGCGAGGTGCGGCGCGGCGCGGCCACCCAGCAGCTCGGCCTCGGCTACCGGGGTTCGGCGCTGGCGGTGGAGACACGTGCGGACCTGTCCGAGGAGGCCCTGCGGGCGGGCGACCGCGCGCCGGACGGCACCCGGTCCGGAACCCGCCTCTTCGACGCCTTCCGGGGCCCGCACTGGACCCTGCTCACGGTCGGCAGCACGGACACCGAGGTGCCGGACCTCCCCGGCGTCCGCACGGTCCGCTTCCCCGCCTACGAGGCGTACGGCACCGGGATGTTCCTCGTCCGCCCCGACGGTTACGTGGGCTGGGCGGGCGAGCCGGGCGCATCGGGCGAGCCGACGCACGGCCTGGCGGAGTACGCGGCGCGCGCAGGTGTTCTCTAGGGCTGCCCCGAGGGGGTCCCGGTCAGACGGAGCTGGCGAGCGACAGCTTCACGGCGAAACCGAGGAAGAGCGCGCCGGCGGCGGAGGTGGCTCCCGCGGAGAGCCGCCTGCGCCGCTCGAAGGCCGCCGCCAGCTTCGTACCGCCGAATATCAGCGCGCTGAGATAGAGGACGCTCGCGAGCTGGGCGAAGGCGCCGAGCACGACGAACGACAGGGCCGGGTACGCGTAACCGGGGTCGACGAACTGCACGAAGAAGGCCACGAAGAACAGGATCGCCTTCGGGTTGAACAGGCTGATGACGAGCGCCCGCCGGAAGGGCCGCTCCTCGACGGCCGGCGGGACGGTCTCCTCGGCCCCGCCCCGCTCCCGCCGGGTCCGCCACATCTGCCACGCGGCCCGCAGCATCCCGAAGGCCAGCCAGGTGAGATACCCGGCTCCCGCGTACTTCACGATCCCGAACAGCAGGGCGTTGGCCTGCAGCAGGGACGCGACACCGGCCGCGGACAGCGTCATCAGCACGGCGTCACCGCACCAGACACCGGCGGAGGCCCGATACCCGGTCCGGACACCGCGCCGCGCGGCGACGGACAGCACATACAGCGAGTTCGGCCCCGGCAGCAGGACAATCAGCACGAGGCCCACGAGATAGGTGGGGAGATCGGTTACGCCAAGCATGGGAGGCAGTGTCGCATCCGGGTATGACAGCGCAGGATGGAGTTCTGCGGGATGAGACGGCCGCTCGGATGTCACCACGGCACATCGGTCACCGGATCGATGAGCGGCGGGGGGTTCAAATGCGTACATCAGGTGTGTGGAGATCGGTCGCGGCGGCGACGGCACTGGCGGCGCTCACCGTGGTGAGCGGGTGCACCATCCAGCCCGCGGGCCCGCCGGGCACGTCACCGGCCGCCTCGCCGCCCGCCGGCGGGTCGTCGTCCGCGGGCTCCTCGCCACCGGCCGGCCGCACCCCGGACGCCAAGCCGCCCGCCTCCGCCGGGCAGCCCGCGCCCGAGGTCCTGTGGTCGCCGGGCGACCGGGGCGGGGACGTACGGGAGCTGCAGGCCCGGCTGCGCCAGGTGCTGTGGCTCTACGAGGGCCCCACGGGCACGTACGACGCCTCGACGGTCTACGCGGTCAAGGGTTTCCAGGGCAAGCGCGGCCTGCCGAGGACCGGCACCACGGACTCGGTGACCTGGCAGCGGCTGCTGGGGATGACCCGCGAGCCGGGCAAGTGGGACCTGTACGCGTCGGGCGGCCAGCCGGCCGCGAAACCGGACCCGCGCTGTATGACGGGCCGGGTGCTGTGCATCAGCAAGACCAGCCGCACCCTGCGCTGGATGATCGACGGCCGCACGGTCTCGGTGATGGCGGTGCGCTTCGGCGCGCAGTACACACCCACCCGCGAAGGTGTCTTCAACGTCTACTTCAAGTCGCGCCATCATGTGTCGACGCTCTACGACTCACCCATGCCGTACGCGATGTTCTTCAGCGGCGGCCAGGCGGTCCACTACTCCGCGGACTTCGCGGGGACGGGCTACTACGGCGGCTCGCACGGCTGTGTGAACGTACGGGACGAGGGGAAGATCGCGGCGATGTTCGCGCAGGTGAGGGACGGCGACAAGGTCGTCATCTACTGGTGAGCGCCGGGCGGCGGAGAAGGTGTGCGGGCGCGGGCGGGACCGGGGAACGTGTCCCGCCCGCGCCTTTTGTGCACTGAGCCGTGAGTACGGGGGGAACCCCGGCTCGTGCGACAGCCGATGACCAGTCGGCTCGCTTAGTACTGCGTCGGGGCGGCTGAAAACGTCACACCGGGACGGCACACCCGTGTAGAGCGAACGGAATCGCAGGTCAGAAGCGGCCGGTCAGTTCCGCGAGGGCACTGACCCGCGGGGTCGGGGCCGCTTTGCCCCCGTCGCCCCGGAACGTACCCGTCCCTATGTGGCCGCGGTCGTCACCGCCCGGGCCGTCACCGCCGCCGTCACCACCCTCACCGCTGCCGCCGCCGTTGCCGCCGCCGTTCCCGCCGTCGCCGCCGCGGTCGTCGCCCTGGCCGTCGTCGCCCCTGCCGGAGTCGCTGTGCCCGGAACCGTCGCTCCAGTCGTCGTCGAAGTCCCGGTGGTTCAAGGCCTTCAGGATGCCCTTGCAGTACTTCTGCACCTGCTCGGCGCCCCGGGCCGCGTCCTCCAGGGTGCGTCTGCGCCCGGCGTCGAGGTCCTTGCCGTCGCGGATGTCACGGCAGGCCGAGGCGATCCTGGCCCACCGCTGGCCCTGCCGGTTCTGGCGGCCGGTGTCGTCGGAGTCGGGCTGTGCGCCGGTGCCCGTGCCCTCGGGCGCCTCGCCTGCCGGGGCCGAGCTCCCGCCGGTCGGTGCGCCGGCGCTGCCCTCGGGCCGCGGGTCGTCGCCGCGTCGGGTCGCCTCGGGGGACGGCGTGCGCAGCGGGCGGTCCTGCGTGACGTCGGCCGTCGCGGAGGTGCCCGGTTCCGGTCCGCCCCCGCCGAAGGCCAGGACACCGGCGGTGGCGGCCACGGCGACCCCGCCGATCATCCCGGCGGCCAGCGCGGCGGCGAGCCCGAAGCGCACCGGGCGGCTCCATGGCGAGCGGGCGCGCCGGTCCGGGGTGAAACGGCCCAGCCGGACGAGTCCCGCGTCCAGGGAGGCTCCCAGGGACGTGGGGGACGACGGGGACGGGAAGGGCGCCGAGGGCCGCGTACGGGCGGGCCCGGCGAAGACCGTCTCCTCGCCCCGGCCGGAGCGCGCCGAGCGGAAGGCGGCCAACGCGGCCTCCTCGCCCGGGAGTTCGGCGCCGCGGTCACCGGCAGCGCCGATCGGCGCGTATTCGGCACCGGGCGCGCCCACGGCGTCCTTGGCGTCCACCGCGTCCTCGGCGGCAGGCGCGGCGCCCGTCGCACGCGCCCCGCCCAGTTCGCCGAGCGCCTCGGCGAGCCGGTCGGCCTGGGCGCGGATGTCGGCGTCGACGGCTTCGAGCGGTTCTCCGCGCAGCAGCCGTTCCGCCGCGTCACGGTCCAGCCACCGGCCGGGTGGCGTGGGATCGTCCCCCGGGAAGACAGAGCGCTCGTCGGCCATCACATGTCCTTCTGCGTACGCGAAGGCGTATGCGTCACACCGGCCGACGTCACCGCACGGGTACGCGGCTCCGTGTGCGGGGGTCTCTGCTGGGGTACCGAGGCCAGGGAGCCCACGGATTCCGGAGCGGCCTCCTCCGGGTCCGCGCCGAGCAGTTCCGCGAGGCGCTTGAGTCCGCGGTGCGCCGCCGTGCGGACGGCGCCGGGCCGTTTGCCGAGGGTGTCCGCGGCGGTCTTGGCGTCGAGGCCGACGACGACACGCAGCACGACGGCTTCCGCCTGGTCCTGTGGGAGCTGGGCGATGAGGGAGAGGGTGCGGCCCGTGGCGAGCGCCTCGATGGCCTCACCCGCGGTGTCGGACTCGGCGGCCCTGCCGGTCAGTTCGCTCTCGTCGCCGCCTATCGCGGGGCGCCGCCCGCGCATGCGTATGTGGTCGAGCGCGCGGTTGCGGGCTATCCGGGCCGCCCAGCCGCGGAACCGGTCCGCGTCTCCGCTGAACCGCTCCAGGTCGCGGGCGATCTGCAGCCAGGCCTCGGACGTCACGTCCTCGGCGTCCGGGTCACCGACCAGCGTCCGCACATACCCGAGCAGCCGTGGATGCACGGCTCGGTACACAGTCCGGAACGCGGTCTCGTCTCCGTACTGTGCGGCAAGCACCGCGGCGGTCAGCTCCGCGTCGTCCCCCAGCACCGCGCCCCTTATCGCGCCCAGCCGACACCGCTTACGCGGGCCGGGTCATCTCCGTCGTGGTCTCTCGGTCGATGGTTGCGGTCCTGCCCCGCATCCGGCGCGAAATGCACGTTACGGCTTGAAACCGGGGCGCGTCCATGTCCGTACAAGATGCAACTACCTTGTTGCGGCGTCAGGTGTGACACAAAACGCACCGTCGGCGCTGAGGAGAGTACGGGCCGCCGCGCGGCCCGTGCCGCGCGACGGCCGGGGCCTCTCCTGTGGGGGGTGGCGGCCCCGGCCGTTGCCATCGGCGGAGTCGGCGCCCCTTCCCGTCAACCGCTCCCGCCCTTCTCGCCCTTCGCGCTTTTCGCAGCCTTTGTGGCCTTTGTCGCCTTCGGGTTCTTCGTGACACCGTTGCCCGACGCCTTCGACGGTTCGGCCGATTCACTCGCCTCGGCCTTCTCTGCTTTCTCCGCCTTCTCCGCCGCCTTGGCGCTCCTGGTGTCCTTCTTCTCCTCCGCCTCGGCCAGCCGTGCCGCGCAGTACGCCGCCACCTCGTCCTCGCCGCCCGCCGCCCGGACCAGCCGCTGCCAGGCGGTCGATTCGAGGGCCTTGCCACGCTTCTTCACGGAGTCGTACGCGCGGCAGTGGGCCACGGTGTCCTGCGCGGTGGAGGGCCGGTCGGTCCGGCCGGACGCGGACGCACCGGGGGTGACGACCTCGGCAGGGGCTCCGGGACCGGTCGCGGAACTGCTCGACGGCCGCCGGGTTCCGTCCCGCTCGCCCCCGTCGTCCCGTCCGGCCACGCCCGAGCCGATGGCCGCGACGGCCACCCCGCCGAGCGTCACGCTCGCGGCCAACGCAACCAGCGTCGCCCGCAGCGACCAGCCGCGCCGCTCGCCCGCGGGCCGCCAGTCGTCCCGCCGCCGGGTGCGGACCGCCGCGTGCGCCCCCTCGTCCCGGGCGTCCCGGAACGCGGCGAGCGCCCTCTTGCGCGCATCGGGGTCCGCTTCCCCGCCCCGTACGGCGGCGGCGAGCAGGGCACCGAGGTCCGGGCGGGTGCCGTCGCCCTCTCGTTCACCCATGTCCGCATCCACTTCCGCCGCCGGAGGACCGTCTGCCGTTCATCCCGACTCCCCCAGCGTCCGGGGCCCGTCTTCCGTCACACCCTCGGCGTCGAGGCGGCGGGCCAGCCGCTTCAGACCCCGGTGGGCGGCGGTGCGTACCGCGCCGGGGCGTTTGCCGAGGACCCGCCCGGCCGCCGGACCGTCGAGACCGACGACGACCCGCAGCAGCACGGCCTCCGCCTGGTCGCGCGGCAGGGTCGACAGGAGTTCGAGGGCGTACTGCGTGCCGAGGGACTCCAGGGCCTGGTCGTCCGTGCTCCGGGCGGCGGGCAGGTCGAGCACGTCCTGTTCCAGCTCGGACGCCCGCGGGCGTACCTTCTGCCGACGCAGATGATCGAGCGCCCGGTGCCTGGCGATGGTCGCGGTCCAGCCGCGGAACCCCGCCCCGTCCCCGCGGAACCGCCCGAGGTCCCGGGCGATCTCCAGCCACGCGTCCGAGGCCACGTCCTCCGCCTCGGCGCCGACCAGGCCCCGCAGATATCCGAGCAGTCCGGGCTGCACGATCCGGTACGCGATCGCGAAGGCGTCCTCGTCCCCCTGCTGCGCACGCGCGACGGCCAGGCCCAGCTCCCCGTCGGACGACCGCACGCGGCGGGACTCCCCTCCCTGGCCTGACACTGCCTCGTTCGCACCGGTTCGGACCACCGTGACGGACCTCGGTGGCCGCACGCGGTCGCACACCCTCAAGGTCATCTGCGCCGGGGGGCGCGGAAACGTCACAGCTCGTCGCTCGCGCCGCCCGCCTCCGCGCACCCGGACCGCCCCGGCAGGCCGGGCGGTCCGGCCCGCGCCCGCCCGTGCAACTGCAGATAGAACGTGCGCAGCGACTCCCGCTCCCCCGCCTCGAACCGCTTCACGACCTTGCCCAGCGGATTCCACACGCGCCCGTCCGGCATCCGTACGCCCACCGGCTGGCCGAACAGCTCCCGCTGCCCCTGGTCGAACTCGACCCACGCGGCACCGGCCCGCCGCACCAGCACCTCTCCCGCGTACACCCCGAGCCCGAACAGCACCCGGCCCACGGCCGCGTGGTCCCGGCCGCTCCTGCGCAGGCCGTCGACGATGAAGTCGACGACGCGCAGGCTCGCGACGGAGTAGTCCAGCGGCAGCCGGTTGCGGGCCGTGACGTCCCGGACGAACCGGGCCGCGTGCTGCCGCATCCGCAGATCGGCCGAGAGCCCGCGGGTCCCGCGCGGGGGCTCCTCCGACTCCGCGCTCGTCCCCATCACGTCTGGCGCCCCCTCACTCGGTCACGTCCGGACCGCGAGCCACGGCCGGTCCGCAACACCAAGCGGACCGGGTGACCCGAACATCACACGTCCCCATGGTGACAAAGGTCACGCGGCAATTCACCGGAATCCGTACAACCCTCCACTCGCCCCAAGCGTCGGATCAGCTCCGGGTGACGTACCGCACAAGCTTGTTGGGTGATGTTTCGCCCGGAGTCGGCGCTGAATTAAGGAGCCACCCCTGTGACGGGTGGGTTTTTTGTGCTGCTTATCTAGGGGTGGGGCATTTGAGTCGCCGGACGACCCATGCGTACAAACCGCTGAGCCTGAAGCGGAGAGCGTGGCTGACGACAGGAGCCGTCGTACTGGCCGCGACGGGCGCGGTGACGTACGCGGTCGCGAACCCGGGCGACGACCCGTCGGCGGACGCCACGCGCGGCAAGCGGCCCGTGAAGGTCCACGAGCTCGCGATGAGCAGCGACGGCGCGGGGCGCCGCGAGGTGGAGCGGACGAGCACCGCCCAGTTCTCGCTGCTCGGCATCTCCTGGAGCGGCGCGAAGGCCGAACTCGACGGCACCGCCCAGGTACGGACCCGCGCGCTCGGCTCGGGCGAGTGGACCGGCTGGCAGAACCTGGACCTCGAACTCCACCCCGTCGACAAGGCGGAACCCGGCGCCAAGGAGGCGCGCGGCGCGTCCGATCCTCTGTGGGTCGGGCCGAGCGACGGCGTCGAGGCGCGGGTGGTCGCAGCTGGGGGGTCGGCGATTTCCGGTCTGCCCAAGGGACTTGAGCTGAGTCTCGTGGACCCGGGCGTGACGTCGGCCGAGGCGAGGAACGAGGCGCTGAGCACGACCACCGGTCTCTCGATGGACAGCGCGGCCTTCGTCGCCGAGGATCCGACCGGCTCCCCGTCCGACGCCGCCTCGGCGTCCGCGTCCCCGGCGGATTCGGCGGGCGCGGAGCCCACGGGTGCGGCCGACACGACCGGCGCTCCCGCGTCACCCGCCGAAAGCACGTCCCAAAGCGCCTCCGGGAGTGCGTCGGAGAGCGCTTCGGCCTCCCCGACCCCCGACCCGGTCCCGTCCCCGCCGCCGTCCACCGTGACGCAGCCGCCGATCGTCTCCCGCGCCCAGTGGGGTGCCGCCGAGTCGACGGTCAAGGACGCGCCGGAGTACATCGACAAGATCAGCGCGGTCTTCGTCCACCACACGGTCGGTACGAACGACTACAGCTGCGCCGAGTCCCCGGCGCTGGTGCGCGGCATCATGGCGTACCACGTGCAGACCGAGCTGTGGAACGACATCGGCTACAACTTCCTGGTCGACAAGTGCGGCCGGATCTTCGAGGGCCGCGCGGGCGGCATCGACCTGCCGGTGCGCGGCGCGCACACCTACGGCTTCAACGGCGACTCGGCGGGCATCGCCGTCCTCGGTGACTTCGAGGGCGCCGCCGCCACCTCCACCACCGCGGCGAAGGCCGCGGGCAAGCCGACCCGGGCCGCCCTGGAGTCCGTGGCGCGCGTCGCCGCGTGGAAGCTCGGCCAGTACGGCGGCGACCCGGGCGGCCAGGTCACCCTGACCGCCGCCGACGACACGGGGGTGTGGAAGTCGGGCCAGCAGGCCACGCTGAACACGATCTCCGGCCACCGCGACGGCTTCGCGACCGAGTGCCCCGGCAAGAACCTCTACTCGAAGCTGAGCGAGATCCGCCGGTACGCCTCAAGTCCGGCCAGGAACTCCGCGGTCCCGACCGCCGACTTCAACGGTGACGGCATCAGCGACCTGGTCGCCGCCACGCCCAAGCAGGGCAGCGGCTGGCTCACCCTCGTCCCGGGCGGTCTGAACGGCCCCGTATCGGCCTCGAAGGTGAAGCTCAACCAGGGCACCGCCAACGTTCCGGGCGCCGCCGAGTCGGGCGACCAGTGGGGCGCGGCCACGGCCCTCGGCGACATCAACGGCGACGGCTACGCGGACATCGCGATCGGCGCCCCCGGCGAGGACGACACGACCGGCCACGCGGACCGCGGCGCGGTGACGATCCTGTACGGCCCGAAGTTCGACCTCGGCGCGGACACCATGGCGCTGGGCGACGACTACGAGCCGACCGGGGCGCGGTTCGGCGCGACGGTCGCGGTCGGCGACTTCAACGCCGACGGCAGGGCGGACGTCTTCACGGCGGCCACCGGTACGGGCGGCAACTGGGCGGCCCGCTTCGACGACGGCCACGAGGTCGCCGGCGACCTCACCACCGCCTCCGGCGCCCTCGCGTACGCGGACGCCGCGACCGGTGACTTCAACCGGGACGGCTACGCGGACGTGGCGCTCAACTACCGCGACGCGTCCGGCGCCGGCAAGGTCACCTGGTTCAAGGGGTCCAAGTCGCTGGGCCTGTCGAAGGTGTCCACGCTCTCCGTCAAGGGCGGCCGCTCGATCGCCGCGGGCGACGTGAACGGCAACGGCTACGACGACATCGTCATCGGCCAGCCGTACGCCTCCGAGTCCGGCGCGATCTCCGGCGGCCAGGTCACGATGGTCCCGGGCACGTCGACGGGCTTCACCACCACCGGGCTGACGAAGATCACCCAGAGCACGGCGGGGGTCGAGGGCGCCAACGAGTCCGGTGACGCGCTGGGCACCTCGGTCTCCGTGGGCGACTTCAACGCCGACGGCTTCGCGGACGTCCTCACCGGCGCCCCGAACGAGGACATCACCCGCGGCGGCGCCAACAAGGCCAACGCGGGCGCGGTCTGGCTCCTCAAGGGCGCCTCGACCGGCCTCACCGGCACCGGGTCGCTCTCCTTCTCCCAGGACACGACCGGTGTCCCCGGGTCCACGGAGAAGGACGACAAGCTGGGTTCGGCCGTCTCGCTGACGGACTTCTCCGGCCACGGCCGCGCGCATCTGCTGATCGGCGCGGAGGGCGAGGACGCGTACAACGGCACGCTGCTGTACCTCCCGAGCACCGCCTCGGGCGTCTCCGTCGCCAAGTCGGCGTACTACGGCGTGACCCAGCTGGGCACGGCGACGGCCACGCGACTGGGCCAGGTCCTGACCCCGTAGGCATCACGTGGCACACGCGAGACATCACGTGGCACACGCACGAGGCCGGGACCCTGTACGGAACAGGGTCCCGGCCTCGTGCGTACGCGCGGGCGGCCGTGTGCGGGGGCGGGTGCTCAGGCCCGTCCGCGGGCCCGTCGGGAGACCACCGCGCGCAGGACGCGCCGGCCCTCGGTGGTCAGCTCCAGCGCCTGGCGCAGACCCCCCGGACCGTGCGCCGACACCAGTTCCAGCACGCTGACCTGGCGGCGCAGTTCGGCGGCGACGAGCGGCGACATGTCCTGCGTACGCCCCTCGCGCCGGTCCCGTGCCGAGGCCGCGCCGCCGGACTCGGCACGGGCCGTGGCGTCGAGGAGGCCGTGGATCTGCAGCGCGGCGACCGAGCAGGCGTCGGCCCACTCCCGCAGGTTCGCGGCGGTCCGCTCCGCCGGGGCCTCGCCGAGCATGTGGTGGGCCAGCGCGACGGCCTCGCCCTCCGCCGACGCGGCGCTCTGCGGGCCGTCCGCCACATAGAGCTTGGCGCGCACCTGCTCGACGCACTCGCCCCAGTCCCGGAACCCCTCCTCGGACTCCGCGAGACTCGCCCACAGGGGGCGCAGGATCTCGTCGTCGCCGCCCAACAGGGGCACGCACCTGTCCAGGCACGCCAGACCGCCCGCCGCGAGCCCCAGCTCGTCGGCCTGAGCGGTCAGTTCCACCAGGCTCATCACGCCTCCCTCGGTGGGCCGCCGCTGGTTGCGGAGCCCGCACTTCCCCTTACTGCGTACACAGTGGCCGGAACGTCACAGTGCGAAGTGGCCGAAATCTACATGGGGATGACGCCCAGTCGGTCCAGGAACCGGAAGAACAGCATCTCGGCCGAGGGGTTCGCGTCGGAACTGAGCACGTCGAGGAGACGTTCCTCCGACGCGTCACGGCCCGATTCGCGGGCCCAGGCGAGGGCCCGTACGACGGCGTCGCGCGGTTCCAGGAAGAAGTCGTCGACGGCCAGTCCGTCCTCGTTCCCGCCCAGGTACCCGGCCATTGCGTCCCTGGCCAGACAGGTCGTCCAGGCCCCGCTGTCGGGCGCGGCCGCCTCGACGACCACGCAGTCGCTGTCCATGACATAGCCGAAGAGGGCGGGCGCGCCCGTCTCCTCGGCCAGGTCGTTCATGTTCCCCACGTCCGAGGCGCCCCCGTCGGGCGCGTTCGGGTACTCCCAGACCTGCCAGCCGCCGTCCGCCGTCTCGTGCAGCGTCATGCCCGCCGCGCCGGACAACGCGCGTAGCTCGGCAAGCGGCTGCTCGCTTCTGCCCACGACGAAATACCCCCAGTAGCCCATGCCGCTCCCCCCGGTGTGTCGGTCGGCCAGCGCCGAATACACCACAGACGCACAGCAGTTCGCCACCGGAACACGCAAGCCGCCAGAAACCCCACAGGCACGGCCGGGGCACCGCCCCGGGTCTTCCCGCTCAGTCCAGCTTCGCCGCCAGCGCCTTGAAGTCGGCCCAGGACGAGCCGGGCTTGCGCGGGTCCCACAGCTTCTGCGTCAGCGCCCGCAGCGGCATCCGGACGCCCGCCGCCACCTGGTCCTGGGTCTGGGAGTTCGAGAGGTCGCACCAGACGGCGAAGGACGCGCCGAGGATCTGGTCGTCGTACTCCTTGGACACCGGGCTCGTGCCGCGGACGACGAGGGGCGTCCACTGCTCGTAGATGCGCTGCCCGGTCGGGTAGACGAAGGTGTTGGGCTGCCCGAGGACGTAGTACAGGTACTCGTCGTTGTAGTTCAGCAGCTCGCGCCCGGTCCGCAGGTACTCCGTCGGCTGCCGCGCGCCGATCTCCTTGCCGGTCCAGTACGCGACCTTCAGGTCCTTGTCGGCCTGGACGGTGCCCCCGGCGAAGATCCCGTCGTTCCAGGCGCGCATGGTCCGGTCGTGGCCGCGCATAGTGTCGGCCCGGTCGTTGAGCCACCCGGTCGCCAGGTCGGCGATCCCGGCGCCGGATCCGTACGCCTTCGTCGCGGCGGTCGCCAGCTGCGGGTACGAGGCCGCCGGGTTCGCCACCGTCAGCGCCTGGTACTCGTCTGCGCCGAGGTGCCAGTACGGCCCGGGGAACAGGTCGGCGTACTCGTTCAGCAGCTCGTCGACGATCTTCCCGGCGGCGGGCTTGGAGATGTCGAGCGCGCCCTTGGAGGCGACGCCCGCGGTGTTGCGGAGCTGGAGGTCGGGGTGGGCTGCGATCACCGCGCCGAGGTGTCCCGGTGAGTCGATCTCGGGCACCACGGCTATGTGGCGGCTCTTCGCGAGGGCGAGGATGCGCCGCACCTCGGCCTTGGTCAGGTGTTCCTTCGAGACGATCTCGGGGTGCGAGTCGGAGGCTATCCGGAAGCCCTGGTCGTCGGAGAAGTGCAGCCCGAGCTGGTTGTACTTCAGATCGCCCAGCTCACGGATGCGGTCCTCGATCCAGGCGGCGGTGAAATGCTTGCGCGCGATGTCCAGCATGAACCCGCGCTGCGGCTTGGCCGGCGAGTCGCGTACGACCCCCTCGGGCGCCGTGGCGTTCCCGTGGACCTCCTGCTTGAGCGTGCGGGTGCCGTAGAAGACGCCCGCCTCCTCCGTACCGCTGATCCGCACCCGCCCGTCGGCCACCCGCAGCGTGTACGACTCGGCGTTCGCGTCCTCGTCCGTGAGGTTCAGCCCGACGTCCCCGGCGCGCGCCTCGCCCCGGCCCGCGTAGGTCAGCCCCAGTTCCTCGGCCAGAAGCCGCCCCTCGTCGGCGAGCGCGTCGTCGCCCACGACCACGCGGCCGCCCTTCGCGGGCCGCCAGCCGGGTCCACGGGCGGGGGTGTGCTCGCGGACCGCCGGTATCGTCCGGGGCGTCCGTGACATCGGATACGTCCGATCGGGTGACGGTGTCGGCGAGGCCGCCGGTGCCAGGGCGCTCCTCTCGCCGGAGGGCCGCCCCGTCGAGGGCCCGTCCGAATCGCCGCTCGGCCAGAGCCCGACGGTCAGCGCGGCGCCCGCCACGACCGCCACCACGCCCGCGCCGACCAGCAGGGGCTTCCGGTGGACCGATGCCGACTCTTTGCGCCTACGCCCGTTCACCACAGACCACTCACTCTCCCGATCACTCCCCCGCGTTCGTCCCCGTACGCTGTACCTCCGCTGTGAACCTAAGCCCCGGCGCCCGGTGCCGCCGTCCACCATCTGTCCTGAAACTCTCCCTTACGGGTGAAGTTCGGGCATCTCTCGGACAGCTACCGCCAAGCCTCGATAGCGTGAAACCACACCTCTCACTTCATCCACTTGATCCCCTGCCGAATCCCGTGTGGCGCGCATCCCGGCGCCGCCGAACCGCCGAGGACCCCGCCCTGCCCGCGCACCGTCCTACCCGTCTCCCCGGCCAGGCCGTCGCCACACCGGAGCCGCCCGGACACCGCCCCACCGGCCTGGCCCGGTTCAACGCCATGCCCGCGGACGAGGCCGAGCGGACCCTCCTGGCCTGCTGCGGCAGCGGCCACTGGGCCCGCCGTGTCGCCGCGCACCGCCCCTATCCCGACCTGGGCGCCCTGCTGGCCGCGTCCGACGAGGCGGCGTACGACCTGACGTCGGCCGACGTCGCCGAGGCCCTGGCCTGCGAATCCCTCACGCTGCTCCCGGACGGCGCGTACTCCGCCGCGCACACGGCCCTGAGCGCCGCCCACGCCGCGTACGAGAGCCGTTTCGGCCATGTCTTCGTCATCTGCCTGGACGACACGCCCCCGGACGAATCCCCCGACCTGGTCCTGACCGAAATCAGCTCCCGCCTGGCCAACGACCCCGACAAAGAACTCACGCTCGCGGCGGATGAACTACGCCGCCTGACCAGGGGCCGCCTGACAAGATCCCTGGAAGCCGCCCCAAGGGGCGCGGGGAACGGCGCAATCTTTTGAGGGGCGCGGGGAACGGCGCAGTCTTTTGTCCTTAGGGGCGCGGGGAACTGCGCAATCCCTGAGGCCGACCACGACGCACCCGCACCCGACCCCACCCGCAATAGCCCATACGTACCCCTTTGCCTGCCAGTTCGATCACATCGGTAGGCCCGCCGTAAACGTTCCGACAACACGTCGCTACGATGGCCAGGGCCGGTGGACCGTACCCGGCCGGGCCAGGTCGACATCGAAGCCGGCAGGCCCCAATCCCCGCTCCCGGAGGGTTCTTCCGTGCCGGCTGGAACGCTGTACCGCGGCCGGGAAGGAATGTGGTCCTGGGTGGCTCATCGAGTCACCGGCGTCCTCATCTTCTTCTTCCTGTTCGTACACGTGCTGGACACCGCTCTTGTCCGTGTCTCTCCCCAGGACTACGACAAGGTCGTAGCCACCTACAAGACGCCGATCGTCGCGCTGCTGGAGTACGGCCTCGTCGCCGCCATCCTCTTCCACGCGCTCAACGGCCTGCGGGTGATCGCCGTCGACTTCTGGTCGAAGGGCCCCCGCTACCAGAAGCAGATGCTCTGGACCGTTGTCGGCATCTGGGTCGTGCTGATGATCGGGGCGCTGTACCCCGTCCTCGGCCACGCCGCTCGTGAAGTCTTCGGGAGCTGACGCGCAAGATGTCGAACAACACAGGCACCACCGAGAAGACCGCGTCCGGCATCGGCCCCGTGGAGGGCGCGTCCCTCTACGACGTCGACAACCCGGCGCCCCTCATCGAAGCCCCGCGCAAGCGGACCAGCAAGACCCCGAAGTCCACCCGCGGCAACTTCGAGATGTACGGCTGGCTGTTCATGCGGCTGTCCGGCGTCGTCCTGGTCGTCCTGGTCCTCGGCCACCTGCTCATCCAGCTCGTCCTCGACGGCGGCGTCTCCAAGATCGGTTTCGCCTTCGTGGCGGGCCGCTGGGCCTCCCCGTTCTGGCAGGTCTGGGATCTGTTGATGCTGTGGCTGGCGATGCTGCACGGCGCCAACGGCCTGCGCACGGTCATCAACGACTACGCGGAGCGCGCGGACACCCGGCTGTGGCTCAAGGGCCTGCTCTACACCGCCACGGTGTTCACCATCCTGCTGGGCACGCTGGTGATCTTCACCTTCGACCCGAACATCCGCTAGGCACGGGGCTGCGAGAATCATGAAGATCCACAAGTACGACACCGTCATCGTCGGCGCCGGCGGCGCCGGAATGCGCGCGGCCATCGAGTCGACGAAGCGCAGCCGGACCGCCGTGCTGACGAAGCTCTACCCCACCCGCTCCCACACGGGCGCCGCGCAGGGCGGTATGGCCGCAGCGCTGGCGAACGTGGAGGAGGACAACTGGGAGTGGCACACCTTCGACACGATCAAGGGCGGCGACTACCTGGTCGACCAGGACGCCGCCGAGATCCTGGCGAAGGAGGCCATCGACGCGGTCCTCGACCTGGAGAAGATGGGCCTGCCGTTCAACCGGACCCCGGACGGCACCATCGACCAGCGCCGGTTCGGCGGGCACTCCCGCAACCACGGCGAGGCCCCGGTCCGCCGGTCCTGCTACGCGGCGGACCGCACCGGCCACATGATCCTCCAGACGCTCTACCAGAACTGCGTCAAGGAGGGTGTGGAGTTCTTCAACGAGTTCTACGTCCTCGACCAGCTGCTCGTGGAGGTCGACGGCGTCAAGAAGTCGGCCGGCGTCGTCGCCTACGAACTGGCGACCGGTGAGATCCACGTCTTCCAGGCGAAGGCCGTGATCTACGCGTCCGGCGGCACCGGCAAGTTCTTCAAGGTGACGTCGAACGCGCACACGCTGACCGGTGACGGCCAGGCCGCGGTCTACCGCCGTGGGCTGCCGCTGGAGGACATGGAGTTCTTCCAGTTCCACCCGACCGGCATCTGGCGCATGGGCATCCTGCTGACGGAGGGCGCCCGCGGTGAGGGCGGCATCCTCCGCAACAAGGACGGCGAGCGCTTCATGGAGAAGTACGCGCCGGTCATGAAGGACCTCGCGTCCCGTGACGTCGTGTCCCGCTCCATCTACACGGAGATCCGTGAGGGCCGCGGCTGCGGTCCCGAGGGCGACCACGTCTACCTCGACCTCACCCACCTCCCGCCGGAGCAGCTGGACGCCAAGCTCCCGGACATCACGGAGTTCGCGCGGACGTACCTCGGCATCGAGCCGTACACGGACCCGATCCCGATCCAGCCCACCGCGCACTACGCCATGGGCGGCATCCCGACCAACGTCGAGGGTGAGGTCCTGTCGGACAACACCACCGTCGTCCCGGGCCTGTACGCGGCCGGTGAGGTCGCGTGCGTCTCCGTGCACGGCGCGAACCGCCTGGGCACCAACTCGCTGCTCGACATCAACGTCTTCGGGCGTCGTGCGGGCATCGCGGCGGCGGAGTACTCGGCCACCGTCGGCCACGTCGAGCTGCCCGAGGACCCGGCCTCGCTGGTCGTCGGACAGATCGAGCGGCTGCGGGCGTCCACGGGCAACGAGCGCGTGGCGGACATCCGCCGCGAGCTGCAGGAGTGCATGGACGCCAACGTCATGGTGTTCCGCACCGAGCAGACGATCAAGACGGCCGTCGAGAAGATCGCCGAGCTGCGCGAGCGCTACCTGAACGTGTCCGTCCAGGACAAGGGCAAGCGGTTCAACACCGACCTCCTCGAAGCCGTCGAGCTGGGCAACCTGCTCGACCTCGCCGAGGTCATGGCCGTGTCCGCGCTCGCCCGCAAGGAGTCCCGCGGCGGTCACTACCGCGAGGACTACCCCAACCGCGACGACGTCAACTTCATGCGCCACACCATGGCGTACCGCGAGGTCGGCGACGACGGCACCGAGTCGATCCGTCTCGACTACAAGCCGGTCGTGCAGACCCGCTACCAGCCGATGGAGCGTAAGTACTGATGGCAACCCCGACCCTGGACAAGGCCGACGCGGCCGGCACGGCCGAGCCCGGCTTCGCCGACTCCCCGTACATCACGGCCACGTTCCGCATCCGCCGCTTCAACCCCGAGAACTCGGCGGAAGCGGTCTGGGAAGACTTCCAGCTGGAGATCGACCCCAAGGAGCGTGTCCTCGACGCGCTGCACAAGATCAAGTGGGATCTGGACGGCACCCTGACGTTCCGCCGGTCCTGCGCGCACGGCATCTGCGGCTCGGACGCCATGCGGATCAACGGCAAGAACCGTCTCGCCTGCAAGACCCTGATCAAGGACATCAACCCGGCCAAGCCCATCACGGTCGAGCCCATCAAGGGCCTCACCGTGCTGAAGGACCTGGTCGTGGACATGGAGCCGTTCTTCCAGGCGTACCGCGACGTGATGCCGTTCCTGGTCACGAAGGAGACGAACGAGCCGACGCGCGAGCGTCTGCAGACGGCCGAGGACCGGGAGCGCTTCGACGACACGACGAAGTGCATCCTCTGCGCCGCGTGCACGTCCTCGTGCCCGGTGTTCTGGAACGACGGGCAGTACTTCGGCCCGGCGGCCATCGTGAACGCCCACCGCTTCATCTTCGACTCGCGTGACGACGCCGGAGAGCAGCGCCTGGAGATCCTCAACGACAAGGACGGCGTGTGGCGTTGCCGCACGACGTTCAACTGCACGGACGCCTGCCCGCGCGGTATCGAGGTCACGAAGGCGATCCAGGAAGTGAAGCGGGCGCTGATCACGCGCCGCTTCTGATCTTCCGGTACGCCGGTACTCGGTACTTCGGTACGCATGCAAGAGGGGCCCCACTCCCGCCGGTGTGGGGCCCCTCTTGCGGTGCGCCGGCCGGCATCAGCCGCGCAGGACGCGACCCTGCTTGTCCGTGCGGTCGTTGCTGGTGAGGAACAGGATGCCGTCGATCAGCGCCCAGAAGCCCAGGCCACCGCAGGTGAGGAGCTGGGCGACACCGACGCCGACGGAGCCGACGTAGAAGCGGCCGATGCCGAGCGTGCCCAGGAAGATCTGCAGGATGCCCGCGACGATCTTCGACTTGTCGGAGTAGGGACGGCCCTGCGGGTCGACGCCGTACGGGGTGGCAGGGGGGACGGTCATGAGACGTGCTCCTGGATGACTGGATGAATCCGAATGCTTCATCTGAATGGCTTCGACAGACACCGGAGCGGGGGCGGCCCGCTCCGGAACATCACCAGGAGGGACCTCCGACGGAGAAAGAGCCCGTCCGAGATCGCATAGCGGCATGGCCGCGTACACGTCATCCCCCCTGTGCCGTGTGAGCGTACGGAGAAGGGAGGGGCGGTTGGGAGGGTAAACAATCTATTGTTCCCATCCCGTGATCAAGTTATGCCAAAATCAGTTCCGAATATTGCGAACCACGGTCCATGTCACGGCCAGTGACAGGATCAACACCTGTACGCGGGGGCTGAGTTCGGGCCGCCAGCGCCGCCCGCGCAGCCCTTCCACCATCCAGCGGGCCAACAGCGCGAGGGCGAAGGGCGAGGCGAGCAGCAGCGCCCGGTTGTCGAGCCAGGCCGCGCCGAACTGACCGTGCATCAGGTCGTACGTCATCCGCGTGCCGCCGCAGGCCGGGCAGAGCAGCCCGGTGACGAACCGGAACGGGCAGGCGGGCAGGACGTGCCCGGGCTCGTGCGGGTCGGTGCCGTACAGATAGCCCGCGCCGACGACCCCGGCGACGAGCACCGCGAGGGGTGCCGCCGCCGGGCGCCGCAGCAGGTGCGCGCGCACGGGGGCCGTCTCAGCCACGCAGGGGGCGGCCCTGCGCGTCCGTGGCGTTGTGCCCGGTCAGCAGCATGATCCCGTCGATGAGGGCCCAGATCCCGAGCCCACCGCAGGTGAAGAGCTGGGCGAGCCCGATGCCGACGCTGCCGATGTAGAAGCGCCCGACACCGAGGCTGCCGAGCACGAGCTGGAGAACACCGGCGATGATCTTCGACTTGTCCGAGTAGGGACGCCCGTAGGGGTCGTAGCCGTACGGGGCGTTGGGGTCACCGGTGTAGGTACCGGGCGGGTAGGCGCCGGGAGGGTACGCACCGGGCGGGGGATAACCGCCGGGCTGCTGGTACCCGCCCTGCGGATACCCGTACGGCTGCCCCGGCTGACCGCCCGGCTGACTCGGCTGCTGGTGCTGACCGGAGCCCGGCTGCCCGGCCGCGTACGGGTTGGCGTCGCTGGGCGGGACGGAGCCCGGGTTCGGATAACCGTAACCGGGAGGCGTCTCCCCGGAGTTCGGATAGCCGTAGCCGGGCGGCTGGTTCGGGGGCTGCTGCGGCTGAGACGGCTGCTCGCTCACGGTGACTGCTCCTGGGGACGGGGTGACGTATGGAAAGAATCAGGTCAGGTCATCTTGCCGGACAGAACAGCCGATAGAGAAGCCGGTTCGGCCGTGGGCTCTTGTGTGGATGCGGCGAGTGCCACGAAGCGGGACCCGGTCGACTCTACGCACGAGGGGTGCGCCACTCGGCCCAAACCTCCTTGCCGCCGCCGTCGCGCCGCCCGTTGATGACGAGGCAGTGGCCCCAGTCGTCGGCGCACGCCCGGGTGAGCCAGAGCCCGCGCCCGCTCTCGTCATCCGGCCCCGCGACGGCCCCCGGCGGTCGCGGTGGAGGATACGGGCTGCTGTCCCACACGCTGAGCCGCAACCGCCCGTCGGTCCGCATGAGCCGCACGGCGACGGAATCCCGCGTACAGGAGAGGGAGTTGGTGACCAGCTCCGACGCGACGAGCTGGGCGTTGTCGAGGACGCCGGAGCTCACCTGGTAACGGGTGAGCACGGCCCACACGTGGGCGCGGACGATGCCCGGACCCAGGGGCGTGTGGGGGATGCGGAGCGCGTACTCCCAGTCGCCGTCGAGCGGCGAGTGGGCAGGGTGGTGCAGGGCGAGTTCGGTCATGGCCGTAACTCCTCGGTGCGATACAGGGGTTGATGGCTGCAGTCAGGCGACGCGGGCGATGGCTCTGCCGCTGGTGCGGTGCACTTCCGGAACACCGTCGCCACATTAAGTGACTGACTGCACACTGAAAGTAGAGCAATCGGCTGCAATACTGCTACCGAACACGGCAACTTAATGGAGTGAAGCTGCGATGCCACCAAGGCCCTCAGCCACCGTCAGGCAGCAGCGCCTAGGCGCTGAACTGCGCAAACTCCGTGAGCGCGCGGGCCTCAACTCCCGCGAGGCGGGGCAGAAACTGGGCGTCGATCCGGCTCGAATCAGCAACATCGAGTCCGGACGATTCGGTGTCAGCGCGGATCGTGTTCGAGCATTCGCCCACGGGTACGAATGCTGCGATGAGCCCTACGTCGACGCGCTCGCGGCCATGACGGCTGGACGCTCCCGCAACTGGTGGGACGACTACCGGGATCTCCTCCCGCCGGTCCTGCTGGACCTGTCGGAGATGGAGGAGCACGCGAAGGCGCTGCGTACGGTTCAGTTCACGCATCTGCCAGGGCTACTCCAGACCGCGGACTACGCCCGTCTGGTCTTCCAGCAGAATGTGCCCAGCCTGCCGCCCCCGAAGATCGAGCACCGCCTGTCCCACCGCATCAAGCGCCAGGGGATTCTCTACGACGACGGCCCGACGCGATACGCCGGAATCATCCACGAGGCGGCTCTGCGTATGCGCTTCGGGGGCCCCGACGTCATGCGCGACCAGTTGGCGCACATTGCGCAGATGAGTGAACGCGAGAACGTGACCGTCCTCGTGCTTCCCTTCTCGGCCGGAATCTTCCCCGGCGCGGGCCAGACCGTGGTCATCGCCGACGGTCCGCACCCACAGCTGGACACCGTGCAGTTGGACACGGAGCACGGCTCGGAGTTCCTGCACGCGGAGGCTCAGCTGGACAAGTACCGAACAATCATGAGGCGCATGGAGCAGCTCTCACTCACCGCCGCAGAATCGCGCGACTTCATCCACGGACTGATCGCAGATCTACGAAAGGACCCGTCATGACCGAACTCCGCTGGCAGAAGTCCTCGTTCAGCAGCGAGGCCAGCAACTGCCTGGAACTGGCCACCACCCCCGACGGAAGCCTCCACCTCCGCGAATCCGACGACCCGGCGACCACGCTCGCCTTCGACCCGGCGGGCCTCCGCTCGCTGCTGGCCGCGGTCCGTCAGGAGATATCCATTCGCTCTTGAGCGCGCGGCTAGCGCATCAGCGTCTCGAAGCCGGCGGCGTCGCAGTACTGAACCAGGCGCCCCTCCGCGTCGGAGTCAGCGTTGTTCATCGCTGCCGCCGTCGCCTCCGCAAGAGTGCGCCCCTGGCCGACGGTCTCGTCCCGGAGCGGCTCCAACGCGAGGAGGGCGTCCCGCGCGACGGTGTCGGTCCCGTCGTCCCCTGACGCGTCCGTGCGCGCCGCGTCACGCGCCTTCTGCCATGCCCCCAGCTGCGTGCAGTAGTTCTCCCGCTGCGCGGTGAGCCGCTGCTCGTCCTTGCTCTCGGACGAGGAGCATCCCGCCATCGCCACTGCCACCGCCACCGCCATCAAGGCGAGGACCGGGAACACCGCTTTCGAGACGCGCACCACGTCGCCCCCGTCCTCCTCGATTCCCGCAGCAGGGTACCCGCGCGGGAAGCCGAGCGTCGTGGGCGCCGGAGAGATCACGCAGCCCTGTCCGCGGGCCGGTCGACAGCCGTCAAGTTGGGGTGGCCCAGCTCCCGCGGCGCCACACGGGTGACTCCCCCAGCGCCTCCTCATCACCTCCCCCGCCACCCCCACCCCACCACCTAATCTGACGACATGTCAGACGAAGAGTCGTACGAGCTGCTCGGTTTCGACAACGTTCTTCTTCCCGTCGGCAGTCTCGACGAGGCCGTGGACTTCTACCGGCGGGCCGGGTTCACGGTCGGGTTCCGGCTCGACGAGGCCGGGATCGCCGTGCTGAAGGTCGGCAAGGAGACGCCCGGCGTGCTGCTGCGGCTGGAGCACGAGCTGGGGCATCGGCCGCCGACCTGGGCCACCCCCCGGATCTGGCTGGAGGTGCGGGACGCCCGAGGTATGGCCGACGCCCTCGCCGCCGCCGGTGTCCAGCCCCTCGACGCACCCCTCTCCGTGGCCACCGGCTGGACCGTCGAGGTCGCCGACCCCTGGGGCAACGTCATCGGCTTCACCGACTACACCAAGCGGCCGGAGCTGGCCCGCACCGGATGAGCCCCCCGCACGCCTGAGCCGCACGTCACACCCGTACCGCCGAAGCTCTGCTTGAACGTGTTCAAAAACAGGTCTACGTTGTCTCTCGACAGCCTTTTGAACATGTTCAAGAAAGGGTGGGGACATGGACCTCACGGTCGTTGCGTACGTCATATATCTGCTGATCAGCGTCGCGCTGACGGTCTGGGTGGCACGGACGCTCAGCCACAACGGGCGGATCTTCCTGGCCGATGTGCTCCAGGGGAACGAAAAACTCGCGGACGCCGTCAACCACCTCCTGGTGGTCGGCTTCTACCTGGTGAACCTCGGCTTCGTGGCGCTCTATCTCAACCAGGACGACGAGATCGCCGACGCCCGAGGGATCTTCGAGGCCCTGTCGACCAAGCTCGGCGTGGTGCTCCTGGTGCTCGGCGCCATGCACCTGGGGAACGTGTACGTGCTCAACAAGATCCGCCGCCGCGGCGTCATGGAGCGCGAGCAGCAGCCGCCCGTGCCGCCGCAGGGCTGGGTCGCGCCGACGGCCGGTGCGTGATGACGGTGGCAGCCGCCACAGGCCCGGACCGGGACGCCGCACGCGTCCCGGTCCGCGGGCTCACCGTCCTGTACGACGCCGAGTGCCGGCTCTGCGCCTTCCTGCGCGACTGGCTCGTACGGCAGCGGCAGTTGGTGCCCCTGGAACTGGTGGCCGCAGGCTCGGCGGAGGCCACGCGCCGCTACCCCGGGCTCGACCACACCGCGACGCTCGACGAGATCACCGTGATCGGGGACGCGGGCCAGGTCTACCGGGGCACCGCCGCCTGGATCGTCACCCTGTGGGCGCTCGCCGACCACCGCCCGACGGCCCACCGGCTCAGCACCCCGGCCGGGGCCCGGCTGGCGCGGGGTGTGGTCCTCGCCGCGGCCAGGTGGCGCGAGGGGCAGCGGGCCCGCCGGGAGGGCTACTGGGGCGGGGGTGCGTACACCGCGGTCGACGGATGGTCGTACGACCCGGTCGTGGGCTGGACCTGGAACCCGCCCGCCTGCGACAGCGGCACCTGTCCGCCTCGTTAGGCTCTGTCCCGTGCCAGCAGCGAACGACAGTGCCCCCAGCCCGGACGGTCCCGCGGTGCCCGAAGGCCACGCCGTGTCCGAGGGCGCCGCGGTGCCCGAAGGCCCCGGCGCCCCGCGGACGCCCGCCAAGAGCGAGCAGACCCGGGCCCTGATCCTGGAGACGGCGATGCGCCTGTTCCAGGAGCGGGGTTACGAGAAGACGACGATGCGGGCCATCGCCAAGGAGGCCGGGGTCTCCGTAGGCAACGCGTACTACTACTTCGCGGGCAAGGAGCACCTGATCCAGGGCTTCTACGACCGCATGGCCGTGGAGCACCGCGCGGCGGTCCGTGAGGTCCTGGACCACGAGCGTGACCTGGAGAAACGGATCGCCGGGGTCCTGAAGGCCTGGCTGGACGTGGCGACGCCGTACCACGAGTTCGCCGTGCAGTTCTTCAAGAACGCCGCCGATCCGGACAGCCCGCTCAGCCCGTTCTCGCCCGAGTCGGAGCACGCGCGCGTGGAGGCCATCGGCGTCTGCAGCGAGGTGCTGAGCGGTTCGAAGGCGAAGATCCCCGAGGAGCTGCGGGAGGTGCTTCCCGAACTGCTGTGGCTCTCCCAGATGGGCCTGGTCCTGTACTGGATCTTCGACCGTACGGAGGGCCGCGAGCGCAGTTACCGGCTCGCCGAACGCGGCGCCCGCCTCACCTCGCTCGGCGTCTCGCTGGCCCGTTTCCGGGTGCTGCGCCCCCTGGTCCGCGAGGTGCACGAACTGTTCACGGACTTCCTGCCGGGGATGACGAACGCGCTGCCCGATCCCGCCGGAGCCGCCAGGAAGTCCACGAAACAGTCCTCGCGATAGCGCCCGTACGGCGCCCGGACGCGGTCAGTTCACCGCGTCCACCTCGTCCTCCGCCAGCTCCACGTCGTACACCAGCGGTTCCGCGCCGACCATCACATGGCGGGCCCGGGAGGGGTGCTCCTGGGCCGTCACGGCCAGCAGGTACGAGCCCGCGGACGGGACCGAGACGATGTACGAGCCGTCGGCCAGCGAGGTCACCCGGTCGAGCTGACGGCCGCCCTTGGAGAGCAGGGTCAGCGCGGCGCCCTCGACGGGCGCGCCGTCCGGGGTGCGGACGAAGCCGTGGATCACCGTGGAACCGCCGTCGGTACCGCTCCCGGTGCCGGTGCCGGTGCCGGTCTCCGCGTCGGGCACGCGCGCGTGGGGGCTGTCGGCCGGCTCCTCGCGGGGCTCCACCGCCAGGTGCGGCAGCCGCTTCTCCAGGCCCGCGGGCAGCCACCAGTTGGAGTTGCCCAGGAGGTGCATCGCGGCCGGCACCAGGGCCGTACGCAGGATGAACGCGTCCAGGGCGACCGCCGCCGCGAGCCCGATGCCCGCCATCGCGCCCTCCATGTCACCGCTGAGCACGAACGCGGAGAACACGCAGATCATGATCAGGGCCGCACAGTTGATGACCCGGCTGGTCTCGGCGAGGCCGACCCGGACCGCGCGCGCGTTGTCCTTGGTGTGCACCCACTCCTCGTGCATCCGGCTCACCAGGAACACCTGGTAGTCCATCGAGAGCCCGAAGAGCAGCGACAGCATGATGACCGGCAGGAAGGCGGTGATCGGCCCCTCCTTGCCGATGCCGAGGAGTTCCGTGCCCCAGCCCCACTGGAAGATCGCGACGAGCACTCCGAAGGAGGCGGCTGCCGCGATGAGGTTCATCAGGGCCGCCGTCAGCGGCACCACCAGGGAGCGGAAGGCCACCATCAGCAGCAGGAAGCCGAGCGAGATGATCGCCGCGACGAAGTAGGGCAGCCGCTCCCCCGTGACGGCCGCGAAGTCCTTGAAGACGGCGGTCACGCCGCCCACATGCGCCTTCGCGCCGGACTCAGGGATCACATCGTCGCGCAGCCGGTCGATCAGCTGGTCCGTCTTCTCGGACTGCGGTGACGTGGTGGGCACCACCTGGATGACCGTGATGCCCCGCGCGGGCGGCGCGGCGGCGACCTGGGCGACCCCGTCGGTCGAGCGGATGGTGGAGACGAGCGCGTCCACGTCACCGGCCGCCGCACCACCGGTGGCGCCCCCGCCGTCCACGACCACCTGGAGCGGACCGTTGAAGCCGGGCCCGAACCCTTCGGCGAGCAGGTCGTACGCCTGCCGGGTGGTCGTGGAGTCCTGGTGGTTGCCCTGGTCGGTGGCGCCGAGCCGGATCGACAGGACGGGCAGCGCCAGGACCATCATCACGAGGAACGCCCCGGCGGCGATCGACCGCGGCCGCTTCTGTACGAAGGCGGACCAGCGGGCGGCGAGTCCGCTCGCCTCCTCCGACTCCGGCCCCTCGGCGGCGAGCCGGCGGCGCTGCTTGCGACTGAGCACCCGCATACCGAGCACTCCCAGGAGCGCGGGCAGCAGGGTGGTCGCGGCGAGCACGCTCAGCACGACCGTCAGCGAGGTGGCGACGACGACGCCGTCCAGGAAGCGCATGTTCATCACCAGCATTCCGGCGAGCGCGATGCACACCGTGCCGCCGGCGAACAGGACGGCGCGGCCCGAGGTGTTGAGGGCCGTGACGGCGGACTCCTCGGGCTCCATGCCGCGCAGGATGCCCCTGCGGTGCCGCGTCACGATGAACAGCGCGTAGTCGATGCCGACGCCCAGACCGATCAGCGAGCCGAGCAGCGGCGCCACTTCTGGCACGTCGGTGACATGGCTGAGCAGCGAGGTCGCCATCAGGCCGGTGCCGAGGGCCGCGACCGCGACGACGAGCGGCAGCAGCATCGCGAAGAGCGAGCCGAAGGCGAGGAAGAGGACAACCGCCGCGGCCAGGATGCCGACCATCTCGGCGATGCCGGTGGGCGGTTCCTGGGTGCGGGTGATCGCCTGGCCGCCCAGCTCCACCCGGAGCCCGGCGCGTTCGGCGTCCTGCGCGGTGTCGACGACGTCCTCCACGAGCGCCTTCGGCACACCGTTGGCCTGCTCGGTGAAGGTGATCTGGGCGTACGCGATCCGCCCGTTCCCGCTGATCTGCGAGGCCCCCTGGGCGGCGTACGGGCTGCTGACCTCGCCGACGCCCTTCATGCGCCCGATCTCTTCGAGCGCGGGCTCGATCCGGGAGCGTACGGACGCGTCCCTCGCCGTCCCCCCGTCGACCTTCCACACCACCGTGTCGGTGTCGCCGGACCGCTCCGGGAAGGCCTTCTCCATCAGGTCGTACGCGCGCGTGGAGTCCGTGTTCGGAAGGGTGAAGGTGTCCGCGTAGTTCGTGCCCGCGGCGGAGCCCGCGAAGCCCAGCCCCAGCAACGCCCCCACCCACAGAATCAGGACCACCAGCCGGTGCCGATAGCACCACCGTGCCAATGTCGTCACGCCTCAACGCCCCTTAGTCGTCCGTCGGTTGTCGGTTGGTCCCCCAGGTCCTGGGCCACAGCATCGGGCGCGGCGCGGGCCGCGGGACATGACCTGGCCATGACTCACAAGGAACTCCAAAGGGAGAGCCGGGCCCGTTGTCGGTGCTCGCGCCGATACTGGGAGGCATGACCGCTCACGAGGGGGCGACCGTGCTGGTCGTCGAGGACGAGCCGAGCATCGCGGACGTGCTGAGCATCGCCCTGCGCTACCACCGCTTCGAGGTGATGACGGCCGGGACCGTCCGCCAGGCGCTGACGCTGGCCGAGCGCACACGCCCGGACGCGGCGCTCCTCGACGTGATGCTCCCGGACGGCGACGGCCGGGCGCTCGGCCGCGAACTGCGCGTGAAACAGCCCGACCTGGCGCTGGTGTTCCTCACCGCACGGGACGCGCCGACCGAGATCGTCGGCGCGCTCTCCTTCGGCGACGACTACATCACCAAGCCGTTCAACATCGACGAGGTGATCGCCCGGATCACCGCCGTGCTGCGCCGCACCCGCCCCGCCGACGTCCTGCCCGAGCGCCCGCCGCTGCGCTACGGCGACCTGGAGCTGGACGAGACGACGTACTCGGTGCACCGCGCCGGCCGCACGGTCGAGCTGACCCCGACCGAGTACGCGCTGCTGCGTTTCCTCGTGCGCAACGGCGGCCGGATCGTGCCCAAGGAGCAGCTGCTGCGGCACGTCTGGCAGTACGAGCACCCGGCGGAGTCGACCGTCGTGGAGACGTACATCAGCTATCTGCGGCGCAAGCTCGACGCCCTCGGCGCCCCGGTGATCACGACCCGGCGCGGTGTCGGATACGGGCTCGCATGATCCTCAAGCGCTGCCGCGCGCACGGCGTCCACTCCCTGCGCGGCAAGCTGACGGTGGCCAATGTGGCACTGCTGGCGCTCGGCATCGTCGTGGCGACGGCGGTGAGCCTGATGGGCATGCGGTACTACCTGCTGGACCAGGTCGACTCGGAACTGCTCAGGATGCGCGACTCCCTGGAGAGTACGCAGCTGACCGCGCGGCAGATCGACTCGCTGAGCGCGCTGGCCTTCGTCCGGGAGGGGCGGGCGCCGGAGGCGCAGGGGCCTCCGGACGCGGACTCGCTGTTCGCGGTGGTCGACGCCGAGGGCCGGGCCCTCACGCTCGGCACGTTCGAACCGACCGCGAACCAGCGTGCGCTCGCCGCGGCGGTGGACGATCCCCGCGCGCTCACCGGCGACGCGGACCCGCGCGATGTGACGGTGGACGATTCCCCGTTCCGGGTGATCGGCGCGTCCCTGCCCGACGGGTCCGTGATCCTGGTCGCCGGCTCGACCGACGCGCTGCACAAGGGAATGGCCAAGGCGCTCAAGCTCGATCTGTTCTTCGGGGTGCTGCTGCTGGCGCTGCTCGCCGTGCTGACGATGCTGAGCGTGAGGCGGCGGCTGCGGCCGCTGGAGGACATGGTCGAGACGTCGTCGGCGATCGCCGAGGGGGATCTGGCCCGCCGGGTGCCGTCCAACCACCATCCGACCCAGGAGGTCGAGCAGTTGCGGCTCGCCCTCAACTCGATGCTCCAGCAGGTCGAGGTGGCGTACCGGACGCGGGAGCGCAGCGCGGCCCAGCTGCGGCGGTTCGTCGCGGACGCCTCGCACGAGCTGCGTACACCGCTGTCGGCGATACGGGGCTATCTCCAGCTGTACGACAAGGGCATGCTGCGGGAGCCGGCCGAGCGCAAGCGGGCGTGGGACCGGATGACCGGGGAGGCCGACCGGATGGGGCGCCTCGTCGACGAGCTGCTCACCCTGGCGCGCCTCGACCAGCAGCCCGAACTGCGGTTCCGGAACGTCGACCTGAGCCGTCTGGTGCGGGACGCGGCGGAGGATCTGCGGGCCCAGCAGCCGGGCCGGCCGGTGTCGGTGAGCGCCGAGGGGGCCGTTCTCGTACGGGCGGACGAGTCGGGCCTGCGGCAGGTGCTGGGCAACCTCGTGGCGAACGTACGCACGCACACGCCCGCGGATGTCGCGGTCGTCCTCGATCTGGAGCGGGTCGACGGGGTGGTGCGGGTGCGGGTCGCCGACGAGGGGCCGGGGCTGGCGGAGGAGGACGCCGCCCGCATCTTCGACCGGTTCTTCCGGGCGGGCGGGGGTGCGGGGAGCGGGCTGGGGATGGCGATCGTGCAGGGGGTTGCGGCGGCGCACGGGGGTGAGGTGACGGTCCGCACGTCACCGGGGTCGGGCTTGACGGTGACGGTGACGCTGCCGGCGGGCTTGTGCGAGGTGTCATCCTGACGGGAGGGGGACCGGGGGTTCCCGGGGTGCGGGCCGGTGGGGGTTGCCCGCGCAGTTCCCCGCGCCCCTGACGGGGCCTGCCCCGCTCTTCATTGACCTGCGGGCCGGTGGGGGCTGGTCGCGCCGTTCCTCGCGCCCCTGACGGGGCTTGGCCCGCCGGTATGTCGCCTGCGGGTTGGTGGGGGTTGCTCGCGCCGTTCCTCGCGCCCCTATAGGGCGCCCCCGGGGGGAAAAGCTGGGGCGCAGCCCCGCTTTTGAGGGGCGCGGGGAACTGCGCGACAAGCCCCCACCGAGCCGCAGATCTCAAAACAACGGGGCCAAGCCCCTTAAGGGGCGCGGGGAACTGCGCGGGCGACCCCCACCGGCCCGCAGGTCACCCCGTCCACCCCCGCCCGGAGGGCTCCGGCGTCGGCGCCGGGACCAGCGCCCAGACCGTCTTGCCGTGGCGGCCCCGGCTCCACACCCCCCACGCCGTCGTGAGGCTCTCGACCAGCCTCAACCCCCGCCCCGACTCCTCCTCGTACTCCCCGATCGACCGCAACCGCGGCTGCACGGCACTCTCGTCGGAGACCTCTATGAGACACGACCCGTCCGCGAGCGTCGTCACCGCGACCTCGAACTCCCGTTCAAGCAGCGGCGCGTGCCGCACCGCGTTCGTCGCCAGTTCGGACACGAGCAGCACCACGTCCTCGAACGCCTGCTCCCCCGAACTGTGCCCCCAGTTCGACAGATGGTCACGCACCCGGCGCCGCGCGAGCCCGACGGAAGCCGGGTGTCTGGGCAACCGGAAGGAGTTGCGTCTCAACACGTTTGCTCCTCACCCCGCGCACGCCTCCGTCACATCATGCTGCGTGACGCGGGCCCGATGCGTCACTCGCGCAATTGCAACCCTGCATGAACGCGACAGGCACTCGACGGGCCGATCCCGCACCGCGCTCCACAACCGGAAGACCCCCCGCCGCCCGACGGGCACCCCGCCCTCCCCCGTCCGCACTGCTCAGCCGGTGGTTCGCCCCCCGGCGCCCCACGCCGGCCGGCGCCCGCACGTGACGGTTCACCGGATCATGTGAAGGTTCCCGGCCGCACGGCCACGACCTGCGCCTCACCGACTGGCCAGATTCAGCTGGTCGGCGCCCCGCGTCAGGAGACTCGCGTCAGGCCTGCCTGGAGGCCAGCTCCACGACCGTGATGTCCGACGGCGCCCCCACCCGCGTGGGCGGCCCCCACGCGCCGGCGCCCCGCGACACGTACAACTGCGTGTCCCCGTAGCGCTCCAGACCCGCGAGGGTCGGATTGGCGAGGTCCGCGATGAGGTTGCCGGGCCACAACTGCCCGCCGTGGGTGTGCCCGGAGAGCTGGAGGTCCACCCCGTGGTCCACGGCGTCATGGATCTGTACGGGCTGGTGGGCGAGCAGGACGCACGTCCGGGCGCGGTCCCGGTCGCCGAGGGCCTTCGTGAAGTCGGGCCCCTGCCCCTCGTCCTCCCCGGCCACGTCGTTGACCCCGGCGAGATCGAAGTGGGCCAGTTCGGTGCGGGCGTTCTCCAGCGGGTTCAGCCCCAGTTCGCGTACGCGCGCGACCCACTCCTCGGCGCCGGAGAAGTACTCGTGATTCCCGGTGACGAAGAACGAGCCGTGCCGTGCCCGCAGTTGCGCGAGCGGCGCGGCGGCGGGCCCGAGGTCCTTCACACTGCCGTCGACGAGGTCGCCCACGACCGCGATCAGGTCGGGCTGCGTCGAGTTGATCGTGTCGACGACCTTCTGGGCGAAGCCGCGCCCCAGCACGGGCCCGAGGTGGATGTCGCTGACGACGGCGATCCGGTACCCGTGGGCGGCCCTGGGCAACTTGGCCAGCGGCACGGTGACCCGCTTGACCTTGGGGCCGCTCAGGACGCCGTACGTCCCGTACCCCACGGTCCCCACGGCGGCGGCCGCCGCGGCCCCGCCCACGACCCGCGAGATGAGCAGCCGACGCGAGGGACCGACGGGCGTCGGCGCGGGCTCCGGCGCCTCCGCGGGCCGCTCGGTCCCCTTGGGCCGCCCGGTCTCCGTCTGCCGCTCGGTCTCCTTGGCCGGTGCTTCCCCGGCGGCGGACGCCCCCGACGGGACGTGCGCGGCCTCGCGCACCTCCGCGGGTTCGGCCGCGGGCTCGGTGACCGGCTCGGCCCCGGGCTCCGTACGCCGGTCCAGGAACCTCCGCAGCAGCGGCCGTACCGCCTCGCCGACCAGCAGCGCAAGCAGGAGGTAGATCGACAGCGCCATCCACAGGAAGCCGGGCCAGGCCAGCACCTGCTGCAGCCAGAACGGCGCGCCCGTCCGCTCGGACGTGACCGCCGCGAACATCAGCAGCGGCCCGCCGACGATCACGACCGTGCCCACACGCCGGGACACCCCGGGCCGCGCGGTCGTGTCGCGCACCAGCCGGCGCCACAGGTACCAGTGCAGCCCCCCGAACACGGCCAGGGCCAGCACCACGACCACGACGAACACGATGACCACGCGACGACTCTCCCGTTATGACGTTATGACGTTGTGCGTTACGACGTTGTGCGTTACGACGACGGCGTCCGGCGCAAGGCCCGGACACCGCGCAACCCGATGCCCCCGACAACCGTCCCCAAGACAAAGGAGACAACGGCGAGCGTCAGGTGCACCCAGAAGTACCCGGTCGGATCGCCCGCGTCGTCGAAGGCGAGCCCGCTGCCGTCCTTCCATAGATTTTTGATGAAAGTGACCCAAATGACCCAGCTCCACACCCCGAAGGCGAGCAGGAACCAGGAGACGGGACGGCTGAGCTTCATGGGTTCAGTATCGCCGTCCTCGAACGGAACCGGCGCCCGGGGTGGGTCCGGCCACGGCGCACGGCACGGTGGCGGAAAACCCCCTGCCGGAAAGGGCCCCGGCGAGGAGGCCCCTGCGACACCCCTTCCCACGCCCTGTACGTTCTCGACCGTGCCCGCCATGAAAAAGACCGCCAAGTCCTCCTTGCTGGTCACTTCCGCCACCCTGTTGTCGTTCTCGCTCGCGCTCACGGCGACCGCCACCGCGCCCGCCGCCGCAGCCGCGGCAGCCTTCGCGGCGGACAAGCCGAAGCCGAGCCCGTCGGCCAGCCCCTCGGCCACCCCACCGGCGGACATGTCGTCCGTGGGCGGCGCCCTGCTCGCGCAGCCCGGGACGCAGGCGAACCTCGGCACCGGCGCGCCGGTCCTCCCGAAGGATCTGAGCGCCCGCTCCTGGATCGTCGCGGACGCCGAGTCCGGCGATGTCCTCGCCTCGCACAACGCGCACTGGCGGCTGCCCCCGGCGAGCACCCTGAAGATGCTGTTCGCCGACACCGTGCTGCCGAAGTTCCCCAAGAAGCAGAAGCACAAGGTCGTCCCGGCGGACCTGGCGGGCATCGGCGCGGGCTCCAGCATGGTGGGCGTCAAGGAGGACGAGACGTACACGGTCCACGATCTGTGGCTCGGTGTCTTCCTTCGCTCCGGCAACGACGCCGTGCACGTCCTGTCCGCGATGAACGGCGGCGTCGACCAGACCGTCAAGGACATGAACGCGCGCGCCGAGGAGCTCCAGGCGCTCGACACGAACGTGGTCAGCCCGGACGGCTACGACGAGAAGCGCCAGGTGTCGTCGGCGTACGACCTGACCCTGTTCGCCCGCTCCGGCCTGCAGAACGAGGACTTCCGGGAGTACTGCTCGACGGTCCGCGCGAAGTTCCCCGGGGAGACGAAGAAGAACAAGAAGGGCAAGACCACCCGCGGGTCCTTCGAGATCCAGAACACCAACCGGCTGCTGACCGGCGACTACGGCCTCGACGCCTACCAGGGCATTGCGGGTGTGAAGAACGGCAACACCACGAACGCGGGCGCGACCTTCACCGGGGTCGCCGAGCGCGACGGCCGCGTGCTGCTCGTCACGGTCATGAACCCGGAGAAGCAGGAGCACGACGAGGTCTACAAGGAGACCGCCAAGCTCCTCGACTGGGGCTTCAAGGCCTCGGGCAAGGTCACCCCGGTCGGCGAGCTGGTGCCGCCGAAGAGCGCGGACACGGGCGCGCAGCCCGGCGCGAACGCCTCCGGCGAGGCGGGCGGTTCGGGTGACGGCGCGGGCAGGTCGAAGACGGTGGCCGCCGCGTCGAAGACGGACGGTTCGGGCGGTGTCGGCATCGCCCTGGCGATCACCGGCGGCGTCCTCGCCCTGCTCGCCGCCGGTGTCTTCCTGATCAACCGCCGCTGGCCGCTGCCGGAGCTGATGCGCCGCCGCCGTTGAGGTCCGCGGAGTCGTCCTCTCCGGCCGGCTCCGCCGTCTCCTTGTGCCCCGTCGCCGTCCAGGACGCGCAGAAGAGCAGCAGCTTGGACGTGAAGTTGATCCACAGCAGCAGCGCGACGGGGACCCCGAACGCCCCGTACATGCTCTTCGCCGCGACTCCCTGGATATAGCCGCTGAGCAGCAGTTTCAGCAGCTCGAACCCGGCGGCGCCGATCAGTGCGGCGACGACGAGACGGCGCCGCTCGGGCTGGACGCCGGGGAGCAGCGTCAGGACGTACAGGAGCAGCAGGAAGGCGGCGAGGACGGCCACGGCGAACGCGGCCACCCTCAGCAGCACCCCGCCCCAGCCGCCCTCGTCGACGCCGAGCTGCCGGGTGGTCCAGCCCACAGCGGTCGACGCGAGGGTCGACGCGGCGATCGTGACGAGGGCGGCGCCGCCGAGGCCGACGAGCACGCCGCCGTCCACGAGCTTGCGCAGGACCGGGTTCTCCTCCTCGTCCGGCAGCTCCCAGACCGCACGCAGGCACTCGCGCATCGAGCCGACCCAGCCGATGCCGGTGAAGAGCAGCAGGGCGCCCGCGATCAGTCCGACGGTGCCCGCGTTGTCGACGAGGGCGCCGATGTCGAGCTGTTCGGCGATGCCGGGGATCTGCTCGGCGATCTTGTCCTCAAGCGTCTTCACCCCCTTCTCGTCGAGGGTCGCGGCGGCGATCGCGGCGGCCACGGTGATCAGCGGGAAGAGCGCGATGAAGCTGATGAAGGTCATCGCGGCGGCGAGCCGCGTCCACTTCACCCGGTCCAGCCGTTCGTACGAGCGCCAGGCGTGCGTGAGCATCAGTCGTGCGACCAACGGGCCCACGACGGGGAGCTTTTTCAGCCAGTCCATGATCCGACTCTGCCCTCGCCTCGGAAAACCAATGTCCTCGTACCCCAGAAGCGCAGGACCGTGGCGAGCACTATGCCGATCCCCGCGCCCGACACGGTGTCCGCGCGCGGGGAGGTGAGCCCCAGGCCGTAGTGGCTGACGAGGATGCACAGCAGCTGTACCAGGGCTCCAGCGACGTTCACCCCGAAGAAGATCCCGTACTGGAGCAGGCTCGTGTTCGTGTGCCGGTACGTACCCAGCGCGTTGCCCGCGTACGCGACCGAGCAGCCCGCCACGAACGACAGGGCCTTGGCGGTCAGCGGGTCGAGCCCGGCCGGGCCGCGCAGCCAGAGGAAGAGGGCCAGGTCGGCGGCGTACGCGAGGAGGCCCACGGCGGCGAAGCCGAGCAGTTCCCGGCGGTGCGGCCGGGTCACCAGTTGGCCACCGCCAGGCCGTACATGGCGAGCCAGGCCACGCCGATCAGGGCGAGCGCGCGGTCGCGCAGGACGACGTCCTCCGGTTCGCCCGCGGTGCCCCGGTCGGCGAAGACCGCGTACCGCAGGACGGCGAGGATGAAGGCGACCATCGACAGCTGCCGCCAGGGCAGCACGCTGGTGTGCGGCAGTCCGCCCTCCTCCAGGGCCCACAGGCAGTAGCCGAGGACGGCGACGGAGGCGGCGAGCTGCCAGACGAAGCGCAGGTAGCCGACGGTGTACTCGGTGAGCAACGCGCGCGTGGCGCCCGCTTTCCCGGCCATCTGGACGGCTTCGGAGTAGCGCTTGGCGGACACCATGAACAGCGCGCCGAAGCCGGTGGTGATCAGGAACCAGCGCGACAGCGGGATGCCGAGCGCGAGCCCGCCGATCATGGCCCGCATCAGGAACCCGGTGGTCACCACGGCGAGATCGACGACCAGGACGTGCTTGAGGCTGACGCAGTACGCGAACTGCATCCCCAGGTAGGCGGTGAGCAGCGCCGAGGTGAGCGGGGAGCACACGAAGGCGGCCACGGTCGGGGCGACGACGGCGAGAACGATCCCTACGGAGTAGGCGACCGGGACGGGCACCACGCCCGCGGCGACCGGCCGGCGGCGCTTGACCGGGTGGGCGCGGTCGGCGTCGGCGTCACGGGCGTCGTTGACCAGGTAGACGCTCGCCGCGCAGGCCGTGAACAGCACGAAGACCAGGGCGACCTGGACGAGCGCGTGGCGTGAGAAGAGTTCGCCGGCGGCGGCCGGGGCGGCGACGACGAGGACGTTCTTGACCCACTGTTTCGGACGGGCGGTCCTGACGAGCCCCTTCAGGAGGCCACTTTTCTTCGGGGCGGGCTGCTCTTCCCGTGCTCTCCCAGGACTCTCAGGGCTCCCAGGACTCCCAGCGCTCTTCAGAAGGACCGTCTCAGCCATGGTCACGGCCTCCTGTCATCCAGCGGGCGCCGAGGCGGGCCGTCACCGCGCCGAGGGCGGCGCCGGCGGCGACGTCCGAGGGGTAGTGGACGCCGACGACCACCCGTGACACGCACATCGCGGCGGCCAGCGCGGGCACCACGCGGGCGCCGAGCGCGCCGAAGGCCACGGCGGCGGCCACCGCGGACGTGGCGTGCGAGCTGGGGAAGGAGTGCCGGCCCGCGGTGCGCACCAGCGGCTCGACATGGCCGGGACGCGGACGGCGTACGAGCCGTTTCACGCCCATGCTGGCGAGGTGCGCGCCCGCGGTCAGGGCCGTGCCGCGCAGCCAGGCGCCGCGCCGCTCCCGGTCCGCGGCGGCTCCCGCGAGGCCCGCCGCGAGCCACAGCGCACCGTGCTCGCCGGCCAGGGACAGGGTCCGCGCGGCGGCGGCGACCGCGGGGCCGGTGCCGCGTGCGTGGAGGGCCGTGAGGATGCGGTGATCCAGG
Source organism: Streptomyces liliiviolaceus (assembly GCF_018070025.1). Classification (NCBI taxonomy): domain Bacteria; kingdom Bacillati; phylum Actinomycetota; class Actinomycetes; order Kitasatosporales; family Streptomycetaceae; genus Streptomyces; species Streptomyces liliiviolaceus. The sequence goes on from NZ_JAGPYQ010000001.1 coordinate 398,234, forward strand.
TCAGGGCGCTCGTCGTGGTGGTCCATGGGAACTCACTGTTCACGTCAACAGGGCTACAGCTCCGGCAATATTGAGCGACATCCCATTAATCACCCATTTCGGGGAGGAAAGGGATGTAGAGGGATGTTAGGTAACTAAAGCCAACTTCCGCTCGATACGGTCACCGGTATGCCTACCGACACGGTTTCCGTCACGGGGTGGGGCCGCACCGCTCCCACCGCAGCCCGCCTGGTGCGCCCCCGTTCGTACGAGGAGGCCGTGGCGGCCGTCCGGGACTGTGGGGCCCGCGGAGGCATCCCCAGGGGCCTGGGACGGGCGTACGGGGACGCGGCGCAGAACGCGGGCGGGGCCGTGTTCGACATGACGGGGCTCGACAGCGTCCACGCGGTCGACGTGGACGGCGGGACCGTACTGTGCGGCGCCGGTGTCTCCCTGCACCGGCTCATGGAAGTACTGCTGCCGCTGGGCTGGTTCGTGCCGGTGACCCCCGGGACCCGCTATGTGACGGTCGGCGGCGCGATCGGCGCGGACATCCACGGCAAGAACCACCATGTGTCCGGCTCGTTCGCCCGGCACGTCCTGTCCTTCGAACTGCTGACCGCCGACGGGCAGATCCGCATGGTGGACCGGGGGACGCCCCTGTTCGACGCCACGGCGGGCGGCATGGGCCTGACCGGCGTCATCCTGACGGCCACCGTCCGGCTGCAGCCCGTCGAGACGTCGTTGATGTCCGTCGACACAGAACGCGCCACGGACCTGGACGACTTGATGGCCCGCCTCACGGCCACCGACCACCGCTACCGCTACTCGGTCGCCTGGATCGACCTGCTGGCCCGCGGCGCGTCCCTGGGCCGCTCGGTGCTGACCCGGGGCGATCATGCCCCCCTGGAGGCGCTGGACGGCCGCACGCGCGCGCGTAGAGCCCCGTTGGAGTTCCGTCCGGGGCGTCTTCCCGCCGCGCCCTCCTTCGTCCCCGAGGGTCTGCTGGGCCGTACGACGGTGGGCCTCTTCAACGAGCTCTGGTACCGCAAGGCGCCCCGCGCGCGGGTGGGCGAACTCCAGCGGATGTCCACCTTCTTCCACCCCCTCGACGGTGTGCCGCACTGGAACCGCGTCTACGGGCGCGGCGGTTTCGTGCAGTACCAGTTCGCCGTCGGCTACGGACAGGAGGAGACCCTGCGCCGGATCGTGCGGCGCATCTCGCAGCGCCGCTGCCCCTCGTTCCTCGCCGTCCTGAAGCGGTTCGGCGAGGGCGACCCGGGCTGGCTGTCCTTCCCGATGCCCGGCTGGACCCTCGCCCTCGACATCCCCGCGAACCTGCCGGGGCTCGGCGGTTTCCTCGACGAACTCGACGAGGAGGTCGCCGCGGCCGACGGGCGGGTCTACCTCGCCAAGGACTCCCGGCTGCGGCCCGAGCTGCTCACGGCGATGTATCCGCGGCTCGGCGAGTTCCGGGCGCTGCGCGAGGAGCTGGACCCGCGGTCCGTCTTCACCTCCGACCTGTCCCGGCGCCTCGGGCTCTGACCCCGGCCGCCTGCCCTGTCGGCCCTCTCCCCATAGGAGTTCGGTTCCATGAAGGACGCCTTCGGCATCCCCCAGTCCCTGCTCGTCCTCGGCGGCACGTCCGAGATCGGGCTCGCCACCGCACGCCGGCTGATCGCCCGCCGCACCCGCACGGTGTGGCTCGCGGGCCGTCCCTCACCCGGCCTGGAATCGGCCGCGTCCGGACTGCGCGAACTCGGCGCGGACGTCCGTACCGTCGACTTCGACGCGCTCGACCCCGACGCCCACGAGGCGGCCCTCGGCAAGGTCTTCGCCGAGGGCGACATCGACATGGTGCTGCTCGCGTTCGGCGTCCTGGGCGACCAGTCGCACGACGAGAACGAGCCCGGCGCCGCGGTACGGGTCGCCCAGACCAACTACACGGGCGCCGTGTCGTCGGGCCTGGTGTGCGCACGGGCGCTCCAGACGCAGGGCCACGGCTCCCTGGTGGTGCTCTCCTCGGTGGCGGGCGAGCGGGCCCGCCGCGCCAACTTCATCTACGGCTCCAGCAAGGCGGGCCTCGACGCGTTCACCCAGGGCCTGGGGGACGCGCTGTTCGGCACGGGCGTCCACGTGATGGTCGTACGCCCCGGCTTCGTCCGCTCCAGGATGACGGAGGGCCTGGAGGAGGCCCCGCTGGCGACAACCCCCGAGGCGGTCGCCACAGCCATCGAAACGGGCCTGCGCCGCCGCTCGGAGACGGTATGGGTACCGGGGGCGCTGAGGCTGGTCATGTCGGCACTGCGACACGTCCCACGGGGGGTGTTCCGCCGCCTGCCGCTGTAGGGGGCGGGGCATCGTGGGGGCTGCGCCCCGGTGGGGGTGCCCCTTCAGGGGCACCGGTTCAGGGTCGCGGGTTCAGGAGCGCCCCTGAAGGGGCGCGGGGAACTGCGCGGCCAACCACGACGGACCCGCGGGCGAGAACCCGGCCAAAACCCCCACCCACCCCAGGGGCGCGGGGAACTGCGCGACAAGCCACGACGAACCCGCAGACGAGAACCGAACCTCAGGCCCCCGCCCCGCCCCCCAAGCGCCCCGTCAGCACGCCGGAAGCGGCCCCCGCTCAACATGATTCGCCTGCGGCGGCACGACGGCGCCTCCGAAGACGTAGTCGCGCAGCCTGCGCCACACGCCGTCGGCCCCCTGCTCGTAGAGCGCGAACCCCGTGCACGGCCACTGCGCCTCGTACTCCGCCAGTTCCTCGAAGGCACGATCCATCGCCGCGTCGTCGATGCCGTGCGCCACCGTCACATGCGGGTGGTACGGGAACTGCAGCTCGCGCGCCACGGGCCCGGACGCGTCCCGGACCTGCTTCTGCAGCCAGGTGCAGGCCTCGGCTCCCTCGACCACCTGCACGAACACGACCGGGGACAGCGGACGGAACGTTCCGGTGCCGTTCAGCCGCATCGAGAAGGGCCGGCCGGCCGCCGCGACCTCCACGAGATGCGTCTCGATCGCGGGCAGCGCCGCCCGGTCGACCTCGGTCGGCGGCAGCAGTGTGACGTGGGTGGGAATGCCGGAAGCCGCGGGGTCGCCGAAGCCCTCGCGCCGCTCCTGGAGCAGGCTGCCGTGTGGCTCCGGGACCGCGATCGACACACCGATCGTTACGGTCCCCACGTCGTCTCCTGTCGTTGTGCCGGTGTTCTGTCGCACCGTGTCCGCGTTCCGGTCGGGCGAGGGTCGCCGCCGGTTCGGCTATCGACTGTACGGCGGTGCGGGCCCGTTCCGGATGTCGTGCCGGTGTTGTCCTGGTCTCGTCCAGGCGATCAGTGCTTGGCGGGCAGGAAGCCCACCTTGTCGTACGCCTGGGAGAGCGTCTCCGCCGCGACCGCGCGAGCCTTCTCCGCTCCCTTGGCCAGGATCGAGTCGAGCGTCTCCGGGTCGTCCAGATACTGCTGGGTGCGCTCCCGGAAGGGCGTCACGAAGTCGACCATGACCTCAGCCAGGTCCGTCTTCAGCGCACCGTAGCCCTTGCCGACGTACTTCTGCTCCAGTTCCGCGATACCGGTGCCGGTGAGCGTGGAGTAGATGGTCAGCAGATTGCTGACGCCCGGCTTCTCCACCGGGTCGAACCTGATCACCGTGTCCGTGTCCGTGACCGCGCTCTTGACCTTCTTCGCGGTGGCCTTCGGCTCGTCGAGGAGGTTGATGAGGCCCTTCGGCGTGGACGCCGACTTGCTCATCTTGATCGTCGGGTCCTGAAGATCGAAGATCTTCGCCGTCTCCTTGAGGATGTACGGCTTCGGAACCGTGAACGTCTGCCCAAGACGGCTGTTGAACCGCTCGGCGAGGTCACGTGTCAGCTCGATGTGCTGGCGCTGGTCCTCGCCCACGGGTACCTCGTTGGCCTGGTACAGCAGGATGTCCGCGACCTGGAGGATCGGGTACGTGAAGAGGCCGACGGAGGCGCGGTCCGCGCCCTGCTTGGCGGACTTGTCCTTGAACTGGGTCATGCGGGAGGCCTCGCCGAAGCCGGTGAGGCAGTTCATGATCCACGCGAGCTGGGCGTGCTCGGGGACATGGCTCTGGACGAAGAGTGTGCAGCGCTCGGGGTCGAGCCCGGCGGCCAGCAGCTGGGCGGCGGCGAGCCGGGTGTTCGCACGCAGGTCCGCGGGGTCCTGCGGAAGGGTGATCGCATGCAGGTCCACGACCATGTAGAAGGCGTCGTGGGACTCTTGCAGGGCCACCCACTGGCGGACGGCGCCGAGGTAGTTGCCGAGGTGGAACGAGCCTGCGGTGGGCTGGATTCCGGAGAGCACACGCAAATCAGGCTGCGGCGCGGAGCGCCCCGTTTGAGGGCGGGGGTGGGAGACGGGCGGGCGGTCAGAAGCCATGCTCACCATTCTCTCAGGTGTCGGGGCCCACTCCGGAACTGGTCGGAAACAGGTGGGAACCGATCTGTCTCCGGCGGTGTAACAAGAGTGTGGGGACGAGCTTGGGGACGGGTGCGCAGGAGCGTGAGGGGGGCCGCATCGTCGATGAGGACGCGGTCATCGCACGGGTGCGCGCCGGAGAGCCGGAGGCGTACGCGCAGCTGGTGCGCGCCCATACGGGCCTCGCGCTCAGGGCCGCCGCGGCGCTGGGCGCGGGGGCGGACGCGGAGGACGTGGTGCAGCAGGCCTTCTTCAAGGCCTACAGCTCCCTGGGGCGTTTTCGGGACGGCGCGGCGTTCAGACCGTGGCTGCTCTCGATCGTCGCCAATGAGACGAGGAACACAGTGCGGACGGCGGTGCGGCAGCGGTCTCTGGCCGGCCGCGAGGCCGCGCTCGTGGAGGCGGAGCCGCTGATACCGGAATCGGCGGACCCGGCGGCCGCCGCGCTGGAGACCGAGCGCAGGACGGCGCTGCTGACCGCCCTGGAGAGCCTCGGCGAGGAGCACCGCCTGGTCGTCACCTACCGCTATCTGCTGGAGATGGACGAGTCGGAGACGGCCCAGGCCCTGGGCTGGCCGCGCGGGACGGTGAAATCCCGGCTCAACCGCGCCCTGCGAAAGCTGAGCAGACTCCTCCCGGACTTCGAACCACACCGGGAACGGCCCGTGACGAGAAGAAACGAGAGGAGAGGAGGTGATGAGCATGAGTGAGCGGTACGAGGACGGGGGCGGCGAGGCCTCCGGTGACGGGGGGCGGCATGGGCAGGGGCATGGGCATGGGCGGCGCGACGGGTTCGGGAATCGGCCCGGGCTTGAGCGCGAGCGGGTCTCGCGGCTGACGGAGGAGCTGCGGGCGCTCGGGCGGTCGATGGACCGGCCCGGGGGCCCCGACGGCGAGTCGATGGTCGAGCGGGTGCTGGAGCAGATACTCGCCGAGCGGGTGCCGACCCCGGTGGCCGAGCCGCCGGCGCCAGCCGAGCGGCTGCGGATGCTGCGCCGCTGGGTGCGGGCGCGGGGGCGCGTACTGACCGCGGGGCTGTGCGGTCTGCTGACGGTCCTCGTGCTCACGCCTCCGGTACGGGCCGAGGTCGTCGACTGGTTCGACTTCGGCGGGGTCGAGGTGCGGCACGACCCTTCGGTGAAGCCGTCGCCGGGCGCCGAGGTGCCCGGCTGCGGAGGCCCCTCCCTCACACTCGCCGAGGCCGGACGGCGGGCCGGGTTCGCACCCCGCACGCCGCCCGCCCTCGGGCCTCCGGACGCGGTGACGGTGACCCGTGAGCCCAGGGAGCGGTTCCTGATGAGCCTGTGCTGGCGCGAGCGGGGGCACACGGTCCGGCTCGACGAGTATCCGGCGTCGCTGAGCCCCGGTTTCGCGAAGGTCGTGCCGGAGCCGCCGGAGTACGTCCCGCTGGACGAGGCCGCGGAGTTCGCCGGCGGCCGGGCGCTGTGGTTCTCCGAGCCGCATCTTCTGCGGCTCTGGCTGGTGGACTCGGACGGCGACTTCACCCGCTCCGTCCGGACCGCCGGACCCACGCTGCTGTGGACGCACCGGGGCGACACGACGCTCCGGCTGGAGGGCGTGGCGTCCAAGACACGGGCGGTGGAGATCGCGAGGTCGTTGGAACAGGCGCGGGCGGGGGCGCGGGAGTAGGGGACGGTGCGGGAGTACCGGCCAGTGCGGGAGTACCGGCCGGTGCGTGAGTAGGGGCCGGTGCGGTGGCGGATTTTTTTGGTGGCCGCGGAGTGGGAACCCCGGCGGGTCGGGCGGTGTACCAGAAGTGACGGGCGGTCGCGGACGGACCGGGACCGTCGTGGGCGGACCGCGCCGGGTGTGCGGGGCGCACGCGGGCGCCAGGGAAACGGCGAAACGGGGAGGGACAGCGATGCGAGGAGGGGTGGGGATGCAAGGAGAAATGGGCGCAGGGTGGCCTCGACAGGAGCCGAGCGATGGCTGAGGTGGGGGCCCGGCCGGGAGCGGGGGTTGTTGCCGGCGCCACGTTCGGCGGGTTCGGCGTGTTCACGGCGCTCGCCGCTGTCGCCGTGGCCGCCGTGGTCACCGTCGCCGCCGCGCTCGCCCTGGTCGTCGGGTTCGGGGCGGCTCGGGCTCACGCGGCGGTCCCGGGTCCGGACCGCGGCTCGCCGAATCTCGCGGTCGTCGTGGCGGGCGACGGTACGGGGCAGACCACGAGCGTGAGTTCCGGGGAGCCGGACTTCGCACGGCTCTGGCAGTTGACGGGACCGACGGCCACCGGCACGGAGAAGGTCCCGCAGGACTGGCTCGAAGGCCGTTTCCCTGCCGTGCGGGCCACGGTCATCTGGGGGACGACCGGAGTGGGCGGCTGGCCGGAGACGGACAGCGCGCCCGGGGGCGACATCTTCATGGGCCGCCAGGACCAGGTGTTCCTCGCGAAGGACGGCACGCCCTGGATCCGGTCCGACCCGGCACTCGACGTGAACGACGACGACATCCGCTGGCACCGGGCGCCGCGGTCGGTCTACGACCAGGTGCAGCGAAGGGAGTTGTTCGGTTCCGGACCCGTCGTGGGCGATGGGTCGCGCTCCGGGGACCGGGCGTGGTGGGCGGCGCCGGGGCTCTCGTCGGGCCTGGCCGCGGGACTCGTTCTCGGCTCGGGCGGCACTCTGCTGATACGCCGCGCGGCGGCCGGGCGTGAGCCGGGGCCGCCGCGGGAGTCACGACAGGAACTGATCGACTTGTGAGACGACCGGCCGGGGCCGGGGTGGCCGGGAACTCAGCCGAGGTCGATCTCCGGGTACAGCGGGAAGCCGGTGAGGAGGTCGGTCGCACGGTGGGAGATCTCGTCCGCGATCTTCGGGTCGAGGACGTGCTGGGCCTTGGAAGGGGTGCCCTTCTTGGTGGTGCCCGGTTCCGTGGTGGTCAGGACGCGGTCGATGAGGCCGGCGATCTCGTCCATCTCGGTGGCCCCGAGGCCCCGGGTGGTCAGCGCGGGCGTGCCGATCCGGATGCCCGAGGTGTACCAGGCGCCGTTCGGGTCGGCGGGGATCGCGTTGCGGTTGGTGACGATGCCCGAGTCGAGCAGGGCCGACTCGGCCTGGCGGCCGGTGAGGCCGTAGGAGGAGGCGACATCGATGAGGTTGAGGTGATTGTCCGTGCCGCCGGTGACCAGCGTGGCACCGCGCCGCATCAGGCCCTCGGCGAGGGAGCGGGCGTTGTCGACGACGGCCTGGGCGTAGTCGCGGAACTCGGGGCGGCGTGCCTCGGCGAGTGCGACCGCCTTGGCGGCCATGACGTGCGGAAGGGGGCCGCCGAGGACCATCGGGCAGCCGCGGTCGACCTGGTCGGCGAGCGACGAGTCGCACAGGACCATGCCGCCGCGCGGGCCGCGCAGCGACTTGTGGGTGGTCGTGGTGACGATCTGGGCGTGCGGCACCGGGTCGAAGTCCCCGGTGAGGACCTTGCCGGCGACGAGGCCGGCGAAGTGCGCCATGTCGACCATGAGCGTGGCACCGACCTCGTCGGCGATCTCGCGCATGATCCGGAAGTTCACGAGACGGGGGTAGGCGGAGTAGCCGGCGACGATGATCATCGGCTTGAACTCGCGGGCCGTGGCACGCAGGGCCTCGTAGTCGATGAGGCCGGTGGTGGGGTCGGTGCCGTAGGAGCGCTGGTCGAACATCTTGCCGGAGATGTTCGGGCGGAAGCCGTGGGTGAGGTGGCCGCCGGCGTCCAGGGACATACCGAGCATGCGCTGGTTGCCGAAGGCCTGGCGCAGTTCGGCCCAGTCGGCCTCGGAGAGGTCGTTGACGTTGCGGACGCCGGCCCTCTCCAGGGCGGGGGCCTCGACGCGCTGGGCGAGGACGGCCCAGAAGGCGACGAGGTTGGCGTCGATGCCGGAGTGCGGCTGGGCGTAGGCGTGCTCGGCGCCGAAGAGCTCGCGGGCGTGCTCGGCGGCGAGGGCCTCGACGGTGTCCACGTTGCGACAGCCGGCGTAGAAGCGGCGGCCGACGGTGCCTTCCGCGTACTTGTCGCTGAACCAGTTGCCCATCGCGAGGAGGGTGGCCGGGGAGGCGTAGTTCTCGGAGGCGATCAGTTTGAGCATCTCGCGCTGGTCGGCGACCTCCTGCCCGATGGCGTCGGCGATCCGGGGTTCGACGGCACGGATCACTTCGAGGGCACTGCGGAAGGCGGTGGATTCGGTGGAAAGGGGCTCTGGCATGACGGCCTCCGGACGTGGCGTTCGGCGTTCACGGTTCGGCCCAGGCGCACGGCACACGGTTCCCGGGCCGCTCCCCGATGGTCGATCCCATCCCAGCGCGCCAGTCACGGCCCGTGGATCAGCGTACCGGGAGGGCCCGCGGGAGAGGGCCCGCCGTCCACCATGCGAGCGACGGCGGGGTCCGGTCGGGAGCGGGCCCCGCCGTGGGTCGGCCGGGCCCTGCCGTGGGTCACAGGATCACGTGCGGCAGGAAGCGCGCGTATTCGTCCGTCACCAGGCCGGACGATTCGCGGATGCCGAGGCCGGCCGATTCGTGTCCGACGACCCAGGCGCCGAGGACGACCCGGTTGCCGTCGAAGGACGGCAGGGGCGCCAGCTCCTGGTAGCAGCAGGCCTCCTCGCGGACGGCGGCGGGGCCGGAGCCCGGTTCGTGGATGGTGACGCCGGCGCCCTCGCGGCCGAGGAGGGGCTTGGCCACGTATCCGCTGGTGCCGGCCAGTTCGCGGGGGCCGTCGAGATAGGCGGGGAGGAGGTTCGGGTGGTCCGGGTAGAGCTCCCAGAGGATCGCGAGGAGGGCTTTGTTGCTGAGGAGCATCTTCCAGGCGGGTTCGATCCACATCGTCGTGCCGGTGCCGCCGCCGTTGTCGAGGGTGGCGAGGACGTGCGGGGCGAAGCGGTCGGTGGTGAGCCATTCCCAGGGATAGAGCTTGAAGCAGCTGCGGATGAACCGGAGCTGCTTGTCGACGAAGCGTCCGGAGAGGCGGTCCCAGCCGATCTCCTCCATCGCGATCCAGGCGGTGTCGAGGCCGGCCTGTTCCGCGGTCTCCTTCAGATAGCCGACCGTCATGAGGTCCTCGCCGAGTTCGTCGGCGGCGGAGTGCGCGAAGTAGAGGGGGCTGCCGGGCGGGAGGAGGGAGGCCTGCTTCCGCCAGGCTTCGACGAGCCGTTCGTGGAGGGAGTTCCACTGGTCGGCGCCGGGGAAGCGTTCCTCCATCCAGAACCACTGGGGGCTCGCGGCCTCGACGAGCGAGGTCGGGGTGTCGGCGTTGTACTCCAGGAGCTTCGCCGGTCCCGTGCCGTCGTAGCGGAGGTCGAAACGCCCGTACAGGGAGGGGAGTTCGGCGCGGCGGCGCCAGGCCTCGGCGACCGGTTCCGCCACGCGCGGGTCGGTGATCCCGAGGTCGGCGAGGCGGTTCTCGGTGACGATGTGCTCGGCCGCGGCCAGGCACATCGTGTGGAGTTCCTCGACGACCTCTTCCAGGGCCTCGACCTCGGGCAGGGAGAAGACGTAGTGGGCGGACTCGTCCCAGTAGGGGCGCAGGGAGTCGTCCGGGTAGCGGGTGAGGGGGTAGATGAGGCCCTGCTCCTCGACCGTTCGCTGCCAGCCGGGGCGGGGTTCGATGGTTCGGCGTTCCACAGTCGTGTGTCCGTAGATCTGTCAGTAGTCCGTAGATCCGTCGGTGCGTTCCGTGTCCCGGTCAGCCGCCGCCGCTGCCGGAGCCCGAGCAGCCGAAGCCGTCCCGGTCGACGGCCTCGCTGCGGCTGAAGGTGCCGTCCTCGGCGCGGCCTGCGGAGACGTCGGCGTCGTAGTACCAGGCGGCGTCGACCTTGCCGCTCCCGTTCGTCCCGCGTTTCCTGCCCGACGAGGTGGAGCCGGAGCCGGACGCGCAGTTCTTGTCGACGACGACCTTGTAGCCGCCCGCGTAGTCGTAGCTGTCGCGGTCCACGCAGCGGCGGTCGGGATCGGAACCGCACGAGGTGAGGGCTGTCGCGAGGATGCCCATGCCACCGAGTACGACCGTGCTGGACCGTAGTCTTCTGCGCTGCTCCGCCATGTCTCTCCCCCGTCCGGCCCGTTCTTCGGGCTCATCAGTCCGACAGCGTAAAGATCACGCGCCCCGGTTGTACAAGCGGCTACCCCAACTCTCCCTCCTCTAATGTCACTTTGTGCTCTTTGGAATGCTGTGTGCCCTTGGTGCGTCGGTGTGCTTCGGGACGGCGACGGTGTTGCAGGCGATCGCCGCGAGGGCGGCCGGGCCGGGCACGGAGCCCTCCGAGACGGCTTCCGGGGTGGACGCCGCGCTGTTCCTGCGGGCCGTGCGGGAGTGGCGGTATCTCGCCGGGCTCGCGCTCGACGGGGTCGGGTTCGTGCTGCAGATCGCGGCCCTGCGGTCGCTGCCGATCTACACGGTCGGGGCGGCGCTCGCCGCGAGTCTCGCGGTGACGGCGGTGGTGGCGGCCTGGCTCCTGGGGGTGCGGCTGAGCGGGATCGAGTGGGGCGCGGTCGCGGTGGTGTGCGCGGGGCTCGCGATGCTCGGGCTGGCGTCCGGCGAGGAGGGGGACAGGGCCGGTTCGACGGCGCTCAAGTACGCGATGCTGGGCACCGCCTTCGCGGTCCTGCTCGTCGGGGCGCTCGCCGGGCGGTTGCCCGGGCGGGGGCGGGCGCTCGCGCTCGGCCTGGGTGCCGGGTTCGGCTTCGGGGTGGTCGAGGTGTCGGTCCGGCTCATCGACGGCCTCACCCCCTCGGTGCTCCTCACCGGTCCGGCGGTGTACGCGCTGCTGCTGGGCGGGGGCGCCGCGTTCCTGTTGCTCACCTCGGCGCTCCAGCGCGGCTCGGTGACGACGGCCACGGCGGGGCTGGTCGTCGGCGAGACCGTCGGGCCGGCCGTGGTGGGCGTGGTCTGGCTGGGCGACCGCACCCGCGAGGGTCTGGCCTGGCTGGCCGTCCTCGGTTTCGCGGTGGCGGTGGCGGGCGCGCTGGCGCTGGCGCGCTTCGGGGAGGCTCCGGCGGACGACGGGGCGAGGGCGGAACCGGGCACTCTTTAGCCCCCTGGGTCCCGGCGGGGCTAGGGCAGCGCGCCGCACAGGGTTTCCAGGGCTCCGGGCCAGCCGCTGTCCGACGGGGTTCCGTAGCCGACGACCAGGGCGTCCGTCGGAGGGGGCGTGGCGGCCGGGTGGCGGTAGCTGGTCAGGCCGTGGACGGCCAGGCCGTGCCAGGCCGCCGCGCGGACCACCGACTGCTCGGTGCCGGGCGGGAGCCGCAGCACGGCGTGGAAGCCGGCCGCGATACCGGTGGCGGTGACCGACGGGGCGCGGGCCGCCAGGGCCGCGACGAGCTGATCGCGGCGGCGCCGGTAACGGAGACGGGAGGCGCGTACATGACGGTCGTACGCGCCCGAGGTGATGAACTCCGCCAGGGTCAGCTGGTCCAGGACCCCGCACGACCAGTCCACGGCGCCCTTCGCCGCCATGACCTCGGGCGCCACGTCCGGCGGCAGGACCAGCCAGCCGAGGCGCAGGCCGGGCGCGAGCGCCTTGCTGGCGGTGCCGAAATACACCACGCGGTCCGGGTCGAGGCCCTGGAGCGCGCCCACGGGCTGGCGGTCGTAGCGGAACTCGCCGTCGTAGTCGTCCTCCAGGATCAGCCCGCCCGTGCGCCGCGCCCAGTCGACGGCGGCGGCACGGCGGTCGGGGCGCAGCGGCACACCCATGGGGAACTGGTGGGCGGGCGTGAGCAGCACCCCGCCCGGGGAGCCGCTCCCGCCTTCGGCCAAGTCGTCGGTGCGCGTGCCCAGTTCGTCGAACGGGAGCGGCACCGACGCCAGCCCCGCCCGTTCGATCAGGTCCCAGTGCACGTCGAGGCCGTACGACTCCACCGCGAGGGTCCGTGCGCCCCGGCGCCGCAGCACCTCTCCGAGCAGCATCAGCCCGTGGACGAAACCCGAGCAGACGAGGATGTGGTCGGGGTCGGCGCGTACGCCGCGGGCGCGGGCGAGGTAGCCGGCGAGGGCGGTGCGCAGTTCGACCCGGCCGCGCGGATCCCCGTAACCGAGGGCGTCGTTCGGTGCCGCCGTGAAGGCCCGGCGGTAGGCCCTGAGCCACTCGGCGCGCGGGAAGGAGGCGAGGTCCGGGGTGCCGGGCACCAGGTCGTACGCGGGTCCCTGGCGTGAGCGGGGCCTGCGCGCGGGAGAGGCCGGGACCGGCACGTCCCGCTGTGCCACGCGCGTGCCCGAGCCCTGGCGTGCGGTGAGCCAGCCCTCGGCGACGAGGTCGGCGTACGCGTCGGCGACCGTGTTGCGGGCCATGCCGAGGTCGGTGGCGAGGGAGCGTGAGGACGGCAGTCGGGTGCCCGGTGCGAGCCGTCCGCCCCGCACCGCCTCCCGCAGTGCGTCCGTGAGGCCTCTGCGCAGGCCGGAGCCGGTACGCGCCACGTCGACATGCAGGTCCACTCCGAAAGTGGCCCAAGATCCAGCCATGGAAATGGACCATACTCCTGGGCTGGTTCACTCGTAGGGTCGACGGTATGACGACGACACAGAGCACCACCGCCCCCGAGGAGAGCCCCCGGCTCCAGTGGGCCAAGTTCGCCCCCGAGGTCTACAAGGCCATGGTCAAGCTGGACGCGGCGGCCCGGCGGGGCGTCGACCCCGTGCTGCTGGAACTGGTGAAGATCCGCACCTCGCAGCTCAACCACTGCGCGTTCTGCCTCGACATGCACACGAAGGACGCGTTCGCGGCGGGTGAGAGCGTGGAGCGGATCGTGCAGCTCAGTGCCTGGGAGGAGTCCCGGCACTTCTATACGGAGAAGGAGCTTGCGGCGCTCGCGCTGACGGAGGCGGTGACGGTTCTGACGGACGGGTTCGTGCCGGACGAGGTGTTCGAGGTCGCGGCGCGGCACTTCGACGAGACGGAGCTGTCGCAGTTGCTTGCGTCGATCACGGTGATGAACGCGTGGAATCGGTTCGGGGTGACCTGTCGTCTTGTGCCGGGGCACTACACGGCCGGTCAGTACAAGTGACGACCGTCTTCTCGGACGGGTCCACGTGATCGCTTCGGCTGCGGGCCGGTGGGGGTTGCCCGCGCAGTTCCCCGCGCCCCTAAAAGATTGCGCAGTTCCCCGCGCCCCCATGGGGCGCGGGGAACTGCGCAATCTTTTCGCTTTGAGCGGCACGGGGCAGCGGCGGCCGGCCCGGTCTTTCAGGGGCGCGGGGAACTGCGCGGCACGCCCCCACCGGGCCGCAGACGACGGGTGAACGTCAAACACCCTGCCCCAGCCACGTCCTCCACGTGCGTTCGTGACCCCGTACCCACTTCTTCGCCGCCTCCTCCGGAGACAGTTTCTGGTCCGCGATCAGGAGGGAGACCTCGTTCTGGTCCTCGGTCGTCCACTTGAACTTCTTCAGGAACGCGGCGGCCCCGCCCCCCGACTTCGCGAAGTCCGCGTTGAGGTACTTGCGGAGCGGCGTGTGCGGATACGCGCAGGCGACCGCGTCCGGATCCGCGTCGCAGCCCTCCTTGTACGCGGGCAGTTTCACCTCCGTCATCGGCACCTTCTCGAAGAGCCACTGCGGCGAGTACCAGTACGTGAGAAACGGCTTCTTCTCCTTGGCGAACTGCCGCATCTGCGTGATCTGCGCCGCCTCCGAACCGGCGAACACCACCTGGAAGTCGAGGTCCAGGTTCTTCACCAGCGCCTTGTCGTTCGTGACGTAGGAGGGTGAGCCGTCGAGCAACTGCCCCTTGCCGCCGCTCTCGGCGGTGCGCAACCGGTCGGCGTACTTGTTCAGGTTCTTCCAGTTCGTCACGTCGGGGTGCTGCTTCGCGAAGTACGTCGGTACGAACCAGCCGATGTGCCCGGTGACGCCGAGACCGCCGCCGTCGACGATCGTCTTCTTGTCCTCGACGTACCGCTGTTCCTGCTCGGGGTGGCCCCAGTCCTCCAGGATCGCGTCGACGCGGCCCTGGCTGAGCGCGTCCCACGCGGGCACCTCGTCGACCTGGACGGTGTCGACGCGATAGCCGAGTTCGTGCTCCAGCAGGTACTGCGCGACGGCCACGTTGGCCTGCGCGCCGACCCAGGACTGCGTGGAGAGGGTCACGGTTTTCGCGCCCTGCGCGTTGGCGAAGGGCGAGGACTGCTTGGTCATGTCGGCGGCTCCGCAGCCGGTCGTCAGCACCAGCAAGGAGCAGCCGACCGCGAGCACCCCGGTCGTACGTGTCACACGTGTACGCATCTCAGGCTCCCTTCTTCGTACGGCGCCGCGTCGGTTGCGTGACCCGGTCGAGCATCAGGCCGAGGCAGACGATCGCCGCGCCGGCCACCAGACCCGTGGCCAGGTCGCCCTGGGCAAGCCCGAACACGACGTCGTAACCGAGCGCGCCGCCGCCGACCAGGCCGCCGATGATGACGACGGCGAGGACGAGGACGACGCCCTGGTTCACGGCGAGCAGCAGGGCGGGGCGGGCCAGCGGCAGCTGGACCTGGCGCAGTTGCTGCCAGCCGGTCGCGCCCATGGAGCGCGAGGACTCCATGGCCGCCGGGTCCACGTTGCGCAGGCCCTGCGTGGTGATGCGGACGACGGCGGGCAGGGCGTAGACGACCGCGGCGGCGACCGCGGGGGCACGGCCGACGCCGAAGAGCGCCACGACGGGTATGAGGTAGACGAACTGCGGCATCGTCTGGAAGACGTCGAGGACGGGGCGCAGGAGGCGTTCGCAGCGCTCGCTGCGGGCCGCCGCGACGGCCGTGCCGAAGCCGAGAACCAGCGTGACCGCGACCGCCGCGAGGACCTGCGAGAGCGTGTCGAGGGACGGCTGCCACACGCCGAGCACTCCGATCGCGGCCATCGCGAGGACGGCGGTCAGGGCGGTGCGCCAGGTGCCGATCAGCCAGGCGAGCGCGGCGACGGTCAGCAGGACCGCCCACCAGGGCAGCCACTGGAGGCCGTCGCGCACCGGGTTGAGGACGCCGGTGGTGAAGTGGGCCGCCCAGTCGGCGGTGCCGCCCACGTAGGGGACGCCGGAGTAGAGGTGGGCGGTCATCCAGTCGACGGCGCGGTTCACCGGCTCGGCGATGTCCACGATCCATGTCTCGGGCCAGTCGAGCCGGCCGGCCAGACGCCCGGCGACCGCGACGGCCACCGCGGCGACGGCGGCCAGCGCCCAGCCGCGCCGGCCGGTCCAGAGGGAGCCGGTCCCTTCGGACCCCTCCCCCGCCGAAGCCGCCGAGCCCGCCGATCCCTCCGATCCCGCCGCTCCGGTCACCCGGTCCAGGACGACCGCGAGCAGCACGATCGGGATACCGGCGGCGAGCGCGGCGCCCACGTCGACCGAGGCGAGTGCCTGGTAGACGCGGTCGCCGAGGCCGCCCGCGCCGATGACGGACGCGATGACGGCCATCGACAGGGCCATCATGATGGTCTGGTTGAGTCCGAGCAGGAGTTCCTTGCGGGCGAGCGGCAGCCGGGCCGTGAACAGCCGCTGCCGTGCGGTGGTGCCCAGGGACTCGACGGCCTCCATCACCCCGGCGTCGGCGCCGCGCAGCCCGAGGGCGGTGAGGCGGGCCATGGGCGGGGCCGCGTACACGACGGTGGCGAGCACCGCGGCCGGGACGCCGATGCCGAAGACGAGGACGACCGGCAGGAGGTACGCGAAGGCCGGGAGCACCTGCATGGTGTCGAGGACGGGCCGCAGGGCGCGGTACGTGCGGTCGGAGAGTCCGGCGGCGAGGCCCAGCAGCGCGCCCAGGGCGACGGACGCGAGGACCGCGACCACCATGAGCGCGAGGGTCTGCATGGTGGGCACCCACATACCGAGCAGCCCGCAGGTCAGGACCGCGGCGGCCGTGCCGAGCGCGAGCCGTACCCCGGCGACCCGCCAGGCGACCAGGGCCGCCGCGGCCGTGACGCCCGCCCAGCCCGCGGCGAGCAGGACGAGGTAGACGGCGCGTACGGCGAGGACGACCGCGTTCGAGACGTGCCCGAAGAAGTAGAGGAACAGCGGGTGGCTGTCGCGGTTGTCGATGATCCAGGTGCTGGCCCTGCCGAGGGGTTCGGTGAGGTCGACGGTGAGGGCGCCCGGCCAACTGCCGCTCGCCCAGCGGGAGTCGGCGAGCGGGACGAGGACGGCCGCGGCGACGGCGAGCAGGAGGAGCTTGCCGACGGCCGGGCGCCGGAGGACGCCGAGGAAGCCGGGCAGGGCCGTACGGGGAGCGGGCGCGGTGGCAGTGGCCATCAGGCCACCCCTTCGCGAGCCAGCCCGGCGGACCCGGCCGAACCGGCGGACCCGGCCGACCCCGCCGACCCGTTGGCCGTCCCCGCCACCACCTCCAGCAGCGCGTCCGAGTCCACGACTCCGAGGCAGCGCCCCTGGTCGACCACGCGGGCGGTCTGTCCGGAGCGCGCGACCGCCTCGATGGCCTGCGAGACCGTGGCCTCCGGCGACAGCGCCGGACCCTCGCCGGCCTCCTGCGCCGACGCGGCCCGCATGGCTCTGCGGACCGTCATGACCTGCTCGCGCGGCACGTCCCGGACGAACTCGCGTACGTAGTCGTCGGCCGGCGAGCCCACGATCTCCTCGGGCGTGCCCAGCTGGACGATACGGCCGTCGCGCATGAGGGCGATCCGGTCGCCCAGGCGCAGCGCCTCGTTCAGGTCGTGCGTGATGAACACCATCGTGCGGCCCTCCTCGCCGTGCAACCGGATCACCTCCTCCTGCATGTCTCGTCGAATCATCGGATCGAGAGCACTGAACGGTTCATCGAAGAGCAGGACCTCGGGATCCACCGCCAGCGCCCGCGCGAGACCCACCCGCTGCTGCTGGCCGCCGGAGAGCTGACCGGGCCTGCGCTGCTCCATGCCTTCGAGGCCGACCTTGGCGACGACCTCCTGCGCCTTCGCCCGCCGTTCGCGCTTCGGCACGCCCTGGACCTCAAGCCCGTACGCGACGTTGTCGAGGACGGAGCGGTGCGGGAGCAGGCCGAAGTGCTGGAAGACCATGGCGGCACGGTGGCGGCGCAGGGCGCGCAGCCGCGCCCGGTCCATCGCGCGCACGTCCTCGCCGTCGATGGCGATCGTGCCGGCGGTCGGCTCGATGAGCCGGGTCAGACAGCGGACGAGAGTCGACTTGCCCGAGCCGGACAGGCCCATGACGACGAAGACCTCGCCCTTGCGCACATCGAAGCTCACATCCCGTACGGCGGCCGTGCAGCCGGTGCGGGAGCGGAGTTCGGCGGCGGAGAGTGCGGCGAGTTCGGGGTCGGCGGGGACCCGGTCGGCCTTGGGGCCGAAGACCTTCCACAGGCCGTCGACGGAGAAGACGGGCTCGGCACCCTTGGCGTCCTCGGCACCCGCGCGCTCGGCGGCGGCTTCCTGAACAGTGGTCGTCGTACTCATCACGCACCGCCTCCCAGCAGGTCCACGCACTTCTCGCCGACCATGAGGACCCCGATCATCGGGTTCACGGCGGGCATGGTCGGAAAGACGGACGCGTCGGCGATCCGGAGGCCGTCGAGGCCGCGGACCCGCAGTTCGGGGTTCACGACGGCGAGTCGGTCGTCGGCCGCGCCCATCCGGCAGGTGCCCGCCGGGTGGTACACGGTGTGGGCGACCTTGCGCGCGTACTCGCCCAGTTCCTCGTCGCCGGTGACGTCGGGGCCGGGGCACACCTCGCGGGTGAGCCAGTGCGCGAGCGGTTCGCTCTTCGCGATCTCGCGGGCGATCTTGATGCCGTCGACGAGGGTGCGGCCGTCGTAGTCGTCCTCGTCCGTGAAGTAGCGGAAGTCGAGGGCGGGCTTCTGGGCCGGGTCGGCGCTGGTCAGGTAGAGCCGGCCGCGGCTGCGCGGCTTGGGGATGTTGGGGGTCATCGAGACGCCGTGCGCGGGGCGTTCGTAGCCGAGGCGCTCCGGATTGTCCGTGAACGGGATCTGGTAGAAGTGGAACATCAGGTCGGGGCCCGCCCGTTCGGGGTCCCGCCGGACGAACAGGCCCGCGTCGGAGTCCATCGCGGAGTTCTCGGGGATCGGCCCGTCCGTCTCCCAGACGATGACCGACTCGGGGTGGTCGAGCAGGTTCTCGCCGACGCCCGGCAGGTCGTGGGCCACGGGTATGCCGAGCTGTTCGAGGTCCGCGCGCGGCCCGACGCCGGAGTGCAGCAGCAGCCGGGGCGAGTCGACGGCGCCGGCGCACAGCAGGACCTCCCGACGGGCCCGTACGAGGAGTTCGTCGCCGTCCTTCGTCGTCACGTGGACCCCGCGGGCCCGGGTGCCGTCCAGCTCCAGCTTGTTCGCCCAGGTCTCCAGATACAGGTGGAGGTTGGGCCGCTCGTCCATGAAGGGGTGCAGATAGGCGACGGACGCGCTGGAGCGCTTGTTGGTCTCCGGGTGGTACGCGAGGTCGAAGAAGCCGACGCCCTCGGTGAACGGCTTCTTGTTGAAGCCCTCCACGCGCGGCACGCCGAGCGTCGACTGCGCCGCGTCCACGAAGTCGCGGGCGATGGCGTTCCGGTCCTTCTCGTCGACCGGCACGATGTTGTTGCGCAGCCGCGGGAAGTACGCCTCCATCGGGACCGAACCCCAGCCCTCGGCGCCCGCCGCCTCCCACTCGTCCCAGTCGGACGGCAGCGGCTTGAACGCGATGAGGGTGTTGTGCGAGGAGCAGCCGCCGAGGACCCGGGCGCGGCTGTGCCGGATGTGCGAGTTGCCGCGCGGCTGCTCGGTCGTCGGGTAGTCGTAGTCCAGCTCGCCGCCGAGCAGGCCCATCCAGCGGCGCAGGGTCAGGACGTCGTCCCGGTCCACGTCGCTGGGGCCGCCCTCGATGACGGCGACGGTGACCTCGGGGTTCTCGGTGAGACGGGAGGCGATGACGGATCCCGCGGTGCCGCCGCCGATGACGACGTAGTCGTACGTGTGCTCGTGCTCGGGCTCATACGTGTGCGTGTACGTGCTGTCGGGCTCGCGCTTGTTTTCGGGCATGCGGTGGCGCTCCAGGGGGCCTTGTGAGGTGGGGGGGCGGCGTGAGGGCCGTTGAAGAGGTGCCGGGCGTCAGCCCGCGAACCAGCGGACCGGCTTCGGCGCGAGGTTCTGGTAGACGTGCTTCGTCTCGCGGTACTCGGCGAGCCCCGCGGGACCCAGCTCGCGGCCGACGCCGCTCTTGCCGAAGCCGCCCCACTCCGCCTGCGGGAGGTAGGGGTGGAAGTCGTTGATCCAGACGGTGCCGTGCCGCAGCCGTCCTGCCACGCGCCGGGCGCGCCCCGCGTCGGCGGTCCAGACGCCTCCCGCGAGTCCGTACTCCGTGTCGTTGGCGAGCGCCACGGCCTCGTCCTCCGTACGGAAGGTCTCCACCGTCAGGACGGGCCCGAAGACCTCCTCCCGTACGACGCGCATCTCGCGGTGGCACTGGTCGAGGACGGTCGGCTCGTAGAAGTAGCCGGTCGCGGGGAGCCGGTCGGAGGGGTCGGGGCGGGCGCCGCCGGTCCGCAGCACCGCGCCCTCGGCCAGGGCGGCGGCCACGTACCCCTCGGTCTTCTCGCGCTGTTCGGCGGAGACGAGCGGGCCGCACTCGACGCCCTCCTCGGTGCCGCGGCCGAGCCGGATCAGCTCGGCGCGGCGCACCAGTTCGGCGACGAACCGGTCGCGGACCGACTCCTCGATGATCAGCCGGGAGCCCGCCGAGCAGACCTGGCCGCTGTGGATGAACGCGGCGTTCAGGGCCTGGTCGACGGCGGTGTCGAAGCCCTCCTCGGTGGCGCAGGAGTCGGCGAAGACGACGTTGGGGTTCTTGCCGCCGAGTTCGAGGGCGACCTTCTTCACGGTGAGGGCGGCGGCCTGCGCGACCTTCGTACCGCTGGCGAGGCCGCCGGTGAAGGAGACGAGGTCGACGCCGGGGTGCTCGGCGAGCCGGGCGCCGACGCTGTGTCCGGGGCCGGTGACGAGGTTGGCCACTCCGGCGGGCAGCCCGGCCTCGACGAGCAGTTCGATGAGGGCGACGGTGGTCAGCGGGGTGATCTCGCTGGGTTTGAGGACGAAGGTGTTCCCCGCGGCGAGGGCCGGAGCCACCTTCCAGCTGGCCTGCAGCAGCGGGTAGTTCCAGGGCGTGATCATCGCGCAGACGCCGACGGGCTCGTGCACGACGACGCTGTGGATGTCGTCCGAACCGGCGTCGACGACCCGGCCGCCGCCCTCTGCGACGACGAGATCGGCGAAGTACCGGAAGGCGTCGGCGACGCAGTCGATGTCGACCCGCCCCTCCTCCAGCGTCTTGCCCGCGTCCCGGCTCTCCAGGAGCCCGAGCTTCTCGCGGTCGCGGACGAGGAGGTCGGCGACGCGGCGCAGGAGGGCGGCCCGCTCGGTGACGGGCGTGCGGGGCCACTGTCCGTGGTCGAAGGCGTGCCGGGCGGCCTCGACGGCGGCGTCCGTGTCGGGCACCCCGCCCTCGGCGACCTGGGCGAACGGCTTCGCGTCCGCCGGGTCGAGGATGTCCCGTAGGGCTCCCGAGGCGGCCGCGCGCCACTCGCCGTCCACGTGAATCGTCTGCTGCGCCTGGTGTCCCGACATGATCCGGTGCTGCCTTCCGTTCCTGTTCCGTGCCCGTCACTCTCGGGGCCGGGTGCACCTGCCCCTCGGCCCGGATGTCATGCGCGCCCTGTCTCCGAAGTGCGCGGGGTCACTGACAAGCCGCCCGAAACATGGACACCCTCATCGTTCTTTGACTAAAGTCAAAGATTATGGAGCCGGTATCAGCGCCCGTCCCCGGACCCGGGGTGTCCGCGGCCCACGTGACCGCCCTGCGTAGCTTCAACCGCTACTTCACGCGCCGGATCGGTGTGCTCGACGACCACTACCTCGGGCAGGACCGGCCCCTCGGCGAGGCCCGGCTGCTGTACGAGATCGGAGCCGGCGCGTCCCTGCGGGAGCTGCGGACCCGGCTCGGCCTCGACGCCGGCTACCTGAGCCGGATGGTGCGCGCGCTGGAGAAACAGGGGCTCGTACGGGTCACCGTGCACCCGGCGGACAGCAGACTGCGCCTCGCGGAGCCGACCCCGGCCGGGCGGGCGGAGCTGGCGGAGCAGAACCGCCGCGCGGACGACCTCGCCGAGGGGCTGCTGCGCGGGCTGACCGAGACCCAGCGGGGCCGGCTGACCGAGGCGGTCGCGGTCACCGAGCGGCTGCTGCGGCTGGCCGCGATCACGGTACGGCCCGTCGGGGCGGCCTCGCCCGACGCCCGCGCCTGCCTCGCCGCCTACGCCGCCGAACTCGACGGACGGTTCCCCGAGGGGTACGCCGCCACCGACCTCGTACCGCCGGAGCGGATCGCCGCGCTCCTCGTCGCGTACGAGGAGGAACGTGCCGTCGGCTGCGGGGCGCTGTGCGCGCTCGACGCGGGGACGGCCGAGATCCGGCATCTGTGGGTGCACCCGCAGGCGCGCGGGCTGGGCCTCGGACACCGGCTGCTGACGGGGCTGGAGCAGGTGGCGGCCGAGCGCGGCCATCGCGTCGTACGCCTGGACACGCACAAGGTGCTCAAGGAGGCGGCGGCGATGTACCGGAGCGGCGGATACACCGAGATCCCGGCGTACGACGACAACCCGCACGCCGGGTACTGGTTCGAGAAGCCGCTCACCCCTGTCGGCGAGGGGCCCGGAACGCACTGATCCCCGGGCGGGCGCCCGGGGATCAGTGGTGGAACGGCTCAGAGGTGAGCGGCCCTAGATGAGGCCGAGGGCGCGGACCGCCTCGCGCTCCTCCGCGAGCTCCTGCACCGACGCGTCGATGCGCGCGCGGGAGAACTCGTTGATGTCGAGACCCTGGACGATCTCGTACGAGCCGTCCTTCGTGGTGACGGGGAAGGAGGAGATGAGACCCTCCGGAACACCGTACGAACCGTCGGACGGGATGCCCATGGAGGTCCAGTCGCCGTCCGCCGTGCCGTTGACCCAGGTGTGCACGTGGTCGATGGCGGCGTTCGCGGCCGAGGCGGCGGAGGAGGCGCCACGGGCCTCGATGATGGCCGCACCGCGCTTGGCGACGGTCGGGATGAACTCCTCGGCCAGCCACTTCTCGTCGTTCACGGTCTCGGCGGCGTTCTTGCCGGCGATCGTGGCGTGGAAGATGTCGGGGTACTGGGTGGCGGAGTGGTTGCCCCAGATGGTGAGGCGCTGGATGTCCGCGACCGTGGAGCCGGTCTTCTTCGCGAGCTGCGTGAGCGCGCGGTTGTGGTCCAGGCGGGTCATCGCGGTGAAACGCTCCGCCGGTACGTCCGGGGCGGCGGCCTGGGCGATGAGGGCGTTGGTGTTGGCCGGGTTGCCGACGACGAGGATCTTGACGTCGTCCGCGGCGTTGTCGTTGATGGCCTTGCCCTGGGGCTTGAAGATGCCGCCGTTGGCCTCCAGGAGGTCACCGCGCTCCATGCCCTTGGTACGGGGGCGGGCGCCGACGAGCAGACCGACGTTCGTGCCGTCGAAGGCCACGTTCGGGTCGTCGGTGATGTCGATGCCCTGAAGAAGCGGGAAGGCGGAGTCGTCGAGCTCCATGGCGGTGCCCTCGGCGGCCTTCAGCGCCGGCGTGATCTCCAGCAGACGCAGCTTGACCGGCACGTCCGCGCCGAGCAGCTGGCCGGAGGCGATGCGGAAGAGCAGGGCGTAACCGATCTGGCCGGCCGCGCCGGTGACGGTGACGTTCACGGGAGTGCGGGTCATGGCGTTCTCCGTATGGCAGCTGACGGTGGGGCGTCCCTGCCCCGGGGTGCGGGATCCCGGCCCTGGCGGCGCGATGATCGATCACCGGTGCCGATGATCGATCTCTCGGCGTCAAGAGAGATCCAGCGGTCAGGCTATCGCGCATCCGGGATCCCGGACGGCCGGGGCCGATGTGGGGCGTCCCACAGGGCCGTGCCCGGCGGGTGGCGGAGCGGTGTGGGCTGCGCCCGGCGGGTGGCGGAGCCGTGTGGGCTGCGCCCGGCTGGTTTGGTGCGTTGTCGGGTGCGGGGCGGTGGGGGCTGGTCGCGCCGTTCCCCGCGCCCCTGAAGGGGCTGCGCCCCTCCGAAGACACCCCCGCGCCCTTGAGAGGGAGGTGGCGGCCGTTGATCCGGGAGAGTGGGCCAACGACCGCCACCAGGTGGGGGTGCCGGTCGGCAGCGCGGGGGCTGCCACCTTGCCGAAATAACGCCGGACTCCCGTGGGGGTACGGTCCGCCTGCCCCGAAGCACGCCGCCCATTCCTCCCTCACGGCAACGGGCGCCCGGCTCAAGGGAGTCGGGCGCCCGTCCTGGTCGCGTCCGGTGACGCGTCCGCCTACTTCGTGCAGCCCTCCACGCCCGACGCGAGCGTCGCGCAGGCCTTCGCCCCGGTGGCGCTCTTCACCGCGACCATCGGCGTGTAGGCGTCGGTGTCCGTCTCGACCTCGGCGGTCTGCGCGGCGGCCGACCCGGCCGATATCCGGACCGTGTCCCCCGCTCCGGCCGCGGTGATACGGGCCCAGGCGGCGCCGCACGTCTCGCTGTACCGGACCTCGACCTGGGCGGTGCCGACGACGGCCTTCTCCACGGTCTGCGCCAGCGTCCCGCCGCAGCCCATGTTCTCCGGGTCCTTGCCCGCGCAGTCCGTGCCGCTGCACTCGACACCGGCCGGCAGTTCCTTGCTCACCGTCGGACTCGGGCTCGGCTTGGCCTCGTTCTTGCCCTCGTCACCGCCGGAGCTCGTGAGGTACACGGCCGCGGCCACCACCACGAGCGCGCCCACGACGCCGGCGAGGAACATGGTGAGCCGCCGCTTGCGCCCCTGCCCGTCGGGCGAACCGCCGGTTCTCCGCCCCGCGGCCGGGGGCGCGCCCCCGGCCGGACCGCCGGGTCCCGCAGGACCGCCGGATCCCACAGGACCGGCCGAGCCGGACGGCCCGTACGCTCCCGGGGGCGAGGCGACGACTCCCCAACCGCCGCCCCGCGCATCCGCACCGGTCCTCGCGCCGGCACCCTCGCCGGCACCGGCCCCGGCGCCGTACGACGGCCTGCGCTCGTCCCCCTGCGCCGGGCTCTGCGGGGGCACGGTGGGTGACACTCCGGCCGGGCCCGCGATACCCGGCTTGGGCGCGGTCGTGCTTCCCCCGGCGCGCGCCTGCTTCCCGCTCTTTCCCCCCTTGGCCGGAGTCGGCCCGAACTCCCCCAGCGCGGCGCGCGCCTGGGAGATCCGGATCGCCTCCATGGTCATGTCGTGGCGCATCTCCGAACGGCTCCAGGCGCGCTCGGCGAGCTCCCACATCGTCGTCAGATGGACGGGATTGGTCCCGGTCACCTCGGCCAACGCCACGATCGCGCCCTTGGGCGCGAGCAGGCGGCCGTTCAGATACCGCTCCCAGGACGTCTTGCTGTATCCCGTGCGGTCGGCCACGGCGGCGATGCTCAGCCCACCGCGGTCGACAAGTCGGCGCAACTGACTGGCGAACTCCCTTACCTGCGGATCGAGTTCATCCGGCAAGGGCCTCCAACGAGGCATTGGTACCCCCCTCTTCCCCCCGTACGTGCTGGTCTTTTCCCGCGTGTGAAGCCCTTGCCGAGTCCCCGTTCCGGCTACCCACAGGGATGCGTTCGGTCAGGATCTCAGTTCCCGGGAGGGGGGCGCACGGGAGCATTCGGGCCTGTGGGCATGCACCGTCGCATGCCCCCTGGTCTGCGGTCCAGTGTCCCACCGACTTGTCCCCCGGCTGACGGGTCGGCCGGGCCACTGGACCGGCCGCTGGACGGGGGCATGCGCGGGATCGTGCACGCAGACGTGCACGGGGACGTCCGAGAGCATCCCGCTTGCCCATGTTGTCCACGGTATCCATGGACTTGGCAGTGATCGCGACCCTTCCCCGAACTTGTCAACATATCGACACGCAGGGAACACATGCACGTTCTCGTGCGTCACTCGCGGCTTCAGGGGGATCACACGCACACCAGGGGCAGATCGGATCGTCGACCGCTCGCCGCCGTCACGATGAGGCGACGGCCGCGGTCGGTCCGCCAGGCTATCGACGGAACCGGTGGCGCGTACGGCGTCCTGGGCGACCGGTACCGGCGAGGACACGTTTTGCGCGCCCCGCGCGCGGGAGGTGCCGGAACGGTCACCGCCCTGCCACAGGCGACTGACAGGTATTGAACGGCCGTTGGCACGTCCATGACCCTTGACCCAGGCGGCGCCCCTCCGCGCTTCGGGGGAGCGGACGGGCGCCGCCGCTCCAAACGCCCGAAGCCGGACGCCCCGAAGGGACGCGAGGATTTGCGCGCTCAGCCGGACGCCCCGAAGGGGCGCGGGGAACCGCGCGCTCAGCCACGACGAACGGTCAGATCCCCACGACGCTCAACCCCGAAGGCACCAAGCGGAGCGCACCCGTTCACGTCCTGATCGTGAAGTGCAGCGTGTCGTCCAGGAACGGAAGCTCCAGCCAGGGATTCGGCTGCGCCATCATCGCGAGCAGTGCGATGGTCGCTCCCAGGACGCCGTACGTGACAAGGTCCGTGAACCGGGAGCGGACGGCGAGCATGCCCACGTCGGGCAGCACCCAGCGCATGGCGGCGCCCGCGAGCAGCGCGACGCCGATCAGCAGGGTCCCCGCCTTGAACGCGTCGAGCGCGGTCAGCAGCAGTCCGAGTCCGACCAGGCCGGTGACCGCGAGGATGGGCCACTGCCGTGCGGGCGCGGGCGCGTCGCGGGGGGCCGCCCTGCCGCCGCCCTCGGGCCGTGCGGTGTCCCGGGTGAACAGGGGGAACCGCCGCGTGACCCGCCGGGGCTCCCCGTCGGGCCCGGGCGCACTGACGGCATCGCGAACGGTCAGGTCATCACCCTGCTCGCCCCCGGCGCCCGCTTCCGACGCCCCCTCCGAAGCCGAACCGGCTCCCGCATCCGCCCCGGAGGCCGCTTCCGACTCCGAGTCGGGCGCCGTAGCCGGGGCCGCATCCGGAGCCGTAGCCGTTTTCGAGACCGATCCCGCAGCCGGGGCCGGGTCCGAGGCCGCTCCCGGAGCCGGGACCGACGCCGACGCCTCGGCCGGAACCGGGGCCGACGTCGTGGCCGGGGCCGGGGCGTCGTCCTGCCCCCGGGCCCCGTTCTCCGCCGGGGTCACGGTCTTCTGCGTCGAGGGCACGGTCTTCTCCGCCGGGATCGCCGGCTCGCGGTCAGCCGGCACTGCGTTCCGCCGCCTCGACCACGTTGACGAGCAGCTGGGCGCGGGTCATCGGGCCCACTCCGCCCGGGTTCGGCGAGATCCACGCGGCGACCTCGGCCACCCCGGGGTGCACGTCGCCCACGATCTTGCCCTCGGCGTTGCGGGAGACGCCGACGTCGAGGACGGCCGCCCCCGGCTTCACGTCCTCGGGGCGGATCAGGTGCGCGGACCCCGCCGCGGCCACGATGATGTCGGCCTGACGCAGATGCGCGGCCAGATCACGCGTACCGGTGTGGCACTGCGTGACCGTCGCGTTCTCCGAGCGCCGCGTGAGCAGCAGCGGCATCGACCGGCCGATGGTCACACCACGGCCGACGACCACGACCTCCGCGCCCTTGATCTCCACTCCGTACTGCCGGAGCAGGGTGAGGACGCCGTTCGGGGTGCAGGGCAGCGGGGCCGGCTCGTTCAGGACGAGACGGCCGAGGTTCATCGGGTGGAGCCCGTCCGCGTCCTTGTCCGGGTCCATCAGTTCGAGGATGCGGTTCTCGTCGATGCCCTTGGGAAGCGGCAACTGGACGATGTACCCGGTGCAGGCCGGGTCCTCGTTGAGCTCGCGGACGACCGCCTCGATCTCCTCCTGCGTGGCGGTCGCGGGCAGTTCACGCTGGATGGAGGCGATACCGACCTGCGCGCAGTCGCGGTGCTTGCCCGCGACGTACTTCTGGCTGCCGGGGTCCTCACCGACCAGGACGGTCCCGAGTCCGGGCGTGATGCCCCTCTCCTTCAGGGCCGCCACGCGGACGGTCAGATCGGACTTGATCGCGGCTGCGGTGGCCTTGCCATCGAGAATCTGGGCGGTCATGGGCCCATCCTCGCGGATGACGGGGCCCCGGTTCCAATCCGGCCCCCCGCCCACGCTCCCCGGCCTCCCCCGACACCCCGTCCCGCCCCGTCGCTGTCCCGCTTCGCCCCATGATCGACGAGGTTGCACTTGCACAACACAGCCGGTATCCGGCTGGACAAATAAGTGACGCGTTAAGGACGATGAATGACACAGTGCCGCGGACAGTACCGGGGGGACGAACCGCATCTGTAGAACTTTCCTCCGAAATGTGCCGCGTCGTCCCCGCACTTGACGCAACGACGGAGGAAAGACGCCATGAGTTTCGGCGATCCGAACAACCCCTACGGCCCGCCTCCCCAGGGCCAGCAGCCCGGATATCCGCCGCAGCAGCCGCAGGGCCAGCCCGGCTACCCGCCCCAGGGCCAGCCCGGTTACGGCTACCCGCAGGGCGCCCCGCAGCAGCCCGGCTACAACTACGGCTACCCGCAGCAGCAGGCGTACCCCGGTTACCCGGGCGGGAACTACATGCCGATGGAGATGCCGGGTCTGATGAAGACCGCGCGCGTCCTGCTGTTCATCCTGGCGGGCCTGCAGATCCTGTTCGGGATCATCGCCGGCATAGCCGTCGGCGCCGCGCAGGACGCGTCGAACGGCTTCGGCAGCGGTGACGACACCGACACCCTCGCGGGCCTGGGCTTCGTGCTCGCGGTGTTCCTGGTCGGTGTCGGCGCCCTGTCGATCTTCCTGGGCGTGAAGTTCAAGACCGGCGGCACCGGCATCCGCGTCACGACGATCGTGTACGCGTCGCTGATGATCCTCGGCGGTCTCAGCAACCTCGTGCAGGGCGGCGGCGGTTCCGTCACCTTCGGCGGGATCATCTCGCTGGCCATCGCAGGCATCATCCTCGCCTCGATGGTGAACGGCGCCGCCTCGGCCTGGTTCAAGCGCCCACGGTACTGACCTGGGGAAACGGCGCGTCCACGCCGTACACACGCCAAGGGCCGTGCTCCGCCTCGCGAGGGGGAACACGGCCCTGGCGCGTACCGGGGTCCTGCCGGAGTCCTAGTGGAAGAAGTGGCGCGTCCCCGTGAAGTACATGGTCACGCCGGCCTTCTTGGCCGCCTCGACGACCAGTTCGTCGCGGACCGAACCGCCGGGCTGGACCACCGCCCTGACGCCGGCCGCGGTCAGGATCTCCAGGCCGTCGGGGAACGGGAAGAAGGCGTCCGAGGCGGCGAAGGAGCCCCGGGCCCGCTCGGCGCCCGCGCGCTCGACCGCGAGCTTGGCGGAGTCGACGCGGTTGACCTGGCCCATGCCGACGCCGACGGAGGCGCCGTCCTTGGCGAGGAGGATCGCGTTGGACTTGACGGCCCGGCAGGCGCGCCAGGCGAAGGCCAGTTCGTCCAGCTCGCCCTGGGAGAGGGCGTCGCCGGTCGCCAGGGTCCAGGAGGACGGGTCGTCGCCGTCGGCCTGGAGACGGTCGGTGACCTGCAGGAGCCGGCCGCCGTCGATCTGCTTGACCTCGACCTGCGCGGACGGGGCCTGGTGGGCGCGCAGCACGCGGATGTTCTTCTTCTTGGCGAGGGCCTCCAGCGCGCCGTCCTCGTACTCGGGCGCGACGATGACCTCGGTGAAGATCTCCGCGACCTGCTCCGCCATCTCCTTGGAGACCGGGCGGTTGACGGCGATGACGCCGCCGAACGCGGAGAGCGGGTCGCAGGCGTGCGCCTTGCGGTGCGCCTCGGCGACGTTCGCGCCGATCGCGATGCCGCACGGGTTGGCGTGCTTGATGATCGCGACGCACGGGTCGTCGTGGTCGTACGCGGCACGGCGCGCGGCGTCCGTGTCCGTGTAGTTGTTGAAGGACATCTCCTTGCCGTGCAGCTGCTCCGCGTCGGCCAGGCCGCCTGTGCCGTCGACGTAGAGCGCGGCGCCCTGGTGCGGGTTCTCGCCGTAGCGCAGGGTGTTGCGCTTCTCGAAGGTCGAGCCGATGAACTCGGGGAAGCCCGAGTCGTCGGCGGGCGCGTACTCGCTCGCGAACCAGGAGGCGACGGTGACGTCGTACGCGGCGGTGTGCTGGAAGGCCTCGGCGGCGAGCCGCTTGCGGGCGTGCAGGTCGAAGCCGCCGTCGCGGACCGCGGACAGCACGTCGGCGTACCGCTCGGGGCTGGTGACCACGGAGACGGACGGGTGGTTCTTGGCGGCGGCGCGGACCATCGAGGGGCCGCCGATGTCGATCTGCTCGACGCACTCGTCGGGGGTGGCGCCCGAGGCGACGGTCTCCCGGAACGGGTAGAGGTTCACGACGACCAGCTGGAACGGCTCGACGCCCAGCTCGGCGAGCTGCTCCCGGTGGGACTCAAGGCGCAGGTCGGCGAGGATGCCCGCGTGCACGCGCGGGTGCAGCGTCTTGACCCGGCCGTCCAGGCACTCGGGGAAGCCGGTGAGCTCCTCGACCTTGGTGACGGGCACCCCGGCGGCGGCGATCTTCGCGGCGGTGGATCCGGTGGAGACCAGCTCCACGCCGGCCGCGTGCAGGCCCTGGGCGAGCTCTTCGAGTCCGGTCTTGTCGTAGACGCTGACGAGCGCGCGCCGGATGACGCGCTTGCTGCCCTCGGCCGTGTCTGTGCTGCCGGCGCTGCCTGCGCTGCCTGTGCTCTCGGCGGTCACTGGATAACTACCTTTCGTCCCTCGATGCGATAGCCGTTGCGGGCGAGCCGCCCCACGACATCGACGAGCAGCCTTCGCTCGACTTCCTTGATGCGCTCATGGAGAGCGGATCCATCGTCTTCGTAGTCCTCGTTGCGGACCTCGACCACGCCCTGGGCGATGATCGGGCCGGTGTCGACGCCGTCGTCGACGAAGTGGACGGTGCACCCGGTGACCTTCGCGCCGTAGGCGAGGGCGTCACGGACGCCGTGCGCCCCCGGGAAGCTGGGCAGCAGGGCGGGGTGGGTGTTCACGCACCGGCCGCCGAAGCGGGCCAGGAACTCCTTGCCCACGATCTTCATGAACCCGGCGGAGACGACGAGATCCGGTGCGTACGACCCGGTGGCCTCGGCCAGGGCCGCGTCCCACTCGTCACGGGTCCCGTAGTCCTTCACCCGGTGGACGAAGGTCGGCAGCCCGGCACGCTCGGCGCGCTCAAGCCCCGCGATGTTCTCGCGGTCCGCGCCGACCGCGACGATCTCGGCTCCGTAGCCGGCCGCTCCCTGCGACGCGATCGCGTCGAGGAGGGCCTGCAGATTCGTACCTGATCCGGAGACCAGCACGACGACGCGCTTGGCCTTGGCCACGGCGGGGCCCTTTCTCGGGGAGTGCCTTTGTACGGTCGTACGAATGCTTCGCGCCCCCGGATACGGGGAAGTCTACGAAGCGGCCGACCGCCAGCAACGATACCGGCACACCGGGCGGCCCCCACGGGACGGGGGCGTGGCCGGAAGGTAGCGTCTGGGGAGGAACCACCCCGGGAAGACGGTCCGAGCAGGGGAACGCCTTTTGCACACGGGACGTTGACCGGGGAGAGGTACAGGTACGAATGTCCGGGAAGTGAGCCCCCGGAGGCGTAGCCGACTCCGTGGCCGGTTGCCCGCCGGTCACCAGCACCGATCACCACCGCCCGACACCACCAAGGGGAAGACGCACACCTGATGCCGGACCGAAGTCTCCGACGCCCTCCGCTCCTGCTGCGCGAGCGGCGCTCCTCTCCCACTCCGCCGCGGGAGAGCGACGACGTGCCCGAGAGCGGGCAGGGCTCCGGCGCACCGGGAAACCCCTCGGACGACAACCCCTTCGCCCCGCCGCCGGAGGGGACCCCCGACCGGCCGTGGCAGCCGCGGCGTCCCGCGGGCGGCCAGGGCCAGGACGGCAGGGGCGGCCAGGACGACGGCAGCTCCCCCTGGGGCAGCCAGTGGAGCGACCGGCAGCCGGGCCCCGCGCAGGGCGGCCGTTTCGGTGACAGGCCGGGCTCCGGCAACTCGGGCCCCGGTGGCGGCCAGGGCGGTCCTGACGGCTCCGGCGGACCGGGCGCGGGGATGCGCTGGGACCCGACCGACCCGGCACAGCGGCGCGCACGGTACTCGCTGCTGTCCGGCATGTGGGCGTTCTTCTTCGCCCTCTTCAGCTGGCCGTACGTGGCGTTGCTGCTCGGCGCGCTGGCCCTGTACTGGTCGATCAGCGCCCTGCGCGCCAAGCCGCGCGCGGCGGACCCGGACGCCCCGGCGCCGTCCGGCCGGGACTCGAAGCCCCAGACCACCGCGGCGATCAGCGGCCTCGTCACGGCGTCCCTGGCGCTCGCCCTGGTCGCGACGACGTTCACGGCCCAGCTGGTGTACCGCGACTACTACACCTGTGTGAACGACTCCCTCACCAACACGGCGAAGAAGTCCTGCGACTCGCTGCTGCCGGACGAGCTGCAGGGCTTCTTGGGCACCCAGGACTGACCCGGGGCGGGCGCACCTGCCGTCAGTCCGGGGGGTCGACGGGGGCGGACGCCTTCTTCAGTGCCGCCCAGCGGGTCTCGCGTGAGACGTCGTCGTGCCAGTCGTCGTTCCAGAGGGACCCGTAGAGGTCGGAGGGCGGCAGGAAGTCGTACGGCTCGAAGTCGGGATCGGGAGTCGTACGGCTGGTACGGCTCGTACCGCTCCCACGGCTCCCACGGCTGCCGGTGGCTTCACCGGGTTCCCCCTCCGCCCGCCGCCCGGGCCGGAACCGCGAGAACCACCGGGTGCGCGGGGGCGGTGGCGGTGTCGGTGCTTGGGCGGGTGGCATCTGGGCGGACGGTGCCTGGGCGGACGGTGCCTGGCCGGACGGTGCCTGGGCCGACGGCTCGTGCGCCGGAGAGTCGGGGGGCGAAGACTCGCGTGCCGGGGGCGCGGGGGTCGCAGACCCGTTCTCCGGGGACGCCGGGCCCGGGGACCCGTTCGTCGGGGGCTCGTTCGTCGGGGGCTCGGGGCTCGGAGTCCTCACCGGAGCCGCGGAAGGCTCGTGGACCAGGAACTCGTAGATCGAGTGCTCCCCGGTCGGCCGCTTCCCGGTCGGCTGCCCCTCGGACGCCTGCTCCTCGGCGGACCCCTCGGCATCCCGTGCGCGCCGAACCCGAAGGCCCCGTACGCCGAGACCCCGTACCCCACGCCCGCGTACCCGGAACCCCGCTGCCCGGCGCGCCCAGCCGCCCCGCAGGCCACCCGGGTCCGCGGAACGTACGCGAGGGGTCCGGGGCTCGCGCAGGCGCCAGGAGCGCAGGGCCAGGCCCGTCGGCAGGCCCACCGCCGCGATCCAGAGCGCCGCGGCCGGGCCCGTCTGCCACCAGACAGGGCCGAAGTCGGCGAGCGCGGCCACACCGAGGGGGCCGCCCGCCAGGGCCGCGAGGACCGCGAGGGCCAGGCCGCACAGGGCCGCCGCGAGCGCCAGGGCCCCGGCGGTACGTCCGGCGGACCAGGCCGCCGCGCGCCGGGCCGCCGCCGAGGCCGCGTCCTCTCCCCCGCCCGCACGCGTGCGCCCCGGCACCCCCGCCTTGAGCGTGAACCACGCCACCACCACGCCGGCCACCACGGGGACGGCTCCCGCCGCCCAGTTCAGCTCCGTCCCCCGGCCGGCGTCCGGAAGGGCCGCCAGCAGGGGGAAGGGGGGCAGCCGCGAGCCGGGGTCGGACAGCAACGGACCCGCCGTATGCCCGGCCCCGAGCGTGAAACCGGGGCCGAGCGCGTACGCGGCCCCCCACACCGCCGCGTTCGGGATGAGCGCCAGCGCCAGCAGCAGCACCGCGAACCGGCCCGACCAGCTGTCCGTGAGCTGCAGGAACGACAGCCGCGCCGGGCCTCCGTGCCACACCAGCGAGACACCGACGAGGACGACCCCGCCGCCCACGAGCACCGCGGCCCCGGCGGCGGCGGCGCGTACGGCGGTCAGGAGCCGCGCCCCGGCGTCCGAAGGCAGGACGGACCCGAGCTGAAGAATGTCGAGGGCCTGGCGCAGAGCCCGTGGCAGCGGCCCGGGCAGCCGCCCGTACGCCGTCCAGACGCCCGCTCCGGCCGCGGTCACCACGAGCAGCGGCGGCCACAGGACGACGGACGTCCACGACGGGCTCGGTTCGCCGCCCGCGGCGTACACCGCGGCGGCGGCGCCGACCGCCAGATAGCCCACGACGGTTCCGGCCCACGCCGCGCGAACGGCGGGCGACCGCGCCCCGGACCCGTCACCGTCACCGACGCCATCGCCGTCGTTGTCACCGTCGCCGTCGTCGGCCTTGCCGTCCGCCGCGTCGCGCGCCGCGCGGTGCAGCAGCCACACGGGCAGGGCGACGAGGAGCAACGGAGTCACACCAATGGGTGCGGGTACGCCGGACAGCGTGTCCGTGCGGACGAGTTCGGCGCCGTGCGCCAGCAGCCACAGCGCGGCGGCGACGTGCAGGGCCCCGTCGGGACCGCTGTCCGGGTAGGGCGAACTGATCCACAGGACCGTCACGAGGACGGCGAGCGCCGCCAGTCCGAGGCCCGCCGCGAGCACGCCGCCGGCCAGGCCCGCGGCCAGCCCGGGCGACCGTTCGCGCAGCCGGGTGAGCGGCGGCGGCAACGACGGGCTGCGGTCCGAGCTACGGTCCGGGCTGCGATCGGGGCTGCGATCGGTCATCTGGGTCACGCCCGCCATGCTCCCAACGACACGCGCTTTCCCGTCGTAACAGGCGAACCTCGGATGTGTCGCTCAATATACGTTTTATGTACTTTTACGTACGGAAGGGCGCCCGGTGACGCAGACCGCTGCCCCCACCGACGCCGATACGGACACCGATACCGATACCGGCGGCACCGACACCGACGGCGCCGCCACCGGCCTGACGCCCGCCGAGGCCTTCGACGCCCTCTACGCCTACGCCGCCCCCGCCCTCGTACGGCAGGCGTATCTGCTCACCGGGCGGCGTGAGCTGGCGCGGGAGTCCGTGGAGCGGGCCTTCCAGTTGGCCTGGCAGCGCTGGCCCGAGGTGGCGGTCGACCGGGATCCGGCGGGCTGGGTGCGGGCGGCGGCGTACGAGTACGCGATGTCGCCCTGGCACCGGCTGCGGCTGCGCCACCGGGCCCCGGAGCCGCCGCCTGCCG
The DNA here is from genome assembly GCF_018070025.1 of Streptomyces liliiviolaceus. Lineage (NCBI taxonomy): Bacteria > Bacillati > Actinomycetota > Actinomycetes > Kitasatosporales > Streptomycetaceae > Streptomyces > Streptomyces liliiviolaceus. The sequence goes on from NZ_JAGPYQ010000001.1 coordinate 432,699, forward strand.
CTCTGGACGACCGCCGGCTGCTGTCCATACTGCTGGGCCTGCCGCCCGTGTACCGGCGGACCCTGCTCCTCTACGACGGGGTCGGGATCGGGCTGGCGGAGACCGCGGCCGAGACGGAGGCGAGCACTCCGGCGGCGGCGAACCGGCTGCTGTACGCGCGCGCGACCGTCGCCCGGCGGCTGCCCGAGCTGGCGGAGAAGGAGGAGCTGCGGCGGCGGCTCGCCGAGCTGGGCGGCACGGAACGGCTGCGGACCGCTCCGAAGCCCGTCGTCGTGCGCTCCGGCAGCGAGCGCCGGGCCCGCCGCTGGACCCGCGCGGCCATCGCCTTCACGGTCCTGATCATCGGCTCCACCGCGTTCACGCTGCACACGGCCCCCGATCATTACGAGGCCCCGCAGGCCCCGGCCACGAAGGTGCCCGGGGTTCCGCCTCGGTCCGGCCCGGGCCCGCTGTCCGAGGAGGACCTGGAACTGCGGGCCACCCTGCGCGACATGGTCGGCAAGGGTCCGCACAGACTCGTACCGCAGCTGCGCTGAGAGCCGCCGCCCGGCGACGCGGACGGGCCCGCACCCCCGGTGAGGGTGCGGGCCCGTCGGCGTACCGTCGAACGGTGAACCGGCCGGTCAGCCGGCGAGGATGGCGCGGGCCAGCTTCGCCGTCTCGGTCGGCGTCTTGCCGACCTTGACGCCGGCGGCCTCAAGGGCCTCCTTCTTCGCGGCGGCCGTGCCGGAGGAGCCGGAGACGATGGCGCCGGCGTGGCCCATGGTCTTGCCCTCGGGCGCGGTGAAGCCCGCGACGTAGCCGACGACCGGCTTCGTCACGTTCTTCGCGATGTAGTCCGCCGCACGCTCCTCGGCGTCGCCGCCGATCTCACCGATCATGACGATCAGGTCGGTGTCGGGGTCGGCCTCGAACGCGGCGAGCGCGTCGATGTGCGTCGTACCGATGACCGGGTCGCCACCGATGCCGACGGCCGACGAGAAGCCGATGTCACGGAGCTCGTACATCATCTGGTACGTCAGCGTGCCGGACTTCGAGACCAGGCCGATACGGCCCGGCTTCGTGATGTCGCCCGGGATGATGCCGGCGTTGGACTGGCCCGGGGTGATGAGTCCGGGGCAGTTCGGGCCGATGATGCGGGTCTTGTTGCCCTTCGACTTCGCGTACGCCCAGAAGGCGGCGGAGTCGTGGACGGCGATGCCCTCGGTGATGACGACCGCGAGGGGGATCTCGGCGTCGATGGCCTCGACGACGGCGGCCTTGGAGAAGGCCGGCGGCACGAAGAGGACGGACACGTTGGCGCCCGTCTTCTCGATGGCCTCGGCGACCGTGCCGAAGACGGGGATGTCGGTGCCGTCGAAGTCGACCGACGTGCCGGCCTTGCGCGGGTTCACACCGCCGACGATGTTCGTGCCGTCGGCGAGCATGAGCTTGGTGTGCTTCATGCCCGTGGCACCGGTCATGCCCTGGACGATGACCTTGCTGTCCTTGTTGAGGAAGATAGCCATGGCTGTTCTGTCCCTCGTCCCTTACTTCGCGGCCGCGAGCTCGGCGGCCTTGTCGGCCGCGCCGTCCATGGTGTCCACGCGCTGGACCAGCGGGTGGTTGGCGTCGGAGAGGATCTTGCGACCCAGCTCGGCGTTGTTGCCGTCGAGACGCACGACCAGCGGCTTGCTGACCTCCTCGCCCTTGTCGGCGAGCAGCTGCAGCGCCTGGACGATGCCGTTGGCGACCTCGTCACAGGCGGTGATGCCACCGAAGACGTTGACGAAGACGGACTTGACGTCCGGGTCGCCGAGGATGATCTCCAGGCCGTTCGCCATGACCGCGGCGGAGGCGCCGCCGCCGATGTCGAGGAAGTTGGCCGGCTTCACGCCGCCGTGGTTCTCACCGGCGTACGCGACGACGTCGAGGGTGCTCATGACGAGACCCGCGCCGTTGCCGATGATGCCGACCTCGCCGTCGAGCTTGACGTAGTTGAGGTTCTTCGCCTTGGCGGCGGCCTCCAGCGGGTTGGCCGACTCCTTGTCCTCAAGAGCGGCGTGGTCCGCCTGGCGGAACTCGGCGTTCTCGTCCAGGGAGACCTTCCCGTCCAGCGCCAGCACGGCGCCGGAGGCGACCTTGGCGAGGGGGTTGACCTCCAGGAGGAGCGCGTCCTCCGCGACGAAGGTCTCCCACAGGGTCACGAGGATCTCGGCGACCTTCTCGGCCACCTCGGCCGGGAACTTCGCCAGCGCCACGATCTCGCGGGCCTTCTCGATCGAAACGCCCTCGACGGCGTCGACCGGGACCTTCGCGAGGGCCTCGGGGGTCTTCTCCGCGACCTCCTCGATGTCCATGCCGCCCTGGACGGACGCCATGGCGAGGAAGGTGCGGTTCGTGCGGTCGAGGAGGTACGAGACGTAGTACTCCTCAAGGATCTCCGGGGCCGTCTCGGCGATCATCACCTTGTGGACCGTGTGGCCCTTGATGTCCATGCCGAGGATGTCCGTCGCGCGGGCGACGGCCTCGTCCGGGGTGGCGGCCAGCTTCACGCCGCCGGCCTTGCCGCGGCCACCGACCTTGACCTGCGCCTTGACGACGGACTTGCCGCCAAGTCGCTCGGTCGCCGCGCGCGCCCCTTCAGGCGTGTCGATGACTTCACCGGCCAGCACCGGTACACCGTGCTTGGCGAAGAGGTCCCTCGCCTGGTACTCGAACAGGTCCACGCGCGTCCGTCCCTATCAGGTATTTCGCGGTTCGTTGTCTGCGTGGGCGTGCCGCGAGGGCAACGTGACTGCGCGGTCACAAGGAGGGCGTGAGCACGGTGGCCGGCACGCGGCATGTCCGCCTCGCAGGTTATCTCCGCCGACCGTGGGGTCGTAAATCGCAGATCACACCTGGGCGGTGATTACGGTCACAGATTGCCAGAGTAAAGGGCCTCACCAGGCTGGGGTTTGCCTGGTGAGGCCCCGCGAACAGCCCCTGAATGTGGCCCCAGGGGCGTGAGCCGGCGGTCCTCACCCCAATGAGGACCGCCGGCCCGGACCGCGGGGTCGTGCCCGGACGGACCGAACGGATTTCGGCCGTACGGGCCTGCGCCCCGCGGAGTCGGAGGTGGTGCTGAGGTCTTCCGGAGGGGTGCCGCACGGCCGGCCGGCGGGCTCGGCCGTGCGACGGAGGTGGTCAGACGCCGTACGCGGAACCGCCCCGGACGGGCGGCAGCCAGCTCGGCGTGACGGACTCGGCCACGTCCTGGACGCCGCCGACCGCGTCGGCGGCCAGGGGGACGGCACCGGACCCGACGGCTCCGGTCAGTTCGCCCGCGAGGGGGACGGCCTGTCCGGCCGTCTCCGTCACGACCGGGGCCGTCTCGCCGGCCACGCCGGCCACTCCGTACGCGAACGGCCGAATGTCGCCCGTCACGCCGTACGCGAGTGTCGTGGCGCTGCCGCCGACTCCGTCCACGACCGGCTGGACGTACCGGACGACCGTGTCCGCCGGCGGGCGCACCGCGCCGCCGACACCGTCGGCGAACGGGGGCACCCGCCCCGCCACGCCCCGCGCGAACGGACCGACCCGGCCGCTCACCCCGTACGCGACCGGAGGCACCTCGTCCACGACGCCGCCCGCGACGGGGCCCGTGTCGCGGGCGGCGCCCACCACACCGGCGGCGAGGACGGTCGCGTCACCGGCCGCCCGCCCCGCGACGGGCAGCACACCGCTCACCGCCGTGCCGGCGACGGGCGGCAGGACGGAGGCGACGGTCTCGTCACCGACCTGGGCGACCAGACCGGTGCCGTACGGGGGAACGTCCGCGACCACGCCTGTCGCGTACGGGGCGACCTCCGCGACGACGCCGGTGGCGTACGGCCGGGCGTTTGCGACCACGCCTGTCGCGTACGGGGTCACGTGGGCCACGGCTTCGCGGGCGAGGCCGGTGGTGTCGCCCACGGCACCGGTGGCGACGCGGGCGGTGCCGGTCACGGTCCGGCCTGCGACGGGTCCGACACCGCCGACCGCGTGCCCGGCGAGGGGAGTGACCCCCTGTACGGCGGTGGCGGCGACCGGCGGCAGCACGGCGTCGGCCGTCTCACCGACGACGGCGGAGCGGTCGACGGAACCGAGGGCCTGCTTCGGCTCCGGCTCCGCTTCGGGCTCCGGCTTCGGTTCCGCGGCGAATGCCGACAGGGGGCCGAAGAGGTAGTCGATCTCCTCCTGGGGGCGGGGGTCGGCCGTGGCGGCCTCGTCGGCTGCGTCGGCCGTGGCGGCCGCCGACACGGGCACATCGGGTACGGACACATCGGGTACGGACGCGGAGGTGGCGGGCAGTTCGTCGGCGCTCGCGACGGCGGAGCCGAGTGCCCACGCGCCGGAGACACCGGCGGCTATGACGAGGGAACGGCGGAAGTTCTTGTGCATGCGTACGTCAGATCCTTCGGATACCGAGAGTTCGGAATGGCTGGGGGACCTCTGCGAGACGTCTGCGTGACGTCAGGAGAGGAGGGCCGGATCTCCGGAAGGGTCGCCGCGCCGGTGGGAGGAGAGAGTCGGTGAGGGGAGTCGGGCAACGACACCCACGCCCGGGACGGGCGCGCTCTCCGGGCAGGCGGACAGACCTGTTCGGCGGAGGGAGAGGCCGGCCCTAGCCGGGGAACGCCGGAATGTCCCGGTGCCGGTCCCGGGGCCCGGCCGCGCTGACGTCCGCGGCGGCGCCGGGCACCAGCGTCGGCCGGGGCCTCTCGTTCAGGGTGACGGCCTGCGCGTCGCCGTGTCTGGGCGACCCGTTGTCGACCGCGGAATGACGCGCCAACGCACCCGCGGGGTCGCTGTCGGGCATCTGGTGCACGGGCGCCTGCGCGGCACCCGTCACGTGGTTGTCCCAGGCACTCCGGGTACGCCCCTGGTGGCGTGCGTCGTCACCGGTCGCCGCGAGGCCACCGGCGAACCGCGGCCCGTACACCACCGCGCCGCTCCCGCCGCCCGACTGCTCCTCGGCCGCCTGCTGCTGGTCCGAAGCTCCGCCGGGCTGCTGCGGCTGCGCCGCCGAGCCTGCCGGGAGGGTCTGACCGGGTATCGCGGGCAGGGGCAAGGGCAGCGGCAGCACCGACGACTCGGGCAGCTCGGGAAGACCGGGCAGCGTGGGCACTTGGGACGCCGGCGGCCACCACTGCGACGGATCCGGCTGCTCGACGGCTCCCTCGCCCAGCCCGTCGGCTATTCCGCCGACTATTCCGTCTATTCCGTCGGTGATCTGATCCACCAGATCACCGACGGGCTGGACGACGTGCCCGGAGGCCGGCGGTACGACCAGCTCGGTCACCGGCTGCACGACGTGCTCGGTGACCGGGCGCACGACCTCCTCGGTCACCGGCCTCACAACGTGCCGCACTTCGTCGGTCACGGGTCGCACGTCCGAGTCCGTCACCGAACGGACCAGCCCAGCAGGCTTCTTGGCCGGCCCGACACCGTCCGCCGCCTGCGCCCGCTCCCCGCAGAGGAGCCCCAGCACGAACAACCCGCCCACCAGAAGCACCACTTGCAGCGCACGCCGCCCCGCCGCTCCACGCGTCACACGCAGAGCGGTACCGGGCAGTACTGCTGACAGGGCCAAGGCGGGCAGAGCCTCCCGTGCGGAGGGACAGGACGGAGCGGGGTACGCAGACGTCGTGGAGTGAAGCGGGCTGGGGCGCGGTGTGGTGGAGCAAGGTGGGGTGGAGCGAGGTGTGATGGAGCGGGGTGGGGCGCGGCCGCAAGGCTGCACGCCCCCGAAGGCCCGCCGATCCTCGCACGGGACTCCCGAGGTAGCGCAAGCCCCCTGTTACCGATGGATACTCATGTCCGCTTTTTCCGTCGCTCCCCGCCCCGCCCTCTCTTCCGCCTTCGCTTCCGCACTCGCTTTTCTCCGCCGTCCCTACGTCGCCGGACTGCCGGTGTCCGGTATCGGCAGCGGGCGCTTCTCGATCGCCGCGGCCATCACCTCCGGAAAGAGGTCGGGCGTACAGGCGAACGCCGGTGCGCCCAGCCCCGCCAACGCCGCCGCGTGTTCACGGTCGTACGCCGGGGCCCCCTCGTCCGACAGCGCGAGCAACGTCACGAACTGCACCCCGGACGCCTTCATCGCGGCGACCCGCTTGAGCATCTCGTTGCGGATGCCCCCTTCGTAGAGGTCGCTGATGAGCACGACCACGGTGTCGGCGGGACGCGTGATCTGCGACTGGCAGTACGCCAGCGCCCTGTTGATGTCCGTGCCGCCGCCGAGCTGCGTGCCGAAGAGGACGTCGACCGGATCGTCGAGCTGGTCGGTGAGGTCGACGACCGCCGTGTCGAAGACGACGAGCCGCGTGTTGATCGACCGCATCGAGGCGAGGACCGCGCCGAACACCGACGCGTACACGACCGACGCCGCCATCGAGCCCGACTGGTCGATGCAGAGGACGACCTCCTTCTTCACCGACTGCGAGGCACGTCCGTAGCCGATGAGCCGCTCGGGCACGACCGTGCGGTACTCGGGCAGATAGTGCTTGAGGTTGGCCGCGATGGTGCGGTTCCAGTCGATGTCCTGGTGGCGCGGCCTGCTGATGCGCGCACTGCGGTCGAGGGCTCCCGTGAGGGTCGCCCGGGTGCGGGTCGCGAGCCGCTTCTCCAGGTCGTCGACCACCTTGCGCACGACCGCCCGTGCCGTCTCCTTGGTCGTCTCGGGCATCGCCTTGTTCAGCGAGAGCAGGGTGCCGACCAGGTGGACGTCGGCCTCCACGGCCTCCAGCATCTCCGGCTCCAGGAGCAGGGTGGACAGGCCGAGGCGGTCGATGGCGTCCCGCTGCATGACCTGGACGACGGAGGACGGGAAGTACGTCCGGATGTCGCCCAGCCACCGGGCCACGGACGGCGCGGACGCCCCGAGCCCCGCCGAACGCTCCTGCCCCGCCCGTGCCCTGCCGCCCTTCCCGTTGCCGTAGAGCGCGCCGAGTGCCCCATCCATCGCGGCGTCCTGCCCCGCGAGCGCGCAGCCCGTACCGTCCGCGTCCTCCCCGCCCAGCACGAGCCGCCAGCGCCGCAGCCGCTCGTCGCCGACACCGGCTGCCTGGTCGGCGACACCGGTCCGGTCGGTCGTCCCGGTCCGGTCGGCCTGGTCGGTCGGTTCCGTGTTCACCGCTCCCCCGCTCATCGGCCCGCCCCCACAAGGTCGTTGTTCCCCGGACCACTGCGATCGCCGGGATCACCGACATCGCCGCCGGCCTCAGCGCCGGTCTCGGCCTCGTCCAGCCCCAGCAGCATGCGCAGCACCGGCAGTACGGCGCCTGCCCGGTCCTCGTCCAGGCCGGATGCGAAGCCGGGTGTCCCGGAGACGGTGTCCTCGACGCCCCCGCGCGGCCCCGGCCCGCGTCTGACCAGTTCGCCCAGGGTGCGGCGCACTCCGGGCTCGTACTCCGAGAAGGTGCGCCGCAGCAGCGGGAGCACGTCGGTGAACGCGTCCCCCGGCACACCGGTCAGCCAGGAGTCGACCAGGCCGAGCAGCCGTTCGTCGTGCACGAGCAGCATGCCGCCCCCCGATCCCCCGCCGACGAACCCCTCGATCCACGCCGCCGCGTCGCCCGGTGCGGTCCCCGGTGACAGGACCAGCCCCATGAGCCGGGCCGCCTCCTCCTGCCCCAGCTCCCCGTCGTCCAGCAGCAACCGGACGGCCCGCCCCCGGACGACGCCCGGAACGGTGTCCCGCGCGGAGAGCGTGCCCAGCACGGAGTGCCACCGGCCCCGTATGCCGGCCCGGGGATCGCCCGCGCCGTCCTCGGACACCTTGGCCCCTTCCGCCCCCTCGGCCAGCAGTCCCACCGCGCCGTGCACCGCGTCGACGTGGCCCCGCATCTCCTCGGCGGCCTCCGCGTCGAGGGCGACGCAGGCAGGGGGCAGCCCGACGAAGACCCGCTCCGCGAGCCCGGCGGCGACCTCGGAGAGGGCCCGGGTGTCCGTGCCCCGTACGTCGCCGTAGCGCAGGGAGCGGACGAGGGCGGGCAGCGCCTGGGCGAGGTGGCCGACGTCGGCGTCCAGGGCGGCCCGGTCGGCGAGGACGCGCATCACCACGGGGAGGGCGTCCGGGAGTTCGGCGAGAAGGCAGCGCTCGGCGAGGCCCGTGACGTCGGCCAGGGACCGGGCGCCGACCGCGTCCGTCTCGGCCTTGGCGGTCGCGGCGGCGATCACCGTCGTCCCCCACACCCCCGCCTCGGCGACGCGCACCGCCAGCTCCGGCTCCCAGCGCAGGCGCCAGGTCTCCCGGAACGTACCCGTGCTGCCGCGTGAGGCGACCGGCTCTCCCCACCCGACGCCGAGGAGGCGCAGCCGGTGCAGCAGCCTGCTGCGTCCGCCGTCGGTCTCCTTGCGCAGATCGAGCTCCAGCTCTCTCTCCTGTGCCTCCGGCTTGAGCCGTAGCCGCCGCTGGAGCCGGGCGAGGTCGCGCTGGAGCGGGACGGCTGGTGCCGCCTCGGGCACCTCGCCCAGCACGTCGCCCACGACGAGCCGGTCGTGCACCAGGGAGAGCGGGACGTCCGAGCCCTCGCACATCACGGCCCGTACGGCGTCGGTAGTCTCCGTGAGGCCCGGCAGGGGGCGGCCCCGCATCGCCGCGAGCGTGTCGGCGAGCCGTACCGCCTCGATGACGTGCGCGGAGGACACGGGCCGGTCCTCGTCGCGCAACAGCCGGGCCACCTTCGTCATCCAGCGCTCTACGGGTCGGTCGGCGCAGGCGAACAGATGCCCGTACCAGCCGGGTGAGTCGATGCCCGCCCCGTACCCACTCGTGCGGGAGAGCCGTCGGTGGGTCCAGGGGACCCAGGTCATGTCGGCCTTCACCTTGGGCAGTCCCTTGAGCAGGGCCCGGTCGGCGGCAACGGTGGTCCGCTGCCGCAGCGCGGGCACGTGCCAGGCGCCGCACACCACGGCCACGTCGTCCTCGAACTCCCGCTGGGCCGCCCGCACCTGGAGCCGCATGTACGCCTCGCGCAGGAGGTCCCGGTCGTTTCCCCCCGTCCCGTAGACCTCCCGCAGCGCCTCCATGGCCTCGCCGAGCGCCTCGAACGGTGCGAACGCGTCCTCCCCGCGCGCTCCCCGGTGCTCGATCACGTCCTCCCACCACCGCTCGGGGTCGTCGTAGCCGGCGGTCTCGGCGAGGACGGCGAGCGGGTCGATCCGCGCGGCCCGGGCGGGTTCGGAAGGGGCCCCGTCACGCTCCCCCTCGTCCTCCCCCGCCTCTTCCTCACCCCCCTCTTCCTTTTCGTCCAGGGCGAGTTCCTTCTCGTCCCGGGCGAGCGTGTGCGTGGCCGGGAGGTCGATGAAGCGGGCCGGCACCTCGTGCTCCAGGGCCCATCGGATGGCCACCCACTCCGGTGAGAACTCGGCGAGCGGCCAGAACGCCGACCGTCCCGGCTCGTCCACGACATGCGCGAGGAGTGCGACGGGCGGCCTCATGTCCTCCTCGGCGGCGAGCGCGATCAACGCGTCGGCCTCCGGCGGCCCTTCGAGGAGCACCACGCGCGGACGCGCCGCGTCGAGTGCCGCCCGTACGGCCCGCGCCGAACCGGGCCCGTGGTGGCGCACCCCGAGCAGCAGAGGCCCGGGCGGCCGGCGGACCCCCGCCTCGCTCCCCTCGGCGTGCTCGCTCACGCGCTCACCTCCCGGCACGCCCGGTAGAAGTCCTTCCAGCCGTCGCGCTCGCGCACGACCGCCTCCAGATACTCCTGCCAGATGACACGGTCGGCCGCCGGGTCACGGACGACGGCGCCGAGGATGCCCGCCGCCACGTCCCCGGCGCGCAGGACGCCGTCCCCGAAGTGGGCCGCCAGGGCGAGGCCGCTGGTGACGACGGAGATCGCCTCGGCGGTGGACAGTGTGCCGCTGGGCGACTTGAGCTTCGTACGCCCGTCGGTCGTGACGCCGTCGCGCAGCTCGCGGAAGACGGTGACGACGCGGCGGATCTCGTCGATGCCGTCGGGCACGGCGGGCAGGTCCAGGGAGCGGCCGATTTGGTCGACGCGGCGCGAGACGATGTCGACCTCGGCGTCGGCGCTCTCCGGCAGGGGCAGGACCACCGTGTTGAAGCGGCGGCGCAGAGCGCTCGACAGGTCGTTCACCCCGCGGTCGCGGTCGTTGGCCGTCGCGATGAGGTTGAAGCCCCGGACGGCCTGCACCTCCGAGCCCAGCTCCGGGATGGGCAGGTTCTTCTCGGACAGGATCGTGATGAGCGTGTCCTGCACGTCGGCGGGGATGCGGGTCAGCTCCTCGACCCGGGCCGTCATCCCCTCGGCCATGGCCCGCATGACCGGGCTGGGCACCAGGGCGTCCCGGCTCGGTCCGTGCGCGAGCAGCTGCGCGTAGTTCCAGCCGTACCGGATCGCCTCCTCCGGCGTACCGGCCGTGCCCTGCACGAGGAGGGTGGAGTCGCCGCTGACCGCCGCGGCCAGATGCTCGGACACCCACGTCTTCGCCGTGCCGGGTACGCCGAGCAGGAGCAGCGCCCGGTCGGTGGCGAGCGTGGTCACGGCCACTTCGACGATGCGGCGCGGTCCCACGTACTTCGGCGTGATCACCGTGCCGTCCGGCAGCGTGCCGCCCAGCAGGTAGGTCGCGACGGCCCACGGTGACATCCGCCAGCGGGCGGGCCGCGGGCGGTCGTCCTGCGCGGCCAGCGCGGCGAGTTCGGTGGCGAACGCGTCCTCGGCGTGCGGCCGCAACTCCTCGCCCTTGTCCGGCGCGGGCACGGCCGCGGGCACGCCTTCGGACTGGTGGTGGTTCGGGTCGACGGACACGGACATGGAGCGGTCCCCCTTGCGGCTCGGCCGGTTCGGATCTGGTACCACCGTGCACCACGCCACTGACAATCGGCTCTGACCTGCGCGGACGCGGCCGTCACAGGCGATTGTCAGTGGCGGGATCTACCTTCGGACTCATGACTCAGCAGGGGGTGCGCTGGACGGCGGATCAGGTGCTGGCACTGGCGCCTGACACCGCGTCACGCAAGGCGGGCAGCAAGCTCGGCGTGGCCGGGCCGTGGTCGGAGGCGGGCAGTTCCGAGGAGGGGACGGTATGGGGCCTGTGCAAGGGAAGCGGCAGCAAGCCGTACCGGACGGTGATCGACATCGCGGACTCCACCGGGCCCGCGTACAAGTGCAGTTGCCCGAGCCGCAAGTTCCCGTGCAAGCACGCGCTGGGGCTGCTGCTGCTCTGGGCCGGCGAGGACGGCGCGGTGCCGCCGGGGAAGGCGCCGGACTGGGCGGACGAGTGGATCGAGGGCCGGAGGAAGCGCGCGGACGACAAGCGGGCGGAGGGCGCGGCCGGTTCGGCGTCCGCGGGTGATCCGGAGGCGGCGCGGCGCAGGGCGGAGCGGCGGGCCGAGTGGATCACCGCGGGGGCGTCGGAGCTGGAGCAGCGGCTGACCGATCTGCTGCGGGGCGGTCTGGCCTCGGCGGAACAGCGGGGGTACGGGCTGTGGGAGGAGACGGCGGCCCGCATGGTCGACGCGCAGGCGCCCGGACTTGCCGCGCGGGTGCGGGAGTTGGGGGCGATACCGTCGTCGGGGCCCGGCTGGCCCGTGCGGCTGCTGGAGGAGTGCGCGCTGCTCCACCTCCTCGACCAGGGGTGGCTGCGCCGTGCCGCGCTGCCCGACGGGCTGGCCGCGACGGTCCGTTCCCGGATCGGGCTGCCCGGCTCGGCGGACGGCCCGCCGGTGCGCGACCGCTGGCTGGTCCTGGCCCAGTACGACACCGCGGACAGCCGCCTCACCACCCGCCGTATCTGGCTGTACGGGGCCGAGTCGGGGCGCACGGCTCTGCTCCTTTCCTACGGGGCCGCCGGGCGCGCACCGGAGCTGACGCTGCCCGTCGGGCTGACGCTGGAGGCGGAGCTGTCCGCGTATCCGGGTGCGGGGCAGTTGCGGGCGACGCTCGGCGAGCGGTTCGCCGCGCCGGCGCCCACGGGGTTCCGGCCGCCCGGGGTGGATGTGGCGCGGGCCGTCGCCCAGTACGGCGAGGCGCTCCGGGACGACCCGTGGCTCGAATCGCGGCCCGTGACGCTGGGCCGCGTCATACCGACCCCGGACGGCGACGACTGGCAGCTGGCGGACGCCGACGGGGAGTTCGCCCTGCCGCTCACTCCGGCCGCCCGGTCCCGCTCCGGGCTGTGGCGTCTGGTCGCCCTCTCCGGCGGCGCTCCGGTGACGGTCTTCGGAGAGTGCGGCCACCGCGGCTTCTCCCCCCTCACGGCCTGGCCCGAGGGCCCGGGCGAGGCGGTGACCCTGTGCTGACGGCACCGCGCTCCAGCCTTCTCGACTCCCTGACGACCCGCCTCCTACGACGCCTTCCACGAGAGGGACGCCCATGACCAGCACCCCTATCCCTGCCTCTGCTCCTGTCCCTGTCCCCGCTCCCTCGCCCACTCCCGTTTCCGCTCCCTCGTCGGCCTCCGCGGAGGCGTCCGCCGGGAGCCACTGGGAGGAGCTCGTGACCGTGGCGCTGCTGGGAACCACGCGGCGTACGCCGTCGGGGGTCACGTCCCGGCGCGACGCACCGACGGCGTTGCTGGACGCGGCGGCCGTGGAGACCGTGCGGAGACGGGCCGGGATGCGGCCTGGCCGCGCGGCGGCCCGGATCGAACCGGCGGCGGAGGATGCCCGTCCCGCGCTGCCGCCGGCGGCGGCGCGGCGGCTGACGATGCTGCTCGCCGACCGGCCGGGGGCGGGGAGCGGTGGCCGCCGGGGGACGGCCCCCGACCTCATGGAGCTGCTGCCGCAGTGGCTCGCCACGGCGAACCGGCAGGGTTTCGCGGCCCCTCCCCAGGCGCTGCCCGCTCTGCTGGACGCGGCCCGGGGGCGTACGGACATCCGGCCGGCGGTGCTGGCGTTCGCGGGGCCGCGCGCACTGTGGCTGGCCCGGCTGAACGCGGACTGGCGGTTCGCGCTGCGGGCGGCCCCGGGCGGCGGTGCCGTGCTGCCCGGACCCGAGGAGCCGGAGCGGATGCGCGCGTTGTGGGAGGAGGGGCTGTTCGCGGAGCGGGTCGCGCTGTTGGCGGCGGTCCGGGCGCGGGACGCTGCAGCCGCGCGGGATCTGCTCGCCGGGACGTGGGCGTCGGAGCGGGCCGAGGACCGGTTGATGTTCCTCGACTCGTTGCGGACGGGGCTGTGCGCGGCGGACGAGCCGTTCCTGGAGGGGGCGTTGGCCGACCGGAGCCGCAATGTGCGGGCCACCGCGGCGGAGCTGCTGTCCGCGCTGCCCGGCTCGGCGCTCGCCGGGCGGATGGCGGAGCGGGCCGGGTCCTGCGTCGCGGTCGACCCCACGCACGGCACGCCGACGATAGCGGTGGAGGCGCCGCACGAGTGCGATGCGGGCATGGAGCGCGACGGCGTGGTGGCGAAGGCTCCGGCCGGGCGGGGCGAACGGTCGTGGTGGCTGGGTCAGTTGGTGGAGGCCGCTCCGCTCGACACCTGGTCGCGGCGGCTCAGGGGGCGCACGCCGGAGGAGATCGTGGCGCTGCCCGTGGCCGACGACTGGCAGGACGAGCTGCACGCCGCCTGGTGCCGGGCGGCGGTGCGGCAGCGGGACCCCTCCTGGTCCAGAGCGCTGCTGGGGACACCGGCTGCGCCGGAGGCGGGCGGGCCGGGAGCGGTCTCCCTGGCGGAACGGGCCAAGCTGCTCGGCACGTTGGGCGCCGAGGAGCGGGCCGGGTGGGTGGCGGGATTCATCGCCGTGCACGGATTGTCGGAGGCGTTTCAGCTGCTCGGGGTGTGCGCGGTGCCCTGGGCCGGCCCGTTGGGGCGGGCGGTGGTGGACGCGCTCAACATCGCGCGGGACGCGGGGAGTTATCCATGGAGTTTCAGCGGGGTCATGGGACTGGCCGAGCGCTGTCTGGATCCGGCGGAGGCCGTCCGCCTCGAAGCGCTCACATCCGTCCCCGACGAATCGGAGAACACGTCTCCGGGCGCCGGAGGTTACTGGGCCGAATCCTTCCAACGCCTGGTGACGACCCTGCACCTAAGAGCAGCAATCCACACGGAACTCACGCAGCGTTAGCCCCGACCCAGCGATACGCACCAGGGGGCGCGGGGAACTGCGCGACCAACCACAACCCGCCTGCACCAACCCCCTCACCGTCACCCCCACCCTCCAGGGGCGCGGGGAACTGCGCGACCAGCCACGACGGACCCGCACCCACCCACGCACACCGGGCCCCCGGCCCCAGCGTTGGCCCCGGCCGACCCGCCGCGCGCAGCCCTACACAGGCCGGCGCACATTCGCCCGCACCCAGTCCACGACGGCCGTGGTCGTGGCCCCGGGCGGGAAGATCTCCGCGACACCCTTCGCCTTGAGCGGCGCGATGTCCGCCTCAGGGATGCTCCCGCCGCCGAACACCTTGATGTCCGCGGCGTCACGCTCCCTCAGGAGCTCGACGACCGCCGCGAACAGCGTGTGGTGCGCGCCGGGCAGGACGGACAGCCCGATCGCGTCGGCGTCCTCCTGGATCGCCGTGCCCACGACATGTTCGGGCGTCTGGTGGGGGCCGGTGTAGATGACCTCCATGCCCGCGTCCCGCAGCGCCCGCGCGATCGCCTTCGCCTCGCGATCGTGTCCGTCGAGCCCCGGTTCGGCCACCACCACGCGGATCGGACCGGCTGCCACACCCATCACTGCCTCCATGAACCGACTGCACCGATCTTCAGAGATCCGTCTCGCCCGGCGACTACCACCACGCCCGTACCCGTGCCTGCACCCGTATCCGTACCTGCACCTGCACCCGTACCGACCGGCCGCGCAGGCGACCCGCCACCGCGCCCGTCTCAAGCACGCATTTCAGACAGGCTCGGCCCAGCCGCCCCGCACCGCACGGTCCGGGAAAGTGAACGAACGTTATCTCCACCATCCCGCAACCGGCAGTTTCGCGGTGGAGACCGAGGGGGACATCACACGATGGGACAAGTTCGCAGCGCATCGATCCCGCACACCGCGACACACGGTTCGCACCCGGGACGGGCGCAAGGGAAACCGCTACGAGGTCTCCGCACCTCCGCGCCGTCAGCCGCGCGACGAGGTGGTGCGGCGCACCGGCGATCGCACGACGACGGACAGCCCGTCGCTCCACCGGCGTCACCCACGCCGCACGTGCACCGTCGCCGTCCTCACCCATCGGCTTCCCACGAGGGCACACGGGGGACAGCGGGTTCCTGCCGTGCGCCGACAGGAGGTCGGCCATGAAGGTCACCAGGGCACTGCTGCCCCTTCTTCCACTCTGTCAGCGCCTGCTCCCCACCAGACTGGCCGGGCTCTCACTGACCCTGCTGAAGGCGACGGCCCTGGAGATCGCGATCCTCGCCGGCCATCTCGTCCTGTACCCCTCCGGCATCACCCCGGAGCGCCGCCGGTCCCCGATCCCGACCCGGTCCCTGGCAGACCTGCCCGACCCGGACCTCGACGCGGACGGCACCGCCGACGCCGCCCGGCTGCCCACTCCGGACAAGCCTCCGGTCGTCCTCCTGCACGGCTTCATAGACAACCGCTCGGTCTTCGTGCTGCTGCGCCGCTCCCTGGCGCAGCACGGCCGACAGCAGATCGAGTCGCTCAACTACTCACCGCTGACCTGTGACATACGGACCGCCGCCGAGCTGCTCGGTCGGCACATCGAGGAGATCTGCGAGCGCACCGGCCGCCAGGAGGTGGACATCGTCGGGCACAGTCTCGGCGGGCTGATCGCGCGCTATTACGTGCAGCGCCTGGGCGGTGACGTCCGCGTCCGGACCCTGGTGACCCTGGGCACCCCGCACGCGGGCACCCGCGTCGTGCCGCTGATGAACGCGCACCCGATCGTCCGGCAGATGCGCCCGGGCTCCGGCGTACTAGAAGAGCTGCGCGAGCCCGCCCCGCACTGCCGTACGCGGTTCGTGAGTTTCTGGAGCGACCTCGACCAGCTGATGGACCCGCTGGAGACGGCGTGCGTCGACCACCCGGATCTGCTCGCCCAGAACGTGCGCGTGAGCGGAATCGGACATCTCGCCCTGCCGGTTCATCCGGCGGTCGCGGCCGGCATACGCCAGGCCCTGGACGCCGAGGAGGAAACCGCCCGCGCCGCCGCTCACACCGGCGGCCTGACAGTGGCGTGACCGGGAGGGCGTAGCCAAGAGGGCTCGATGGGCGGGACGTATCCGCAGAGGCTCAACCGGAAGAGGACGTCCGGCGTCGATCCGCCCCGAACCGGGGCAACGGGGAGCGACGGGAAACACCTAAGCGGAAGCCGAGTTCGCCTTCGGAGACGTCTTTTCTTCGAACGTTCATCGAACGCAAGGCCAAAGCTCTGCCCATCCTCCGCCGAAAGGCGGCCGAATGCCCCTTTCCTGAGAGGAGGAAACCTGTTGAAGATTGTCGCGCCCTCATACCGCCGGGTACAGTCGCCGCACTGCTCTGCCAGCCCCTGTTGTCGAGGCGAAAGAGAAGTTGGTGAACGACCGTCACCCGTCGGGGACCGTAACTCCCCCGGCTCCGGCTCCCGATGCCACCTCGGCGCACTACGCGTCCCATGGTCGGCAGGGGGTCCAGTACGGCGACTTCACCACGTACGACGGATACCCCGCCACCGGTTTTGACCCGGCCGCGACCGGTTCGTACGGCACGACGGGTGGTTACGACATGACGGGTGCCTACGCGACGACCGCGTTCGACACCGACCCCCTCTTCGGCGATCTGCCCGGCAACGGAAGCGGAACCGACGGGAGCGGCGGCGGGACGGGTTCGTACGGCACCACGACCGGGGCGGCCCACAGTGGCAACTGGACCGATTCCACCGGCAGTCATCAGACGCTGAACTACGACCCGTACGCGGCCCAGCACCACGCCGCCTACGAGACCGGCAGCTACGACACGAGCGGTGTCTGGCCGGACTCCGGCTATCAGCAGCTCGGCGAGATCCCGACGCAGGGCACGAGCCCCGACGGCACCGGGCAGTGGGACGCGAACGCCTGGCACCAGGCCGAACACGCCGCCCCCACCCAGCAGTGGACGGCGCCGACCTTCGAGACGGGCACGTACGACGCCACGGCGTGGAACTCGGACGGCGGCGAGCAGCCCCAGCCCCACACGCAGCCCCAGCCCCACACCCAGCTCCACCCGCAGGCGCAGCACGAGTCCTACGGTCTGCACGAGTCGCACGACCAGCAGGACGCTTACGACCAGCGGGAGTCGTTCCACCAGCAGGCCACCGCCACGTTCGAGCAGGTGCCGTTCGAGGAACAGGTCACCGCGCAGGGCGAGTTCATCCACTCCGGCCTCACCGATGCCGACGCTCTCGCCGACGCGGACCCCGACGTTCACGCCCGCTCCCATGATCATGATCACGCCGACGACGAGCCCGAGTTGCTCGACGGCGTCGAGGAGATCACCACCGCCGCGCCGGCCTCCCGGGCCGGGTCCCGCGCGGCCGGCCGTTCCGCTTCCCGGTCGCGCCGCCGCACACCGCCCAAGCGCTCCGCGCTGCTGACGATCGCCGTGCCGTCGGCGTGTGTGATGGGGGTCGCCGGCATCGCCGCCGCGTCCGTGACCGGTGGCGACGGCGGAGACGATGTCCAGACGACGGCCGCCGCGCCCGACGCGAGCGCCGTGAAACCGTCGGTCGCGAACAACAAGCTGGACGCCCAGCTGCAGAGCCTCTCCGCGGACGCGGACGACTTCGCGGACCGGGCGAGCCGCACGCAGGAACGTATCGACTTGAAGGCCGAGCAGGCCGCCGAGAAGCAGAAGGCGTTGGCCGAGGCGGCCCGCAAGGAGCGGCTGCGGCCGAAGTTCGCGGTGCCGGTCGCGCGGCACGGGCTCAGCGCCTACTACGGCCAGGCCGGTATCAACTGGATGTCCGTGCACACCGGTATCGACTTCCCGGTCTCGTACGGCACGACAGTGATGGCCGCGACGGACGGAACCGTCCGTACGCAGTGGAACAGCGCCTACGGGAACATGATCATCGTGACGGCCAAGGACGGCACGGAGACCTGGTACTGCCACCTCTCCACGTACAAGGTCGCCTCGGGGACGGTCGTGAAGGCCGGCGACCCGATCGCGTACTCCGGGAACTCCGGCAACTCCACCGGCCCGCACCTGCACTTCGAGGTGCGCCCCGGCGGCGGTTCGGCGATCGACCCGCTCCCGTGGCTCCGCAGCCACGGCATCGACCCCACCTAGAGGCTGTCCGACCCTTCCCGTCCGCCGCGCGACGCCACGCATGCCTGCCAGCGCCCGCTCGGCCTGCGAGCTCCCGCTCCACGGGGCCCGGAACCGGCGGAAGCCACCCGATCGGCGGCCCCGCCCTCACGTCCCGTCCAGCTAGCCAGCCAGCTAGCTGGCTACAGCTTCTCCACCGGTGCGTACCGCAGCAGCAGGCGCTTCGGCTTCTCGCCGCCGAAGTCGACCGTCGCTTCCGAGTTCGCCCCCATGCCCTTCACCCCGACCACCGTGCCGAGGCCGAACTGGTCGTGCGTGACCCGGTCTCCGACCGCCAGCGATACCACCGGCTTCTCCGAGGAACCGCGCCGCGTCGCGAAGCCGGACGCGCCCGAGGCGGCCGAGCGCGAGCGGGAGGACGACAGGGAGGCCGCCACACCACCGGCCGGGCCGGAGGCCACCGCTCCCATCGAACCCGTGCGCTTCCAGTCCAGATGCGCCTCCGGGATCTCCTCCAGGAAGCGGGACGGCGGGTTGTACGAGGGCTGGCCCCACGCGCTGCGCATCGACGCCCGCGTCAGATAGAGCCGCTCGCGCGCGCGGGTGATGCCGACGTACGCGAGGCGCCGCTCCTCCTCCAGTTCCTTGGTCTGGCCGAGGGCGCGCATGTGCGGGAACACGCCGTCCTCCATGCCGGTCAGGAAGACGACCGGGAATTCCAGGCCCTTGGCGGTGTGCAGGGTCATGAGGGTGATGACCCCGGAGCCGTCCTCGTCCTCGTCGGGGATCTGGTCGGAGTCGGCGACCAGGGCCACCCGCTCCAGGAAGGCGGCGAGCCCGGTCGGCGTACCGGCCTCGGCCTCACCCTCGCCCTCGTTGGCCGCCGTGCCCGCGCCCTCGCCGCCGGCCGCCTCCTGCTCGAACTCCAGCGCCACGGAGGCGAGTTCCTGGAGGTTCTCGATACGGGTCTCGTCCTGGGGGTCGGTGGAGGCCTGCAACTCGGCGAGGTAGCCGGTGCGTTCGAGGATCGCCTCCACGACGGTCGCCGGGCCCGCGCCGGACTCGACGATCGTGCGGAGGTCCTCCATCAGTGTGTTGAACCGCTTGACGGCGTTCGTCGAGCGGGCCGCCATGCCGTACGCCTCGTCGACGCGGCGCAGCGCCTGCGGGAAGCTGATCTTCTCGCGCTGGGAGAGCGCGTCGATCATCGCCTCGGCGCGGTCGCCGATGCCGCGCTTGGGCACGTTCAGGATGCGGCGCAGCGGTACGGAGTCCTCGGGGTTCGCGAGCACCCGCAGGTACGCGAGGACGTCCCGGACCTCCTTGCGCTCGTAGAAGCGGACGCCACCGACGACCTTGTAGGGCAGGCCGACCCGGATGAAGATCTCTTCGAAGACACGGGACTGGGCGTTCGTACGGTAGAAGACGGCGACGTCGCCGGCCTTCGCGTCGCCCGCGTCGGTGAGACGGTCTATCTCCTCGACGACGAACTGCGCCTCGTCGTGCTCGGTGTCGGCGACGTAGCCGGTGATGCGCGCGCCCGCGCCCGCGTTCGTCCACAGGTTCTTCGGGCGGCGTGATTCGTTGCGCTCGATGACCGCGTTGGCGGCGGTCAGGATCGTCTGCGTGGAGCGGTAGTTCTGCTCCAGCAGGATCGTCGTCGCGTTCGGGTAGTCCTCCTCGAACTGGAGGATGTTGCGGATCGTCGCGCCGCGGAAGGCGTAGATCGACTGGTCGGCGTCACCGACGACGCACAGCTCGGCCGGCGGGAGGTCGTCCTCCCGCGGCGGTACGTCCTCGGGGTGCGCGACGGGGTCCGTGGCACTGCCGACGAGCTCCCGGACGAGAGAGTACTGCGCGTGGTTCGTGTCCTGGTACTCGTCCACGAGAACGTGGCGGAAGCGGCGGCGATAGTGCTCGGCGACGTCCGGGAAGGCGCGCAGGAGGTTGACCGTCGTCATGATCAGGTCGTCGAAGTCCAGCGCGTTCGCCTCGCGCAGCCGCGACTGGTACATCGCGTAGGCCTGGGCGGCGGTCTTCTCGAAGCCGTCGGAGGCCTGGGCGGCGAAGTCCTCCTCGTCGATCAGCTCGTTCTTCAGGTTCGAGATCTTGGCGCTGAAGGACTTCGGCGGGAAGCGCTTGGGGTCGAGATCCAGGTCGCGGCAGACCAGGGCCATGAGCCGCTTGCTGTCGGCGGCGTCGTAGATCGAGAAGGACGACGTGAAGCCGAGCTTCTTGCTCTCGCGGCGCAGGATCCGCACGCAGGCACTGTGGAAGGTCATCACCCACATCGCGTGCGCCCGCGGGCCCACGAGCTGCTCGACGCGCTCCTTCATCTCGCCCGCGGCCTTGTTCGTGAAGGTGATCGCGAGGATCTGACCGGGATGCACCTTGCGCTCGCCCAGCAGGTGGGCGATGCGGTGGGTGAGCACACGGGTCTTCCCGGAGCCGGCGCCGGCCACGATGAGCAGGGGGGAGCCGTGGTGGACCACCGCCGCGCGCTGGTTCTCGTTCAACCCGTCCAGGAGCGCGGCCGGGTCCACGAGCGGCCGGGGCGCGCCGTCGCGGTAGTGGCCGTCCCTGCTCGGGGGCACGTCGAAGCGCCCGCCGAACAGGTCGTCCGGACCGTGGTCCGGCGCCTCGTCCTCGGGCGGCGGCGGGGGCTCTTCCTCGTGGGCCCCGGAGGGCTTGAGGTCCGCCAGGAAGCTGTCATCAAAGAGGCTGCTCATCGCTCTCCGAGTCTAGGCGTCCCCACTGACACCCGGCCGCCACCCCGGAAACTCGGCGGAATCCCGGCCGGGCGGCCATGGGCAGGGCTTCACCCGTGATGAGCACGCCATTACGCACGGTGGCCACCGCGGCGGCGACGGGGTGCACTGCGGTCCCGTCACGGGGCGCGGACTTCAACCCGCATCTGAACGGCGTACGGACGGCCTCCGTATAACCGTGCGAAGGCGGGGCGCGCAGGCAACCGTGCGAAGGCAGGGTGTGCCGGCCACCACCTGCCGGAGGGCATCCCCGAGCCGACCGGAAGCCGGTCCGTCGGCTCGGGCGCCGCGCCGGGACCCGATCGGCCCACTCCCGCACCCCGGGGACAACTCGGAGCAGATCGCGACCAATTGACGTCGCCGGACGACGCCCGTGGTTCAGGTCACGAAAATGTATCGGGCATATCGCACATCAAACTTCACAGGTGCCACACGTATTGGCTAACTTTCGCGTAGGCCGCTCGACCCGCACCGGCGAACAACGCCGGGCCGAGCGGGCTCCGCCGAATCCGGCTGCCCTCGTGGCCTCCGGAACCGGGGACCCAACCGATCCTGGGGTGAATCGGTCCGAACTCCCGCGTGGGACAAGGACCGTAGGGCAAACCTTCCGAAGCACTCGCCCGAACCCGACAGCTAACTCGGTAGGCGGATGACGGAAGGAGACGCCCTCGTGGCGCCACACCGCAAGTCGCGGCCCCCCAGTTCCCTGGGCATCCGCACGCCTGCCCTCGCCACCGCGGCCCTGACCTCGGTGGCCCTGCTCTCCCAGACGGCGGACGCCTCGCCGGCCGCGGAGCCCAGGCCGAGCACGGAGGAGGTCCAGAAGAAGATCGACGACCTCTACCAGCAGGCGGGCACGGCCACCGAGAAGTACAACGCCGCCAAGGAGAAGACCACCAAGCAGCGCAAGCGCGTCGCCACGCTGCTCGACGACGTGGCGCAGCGCACGGAGAAGCTGAACTCCGCGCGTGAGGCGCTCGGGACGTTCGCCGCGGCGCAGTACCGCACCGGAGCCTCCGCCCCCGACAGCGCTTCCCTCCTCCTCGCGGACAACCCGCAGGACTACTTCGACCAGACCCAGCTGATGAACCGGCTGACCGCCCGCCAGAAGCAGGCCGTCGACGAGTACGTCACCCAGCGGGCCACCACGTCGAAGAAGCGGCAGGAGGCCTCCGAGGGCCTGGAGACGCTCACCACGACGCAGAACACGCTGAAGACGTCCAAGGCTGACGTCCAGCGCAAGCTCGCCGAGGCGCGCGAGCTCCTCTCCAAGCTGACCGCCGAGGAGAAGGCCCGCCTGGCCGCGATCGAGCGGAAGAAGCAGGAAGAGGCCCAGCGCAAGGCGGACGAGCTGGCGCGGCAGCAGGCGGCCGACGCGGAGCGCCGGCGCCAGGAGGCGGCGACGCAGGGCACGGGAGCTGGTACCGGTACCGGTACGGGCACCGGGAGCACGGCGGGCTCGGACTCCGCCTCCTCCACCAAGGCGGCCAAGGCGCTCGCCTTCGCCCGCGCCCAGATCGGCAAGCCGTACGTCTGGGGCGCGAGCGGTCCCGGTTCGTACGACTGCTCCGGTCTGACCCAGGCCGCATGGAAGGCCGCCGGTGTGACGCTTCCGCGCACCACCTGGGACCAGGTCGACACCGGCACGACGGTCTCCGTGGACAACGCCCAGCCCGGCGACCTGGTCTTCTTCTACGACGACATCAGCCACGTCGGCATCTACATCGGCGACGGCATGATGATCCACGCTCCGAAGCCGGGTGCGTACGTCCGCGAGGAGTCGATCTACTACATGCCGATCCACAGCGTGGTGCGGCCGGGCTGAGAGCCCACCGGGGACGGGGACGGGGACGGGGTCCCACAGGGAACGCGGACGGGGTACGGCACGTGGGTGCCGTACCCCGTCCACGTTCCGGGCCGGTTTCCGGGGCGGCTCCCGAGACAGTTTCCGGGGCGGCTCCCGGCGCGGTCGCTCAGGTCCAGAGCACCGCGATGAAGACGTTCACCGTGGTCAGCCCGCCCACCAGGGCGAACAGGCCCTTCTCCACCTTCTCGTCGTCGCGTTTGACGTAGACGAGGCCGAGGATCACGACCAGGAGTGCCAGCTTCACGCCGATCTTGACGTTACTGACGGTCTGGTCGTCGGCCTGGTTGAGGCCGACGAGGACCGCGCCGGTGACCAGCATGGTCAGCGCGCCGTGGAGCATGGCGGGGGTGAAGCGGGCCGTGCCGTCGCCCATGGCCTTCATCTGGGTGAGGAAACCGCCCAGCAGGGAGGCGATGCCGATGATGTGCAGGGCGACGAAGACATGAATGAGTACGTCCATGAGCCCGGACCCTAACCGGACGCCCGCATACCGCCGCGCACCGGCCCACACCCCGGCTCCTGGCGGGCCCGGTGGCGGAGCCCATAGCACCGCCGCGTGTGCCGCTCCCCCACAACGCGTCCATCGGTCACCCCACCACGCCAAGTCGCCGGCACCGGGCCCGGATCACGGTCGCACCCGGTCAGCTCGTGGCCGAGTGCCACCACTTCCGTACATGCCGTTACCACCGGCGCGTCGTGAGGTTTAGCGTCCTTCCCCAGGTGACCGGCTCCCCACCACAACCGCCCGGGCCAGGGCGGCAGTCGGCACCACCGCCAAGAGGTCCGGCGGCGGTCCGCTCCCCCTGTGCGGGCTGCCGCCGGACGTGCAACCAGCCCCTGAGGGCCACCGCCGTGGACGTACCAGTGCCTCGGCGGCTACGGAAGGAACGTGGATCGCACGTGGCAGCGCACCGCAAGCCCCGACAGCGCTCACTCGGCGGCGGTACGGCCCGCACCGCCTTCACCATCGCCCTCGCGGGCGCGGCGAGCGCGACCGGGTTCGACGGGACGGGGGTCGCCGCACCCGAGCTGACACCGGCCCAGGTGAAGGCGAAGGTCGACAAGCTGTACCAGGAGGCGGAGGTCGCCACCGAGAAGTACAACGGCGCGAAGGAGAAGTCCACGAAGGCGGCCGACCGGCTCGGCACGCTGCAGGACGAGGCCGCGCGCAAGACGGAACGGCTCAACTCCGAACGTGACGCGCTCGGTTCCCTGGCGACCGCCCAGTACCGGGACGGCGGCGTCGATCCCTCGCTGGGGCTGATGCTCTCCTCGGACCCCGATCGATATCTGGACGGGGCCGCGTTCGCCGAGCGGGCCGGCAGCAGGCAGGCCTCGGCGGTCTCCCGCGTACGCACACAGCTGCGCGACATCGAGCAGTTGCGCGGCGCCGCCCACATCGAACTCGCCTCGCTCGAAGCACGCCAGGCGGACCTGAAACGCCACAAGAAGACAGTCACCGGCAAGCTCGGCGAGGCACGCCAACTGCTCTCGCGGCTGCCGGACGCGGACCGGGACCGCATCGGCGCGGACGACCCGGACACCGCGCGCGCCTCACGGTCCGGCCAGGCCCCCCGCGGCCTCGGCCAGGGCTCCGCCTCCACGACCGCGCCCAACTCCCGGGCGGCGGCCGCGGTCTCGTACGCCTACGGGAAGCTCGGCAGCCCCTATGTGTGGGGGGCCACCGGTCCCGACGCCTTCGACTGCTCGGGGCTGATGCAGGCCGCGTACCGCTCCGCGGGCGTCTCACTGCCCCGGACGACGTACGCGCAGATCAACGCGGGCCAGCGCGTCTCCCGTTCCGCACTCCAACCCGGTGACCTGGTGTTCTTCTACTCGGGCATCAGCCATGTGGGAATGTACGTGGGCAACGGACAGATGGTCCACGCACCCAACCCGTCGGCTCCGGTACGGGTCGCGCCCATCGACGAGATGCCGTTCGCGGGGGCGACGCGGGTGGCGTGAGCCCGGACTCGGCATCGCCGGCGGGCAGGGCGGCGGGGCGGCGCTACACCAGCCTTCGCGCCGTCGCCCACCGCGTCAGCTCATGGCGGTTGGAGAGCTGGAGCTTCCGCAGGACCGCCGAGACATGGGACTCGACCGTCTTGACGGAGATGAAGAGCTGCTTGGCGATCTCCTTGTAGGCGTACCCGCGGGCGATGAGGCGCAGGACCTCGCGCTCGCGCTGGGTGAGGCGGTCGAGGTCCTCGTCGACCGGCGGGGCGTCGGTGGAGGCGAAGGCGTCGAGGACGAAACCGGCGAGGCGGGGCGAGAAGACGGCGTCGCCGTCCTGGACGCGGAAGACCGAGTCGACGAGATCCGTGCCGGTGATCGTCTTCGTCACATAGCCGCGGGCGCCGCCCCGGATCACACCGATGACGTCCTCCGCCGCGTCCGACACCGACAGTGCGAGGAACCGCACCGGCTGCTCGGGGTCGGCCATCAACGGCGAGCAGCGGCGGAGCACTTCGACCCCGCCGCCGCCCGGGAGGTGCACGTCGAGCAGGACCACTTCGGGTCGGGTCGCCGTGATGACCGTGACCGCCTGGTCGACGTCCGCGGCCTCGCCGACCACCTCGACGCCGGTCCGCTCGGTCTGCCCGATCTCCGCCTGGACTCCGGTACGGAACATGCGGTGGTCGTCGACGAGCACCACGCGCACCCGCCGCCCGGGCGCGGAAGCCGCCGGGTCCTCCGCCGAGCCCGCGCCGGCCGCACCCGCACCGGTCGCGCCGGCGTCCGGCCCGACTGCTCCGGCCGCTCCGGTCGGTTCGCTCGCGTCGCTCATGTCTCCGCCCTCTCCATCTCCAGCTCGACCTCCGTGCCGCCGTCCGGCACCGCGCGCAGCCTGGCCGTACCGCCGTTGCGCTCCATGCGGCCGATGATCGATTCTCTGACGCCCATGCGGTCGGCGGGTATCGAATCCAGGTCGAATCCGGGACCGCGGTCCCGGACCGACACGAAGACGGTCCTTCCCTCGACCTCGGCGAAGACCTGTACCGCGCCGCCGTCGCCACCGTACTTGGCCGCGTTCACCATGGCCTCCCTCGCGGCCTGCATCTGGGCGGCGGTCCTCTCGTCGAGCGGGCAGTCGCCGACGACCACGACCTCTATCGGAACACCGTGCTTGTCCTCGACCTCCGCCGCGCTGCGCTTGACGGCCTCGGCCAGGGTGTCGGGCTCGTCCGCCTCGTCCTTGCCGGTGCCCTCCGGTTTGTAGAGCCAGTTGCGCAGGTCGCGCTCCTGGGCGCGGGCGAGGCGCCGGACCTCGCTCGCGTTCTCCGCGTTGCGCTGTATCAGGGTGAGGGTGTGCAGTACCGAGTCGTGGACGTGCGCGGCGACCTCGGCCCGCTCCTGGGCGCGGATGCGCATCAGGCGCTCCTCGGAGAGGTCCTGGGTCATGCGCACGAGGTACGGGCCCGCCAGCAGCGCTATCCCGACGAGGACGGCGAGCGCGGCCTGCAGGACCGAGCCGAGGTGGGCGGCGGAGCCCTGCAGAACGAATATCCCGGAGACCCCCGCGGCGACGAGCAGGACACCGGCCGCGGAGCGGAGCAGGCTGATCGTGCGCTTGCGGCGGCCCACCTCCATCCAGCGGGCCCGGCGGGCGTTGTCCGCCTGGCGCCAGACCAGGGCGACGCCCGCGCCGACGAGGACGGTGGGCCAGAGGTAGGCCTTGGCGCCGCCGCTCAGGTCCACGTTCCCCACGAAGACCAGGGCCACCACGACCATCGCGAGCAGCGCGACGATCTGGCCCTTGTCGGGCTTGCGGGCCACGAGCCTGCGGCGGCCGTCGGGGGAGGTCTCGGTGGCGAGGGCGGGGGGCCTCTCGGCGTCCACGCCGCCGACGCCGAGGGGGACGAAGAACCAGAACGCCGCGTACAGCAAGGCTCCGAGGCCGTCCGCCATGAACAGGCCCGCGAAGACGAGCCGGACCCAGATCACGGGCAGGCCGAGATGCCCGGCGAGCCCCCGCGCCACGCCCCCGAGCCAGCGTCCGTCGCTGCTGCGGTAGAGCTTGCGCGGAGGCCGCGGGTCCTCGATGGTCAGAGCTGCGGCGTCCGGCATGCCATCGATGTTCACACGCCGGGGGCCACCGGGCATCAGGGTCGACCCCCGAGACTCCCCTGATCTTCGAATCCGGCCCCGACGGGCGGCTGTGGGACCGCTGCGCCGGGGCTGCGGCGCCTGGGCCGCCGTGCCTGGGCCGCCGTGCCTGGCCCGCGGTGCCTGGGCCGCGGTGCTCCGGCGCCGATGCTGTGCGAGCGTGGCTCGGACCACCACGCCCCGTCGCTCCGCACCCCCGGCGCAGCCCCGCCCAGCCCCCCGCCGCGAGGCTGTCCAAGCACCGGCACCCCACCGCTCCCCCGCCCGACGCCCCACCCCTCCCCGCCCGGCGTCGCACGGGTCTGGGGGGTGTCTCGGGGGACGAATTCAGGGTTCGGCCAGGGTTGTTTCGACTGCCGTTGCGGCGTCGCGGCCGTCACCATGGACGTATGAGCGATCAGCAGCACGCCGCGGAGCGTCCGGGGCCCGGGCCGGGCCCCGGACCCGGCGCGAGTGCGGCCACGGGTCCGAACAGCGGGCCGCAGGACTCCCCGCCGGCGGCGGACGCCCGGGCGGACACAGCCGCACCCACCGCACCCACCGCCGGTGAGGAGCCGCGTGCGCCCGAGGTTCCGCGCGGGTTCCGGCGCGACCGGCGGCACCGGATGCTGGGCGGTGTGTGCGCGGGGCTGGGGCGGCAGTGCGACATGGACCCGGTGATCTTCCGGGTCGTGCTCGCGGTGCTCTCCGCGACCGGCGGGCTCGGCCTCATCTTCTACGGCTTCGCCTGGCTCTTCGTCCCGTACGACGACGAGGAGGAGAACGAGGTGCGCAAGCTCCTCACCGGCCGCGTCGAAGGCCAGGCGCTGGCGGGCGTGCTGTTCGCCCTGGTCGGCTGCGGTGTCTTCCTCTCCATGCTGAACAACGCGAGCGTGCTCACCTTCGCGACGACGCTCTCGCTGCTCCTCGCGGGCGCCGGCTACTGGTCGCGGCAGCGCGGCACCGACGTCCCCGATCCGTCCCCCAGCTCCCGGGTGCGCTCGGGCAGGGGCGGGCCCATAGCCGCGCAGGCCGTCGCCGACGCTCCGCCCGAGGCGCAGGCACCGCCCGTGCCCGCCGCCTTCCCCTCCTGGTGGCGGGAGCCCATCGTCAAGGACGGGACGTACGAGGGCGGCACGGGCTATCTGTGGGGGCCCAAGGGCACATGGGACCGGGACATCGCGGCGGCGGTCACCATCGCGCACGGCGGCGGCTCCGACCGGGACATACGGACACGGAACGCCAAGCCGCGCGGCCCCCGCGGGATCGGCGGCCGGGTGTTCCTGCTCGCCCTGATCGCGGGCGCGCTCGGTACGCGTCTCACCTGGGACGACCACACACTCGGCACCAGCCTGCAGACCGGCCTGGCCTGTGCGCTCGCCGTGTTCGGCCTGGGCATCGCGGTCAGCTCGTTCCGCGGGCGTACGGGAGCGGGGTCGATCTTCCTCGCGATCGTCACGGCGGGGCTGCTGGCCTGCTCGGCGGCGCTGCCTGCGGACATCACGACCCACTGGGAGCGGGTGGACTGGACACCGGCGACGGCGGCGGCCGTACAGGAGCAGTACGACCTCGGCACGGGCGTCGGCACGCTCGACCTCAGCCGGATCGACCTCGGCAAGGGCCGCACCGTGACGACGAACGCCGAGGTGGGCATGGGGCAGCTCAAGGTCGTCGTACCGAAGGACGTGACGGTGAGGCTGAACATCGAAGTGGGCGTCGGGGACATCCAGTTGCCGGGTGAGGACAGACAGGACGTGGACGTGGCTCCCGGCAAGCACAAGGAACTGACGCTCACGCCCGCGGAGGGGAGCAAGGACGGCGGCACGCTCGACCTCACTCTCGAAGTCGGCCTGGGACAGGCGGAGGTGGCCCGTGCGACGTCATGAGTTCAAGCCGGGCAGGCTCATAGCGGGTCTCTTCCTGACCCTCACGGGTGTCGTCTACGCCGGCGACGCGGGCGGCCTCTGGGAGACCCCGTGGTTCGCGGTGATCCCGCTCGTCACGGGAGGCCTGTGCCTGGCCGCTGTGACGGGCAGCGTGTCCCACGGGATACGGCGTCGTCACCGCCGTGCGATGCCCGCGCCCGACACCACGCACGCCCCGGGCTGACCCCGGCCCCGGGCCCACACGCGGCGCACCCCGGGTCCCGGGCCGTGACCCGGCAGCCCGGCGCATCGGGCCGGTGCGTCGTCGGGCCGATCGGTGCCCCGCCCAGCACCCGGTAGGGCTACCGGTGCCTGCCTAGTAGGCGCCCGCCCTGCGCCGTCGGCGGGAGCGCAGGGACGCGTCCACCGAGTACACGCCCGCTCCGGCCAGTACCAGGGGCAGCCAGGCCATCAGATAGGGGAGGTCGTTGCCGTAGTAGTACGGGTCAGCCGCCCAGCTCATCGTCAGCCAGAGGCTGAGCGAGATCAGTGCCCCGCCGACCGCGGCGAGGCGGGCCAGCAGGCCGATCAGGGTGCCGATGCCCACCGCGAGCTCGCCGAGAGCGATGGCGTAGCCGAAGCCGACGGGGTTCTTGAGAGAGAGGTCGATCAGGGCGGGGATCGCCGAGGAGTCACGGACCGCGCGCATCATGTCGCCGATGGAGCCGGCGCCGGAGTCGGACATGAAGGCGCTGTCGGTGAGTTTGTCGAGCCCCGCGTAGATGAAGGTGACGCCGAGGAAGACGCGCAGGGGCAGCAGCGCGTACCGCGTCGCGGTGTCCCGCCAGTCCCCGCCGCCGCCGTCGTCCGAGTATCCGGAGTGCGTGTCCATGCGCATGCCGTGAGCCATAGCCCTCCGCCACCTCTCAACCGCCGAACGGTTCACCCCTCAACAAGACAATACGTACGGGGACGAGTCCTCGCTCAGGGGCGGACACATAAATTTTCACCACGTCCACCCGATCGTCCCCATTGATCCTGATCCCCATTGATCCTGGTCTCCGGAAGGGAGGGAGTCCCGCAGTGGCCCGAGCGCTCTCAGTCCGTCACGTCGATCTCCACGCGGTTCGTCTCCACGCCCGCCGCGGTGACGACCTGTACCTCCACCCGCCCCGGTTCCACGTCCGCGGGTACGGGGACGGTGAGGACCGCGTCGGAGGGGTTGCGGAAGCCGCCCGGCACCGGGACCAGCGGGACGTGGACGTGCACCGCGCCGATCCGTACCACCATCCGCGACAGCCGGTCGGCGCTCTGCGCGCCGGGCGGTACGAACCCGGCGCCCCGGATCTCGATGTCGTCGCCGGTCCTGATCGGCGCGTCCAGGTCCCCGGCCTCGCGCGAACGCACGACCGAGAGGATCACCGGCCGGCCGCCCTCGGCGTACTTCGCGGCGACGTACGTGGCGGCCGAGACCAGCACCATGACCGCGAGGCCCCACGGCAGGTCCGGCAGCTGTTCGGGACGCCGGGCCAGCCGTACCGCCGCGAAGACCAGCGCGACGGCGCCCAGCACCGCGTACTGCGTGTCCGCGAAGCTGCCGCGTCCGGAGTCGTCGGTCAGCAGGTCGGCGGCCCGGGGCCGGTCGGCCCGTACCTTCTGCAGCCGCTGTCCGAGGACGCGCAGCCCCACCACCCGCCGTACCAGCACGGCGATCGCGCACACGACGGCGAGGACGGTCACGATGCCCGCGCCCCGGGCGAGTTCGAGCCCCTCGATCAGGGAGTCCCGTTCGGTGTGCGAGGACGCCCCGGCCAGCCGCCCGGCCAGTACGAGCACGGCGTAGACGACGAACAGCACCCAGCCGGCGGCCACCACGCGGGAGGTGGAGAGCCGGTTGTCCTCACCGATGACCGGCGCCAGCACCCCGCCGCGCGCCCGGTGGAACCACGAGGCGGCGGTCAGCGCCACGGCCACGACGACCGCCGCGAGCAGCCCCGCGGTGCGCGCCGACGTCCAGCCCGCCCCGATCGCGGTGAGCGCCTGCACCAGCAGCAGGACGGCCACAAGGCCCCACACGGCCGCGACCGTTCGCCGCCAGACGAGTCCGAGCCAGACCTCCCCCTCGGCCCGGCCGCGCTCGGCGACGAGGTCGGCGGACTGGGTCAGCGCGTCCGACACCCACTGCCGCGAGGCGCCGGCCGAGTGCGCGACCGCGGCCGGCAGCCCGTGTCCCGACGCGAGTTCGTCCCGCTTGGAGAGGAACGCGGCGACGGCCCGCCGATGGCCCTCGCGCGCCCCGTGCGGGCAGTCCCCGCAGGCACAGCCGCCCTCGTGCCCGCCCCGACCGGGACCCCGGCCGGGGTCACGCCCCGTGCCCTGTCCCGTCTCCTGCACCGCCACGCCCGTTGCCGCCTTCCGTCCCGCTCCGTCGAACATTCCCCGGCCGCGCGCCCACCCACCGCGCACGCCCACCCACCGCACATCCGCCCACCGCACACCTGCGTGGCCGCACAACTGCCGTGTGACGAGAGCGCATTGTGCCGTACCGCACACACCCCGCGTCCGCCAGGTCCGGTCAGCGCGGGTGAACCGGCCACCCCCGTGTTGACCCGGCTGCGAGAATTTGCGTATGGCCGAGATCATCCAGCGCGACGGGACCTGGGCCTTCGACGGCAGCACGGTCCGGATCACCCCGGGACTGCACCGTTCCGTGCCGCTGTTCCGGCAGACGTACGGAGAGATCGCCGTGCCCCTCGAAGCGGTCGCGGGCGTCGTCTACGAGCCCGAACGCAAGCGTGGCCGGCTGCGGCTGAGGCTTCGCGAGGGCGCCGACCCGCTCCTCCAGGCGACCGGGGGCAGGCTGCCCGACGCGGCGGATCCGTACCGGCTGTCGGTGGACATCGACCGTTCGGGGGTCGCCGAGTACGTCGCGGAGGAGATCCGGCACGCCCTGCTCATCGAACAGATCCCCAAGGAACCGGCCGGGGCGTATCTCCTGCCGGGCCCGCCGGTGCCCGTCTCGGTCCGCTCCAGCGACGGCACGGTCTCCTTCGACGGCGCCAGGGTCCGTATCGACTGGAGCGACACCTCGGACCGGGTGAAGCGCGCGACGGGCCCGCGCATCATCGGCCTGCCGGATCTGGTGCAGGTGGAGTGGCTGCCCAACTCCGGTTACGAGGACGGCTTCCTGCGGTTCGTGACGGACGACTCGGTGTTCTCCAAACTGCCGCCGGAGAAGGACCCGTTCGCGCTCGACCTGTGGGGCAGCGCGCGCCGCGATCTGCTCACGGCACTCGTCGCCACCGCGGTCATGGCCCGTCTCCCGCACCCGTCCGCCCGGACGGCCGGCCGACACGGTCGGGGCGAGCTCGTACGGGGAGATCCGTCCCTGCTGCTCGCTGCCGCGCCCGGCGACTCCGTACCGCCCCAGGTGCCCCGGACTCCCCGCGCGCAGCAAGGACCCCAGGCGCGTCCATCGACGCCGGAGGGTATTCACGACGTACTCCTGCGCCGGCTGCGGGAGTTGGGCGAGTTGCATCGGGACGGCGTGCTCACCGACGAGGAGTTCGCGACGACGAAAGCGGCCGTGCTGCGCGACTTCCGGTGAGCCGCGGCATCCCCGGCGAGGCGGGTCCCATGGCGAGGCGCGTCCTCCCGCGCGGCATGTCCTGAGGCACGTCAGGACAGCAGGTCCGGCTCGCTGCGGCTGATGTCCTGCCACAGCGGCTGGTAGTTGATCCACGCCACCAGGTCCCCGCCGGTCTGTTCCCGTGTCGCGACCGCCTGCTTGTGGTCGATCAGCACCGGCCGTCCGGCCGCGCGGGCGGTGAGCTGCACCTGGCTGGAGCGTTCCATGGACAGGAACCACCAGGCCGCCGCGTCCACCGAGTCGCCGACCGTCAGCAGCCCGTGGTTGCGCAGCACGAGCGCCTTGAACGAGCCGAGCGCGGTGGCGATGCGCCGCCCCTCCTCGGCGTCCACGGCGACCCCCGAGTAGGCGTCGTACAGCGCGTGGTCCTCGTAGAACGCGCAGCTCTCCTGGGTGATCGGGTCGAGGAGATCGCCGAGCGCGGACAGGGCGCGGCCGTGCACCGAGTGGCAGTGGGCGACCGCGACGACGTCGGGCCGGGCCGCGTGCACCTGGGCGTGCACGGTGAACGCGGCCTGGTTCACGTGATAGCGGCCCTCCAGCACCTGCCCGTCCGCGTTGGCCATCACCAGGTCCCCGACGGTGACATGCTTGAAGGGCATTCCGAACGGGTTCACCCAGAAGCAGTCGCTGTACTCCGGGTCGCGCGCGGTGATGTGGCCGGAGACCCCGTCCTCGAAGCCGAGCCGTCCGAAGAGCCGCAGCGCGCCCGCGAGGCGTTCCTTGCGGTGCCGGCGCTCGTCGTCGAGCGACTCGTGCATGGGCGGCATCGCGAACCGCAGTCTGTCGGTGGGAAGGGGCAGGGGCGGTGTGGGCCCGTGCATATGTCCTCCAGCCCTGAGGGGCGGACTCCGTACGTGTTTACGGGCGGGAAGTTACCGGCGGTCTGCGCAGGAGAACAGAGATGTCGAAGAAGAGAGTGCACAACCGTTGTACGAGATCGCTGGTCTGCCTGACCGGAGCCATCACGCCCGTCGGGCACCCGAGCCGACGCCCCCTGGAGGGACCCCCCGTGCACAGCCTTCCCCACACGCTGTGCGGCCCGCGCCCCGCGACCGCATCCCCGTCCCGCCCATGACGAACATGAGGAACATCAAGAGCGCCAAGCGAACGCAGAGGACCAGGAACACCAAGAGACCCACGAGGGCCGATCGCCTGGTCACGGACATGCTCAGACAGGTCGCCACGCGTGACGTGGTCGTCCTGGACGACCGGGGCGGCTCCCCCCGCCGTCTCGCCGCACTGACGTACATCGCCGTGCAGTACGGCTTCCGGTACGAGCGGGCGAGCCGCGTCGGCCAGACGCTTCAGGTCCGGCTGGTGCGCGACTCCCGGCCCGAGGCCCGCGAGCGCAGTACGGCGGCTCTCGGCAGGCTGGCCGCGGGCCGCGCGCCCGGTATGCGTCCCGGCACGCTGAAACCCCTGCCGGACGTGGCGCCCACGGTGAACCTGCTGAAGACCCGTATCGAGTTCGACGCCCTGGACGACGACCTCGACTGGCGCCGCAAGGCCGTGTTCATGAGCGCCAGCGCGGCCTTCATGGCGCTGCTGCTGATCCCCGCGGGCTGGACGGCCTCGCTCGCCGCGGGCTTCATGATGGCCGCGGTGTTCGCGCTCCTCCTGCGCCTGGAGGTGGTACGCAAGGACCGGCTCGGTCGCCGTCTGCGGTCGGCGGGCCGCAACTCCCGCAGGACCGACCTGCGCAACTCGCTGCCGAAAAGGCGACACTAGATGTCGGGTATCGGCGCCACACTCGTCGTATGACTCACATGACCCGGACGGCCCGGTGACCCGGATGACTCGTACGACGTCGAACTGGGCGGCCTTCACCGCCGCGGAGCAGGATCTCGCCAGGACCGTCGAGGAACGGTTCGCGGCCTTCACGCACCACGTCCTGGCGACCCTCCGCAAGGACGGGTCGCCCCGCACGTCCGGTCTGGAGGTCCGCTTCCTGAACGGGGAGCTGTGGCTCGGCATGATGCCGGACTCGCGCAAGGCGCTGGACCTGCGCCGGGACCCGCGGTTCGCCCTGCAGGCGAACCCGGGGCCGGGCACGGACGCGGGCGGCGGAGACGTACGGATCGCGGGCCGCGCGATCGAGGTCGAGGATCCACGGGAGAAGGCCGGGTACGGCGAAGAGGTGAAACCGCCGGAGCCGTTCCACCTCTTCCGCACCGAACTGACGGAGGTCGTACGGACCTACGTCGAGAACGACACGTATCTGGTCGTCCAGATCTGGCAGCCCGGAGTGCCGGTGCGCACCCTCAGGCGGACCTGAGCCCCGAAGGGCCCGGGGCCGCTACTCCCACTCGATGGTGCCCGGCGGCTTCGACGTCACGTCGAGGACGACGCGGTTGACGTCCGCGACCTCGTTCGTGATGCGGGTCGAGATCTTCGCGAGGACGTCGTACGGAAGACGCGACCAGTCGGCGGTCATCGCGTCCTCGGAGGAGACGGGCCGCAGCACGATCGGATGGCCGTACGTGCGGCCGTCGCCCTGGACCCCGACGGAGCGGACGTCGGCGAGCAGCACGACCGGACACTGCCAGATGTCGCGGTCGAGACCGGCCGCCGTCAGCTCCTCACGGGCGATGGCGTCGGCCTCGCGGAGCAGGTCGAGCCGCTCCTTGTCGACCGCGCCGACGATGCGGATGCCGAGGCCGGGGCCGGGGAACGGCTGGCGCTGGACGATCTCGTCCGGCAGGCCGAGCTCCTGGCCGACCATCCGGACCTCGTCCTTGAAGAGCTGGCGCAGCGGTTCGATCAGCTGGAACTCAAGGTCTTCGGGGAGCCCGCCCACGTTGTGGTGGGACTTGATGTTGGCGGTGCCCGTACCGCCACCGGACTCGACCACGTCGGGGTAGAGCGTGCCCTGGACCAGGAAGGCCACCTCCGGGCCCTCGTCCGCGATGATCTCCGCCTGGGCCTGCTCGAAGACCCGGATGAACTCGCGGCCGATGATCTTCCGCTTCTCCTCGGGGTCCGAGACGCCCTTGAGGGCGGTGAGGAAGCGCTCCTCCGCGTCCACGACCTTCAGCTGTACGCCGGTCGCCGCCACGAAGTCCTTCTCGACCTGCTCGGTCTCGCCCTTGCGCATCAGACCGTGGTCGACGTACACGCAGGTCAGCTGGGTGCCGATGGCCTTCTGCACGAGGGCCGCGGCGACCGCGGAGTCCACGCCGCCGGAGAGGCCGCAGATGGCGCGCTTGTCGCCGACCTGCTCGCGGATCAGCGCGATCTGCTCCTCGATGACGTTGCCGGTGGTCCAGTCCGGGCTCAGGCCCGCGCCCCGGTACAGGAAGTGTTCGAGCACCTGCTGGCCGTGCGTGGAGTGCATGACCTCGGGGTGGTACTGGACCCCGTACAGCTTCTTCTCGTCGTTCTCGAAGGCCGCGACCGGGACGACGTCCGTGGAGCCGGTGACGGTGAAGCCCTCGGGGGCGGCGGAGCAGGCGTCGCCGTGCGACATCCACACCGACTGCTCGTCCGGGGTGCCCTCGAAGAGCGTCGAGCCGGACTTGCTGACGTGCAGCTGGGTACGGCCGTACTCGCGGGCGCCCGTGTTGTCGACCGTGCCGCCGAGGGTGGTCGCCATCAGCTGGAAGCCGTAGCACATGCCGAAGACGGGGACGCCGGCCTCGAAGAGCGCGCGGTCCAGGCGGGGGGCGCCTTCCGCGTACACCGACGAGGGGCCGCCGGAGAGGATGATCGCCGCGGGGTTCTTGGCGAGGATCTCGTCGACCGGCATGGTGCTCGGGACGATCTCGCTGTAGACCCGGGCCTCACGGACTCGGCGGGCGATGAGCTGGGCGTACTGCGCGCCGAAGTCGACGACCAGGACGGTGTCGGGGGTGGCGGCGGGGGACGCTTCTGGCACGGTTTGCCTTCCGGCGGTTTAGCGGGGCTGTGCGGTTGATTCTAACGGGGGTCCGGGGGCGGGGGGTCACGCCGGGTTTTTCCTCGCCCCCGCCGCCCCTTCCCTTCCCGTCCACGCATGGGGGCTGCGCCCCCTCGCCCCCCTTGTCCTCAAACGCCGGACGGGCTGAATGTGTCCGCCGGTCCGGCACCACTTCAGCCCGTCCGGCGTTTGAGGACCGGGGGTTCGGGGGCAGCGCCCCCGAGACAGGGACGGGAACGGGTAGGGACGTCTCAGGATGCGAACCGGGTTGGACCCAGCGGAGCGCGCAGGCATACTGCTCTCATGCTCACGCACCAGACCTTCGTCTTTACCTATGGCAACCGGCCCACCGGCTGCCATGGTCGTGCTGCTTGAGCAACTGACAAGCGACTTCCCAGGCGCCCCGGGCCGACAAGGCCCGGGGCGCCTGGCGTTTTCCGGACCTTGCCGCTCCGGGGCACCCCACTCCACGAGGAGCCCCAGACATGAGCGCAGCCACCCCCGCCGCAGCCCCCACGGACAAGACCGGCGCCCGCACCGAAGAGGCCGCCGACGTCATCACCGGCGCCCGCGACCGCATCGACGCCCTCGACGACCGCATCATCGGCCTGGTCCAGGAACGCATGGCCGTCTCGGCGGTCATCCAGGAGGCCCGGATCACCTCCGGTGGCCGCCGGGTGAACCTGTCGCGCGAGATGGAGGTCCTCGGCCACTACAGGGAGGCCCTGGGCAAGCCCGGCACCGCGCTCGCGATGACGCTCCTAGAACTGTGCCGGGGCCGCATCTGAGGGCCGGCGTCCGCGCCGACCGGAGCCCGCGGAACCGCGTACGCGCATCCCGTACGACATGCGCGTACGACGGACGTCCGGTGCACGCACGTACGCATGCCCTCTCACCCGTACGGCGCGTGACCGTCCCCCGGCGGGCTTCGTTCTCCCGATGTCCGTGCCAGCCAGGGGCGGGCCCGAAGAACCACGCGTGGCTCCGCTGGAACGGGAGGCGTACGGACGTGCGCCGTGGGACCCCGTTCCAGAGAAGTGACCGGACGGCAGGGGACAGCAGCCCGGTCACCCAAGAGAGGTCGGCTCCGGGGACGCCCGGAGCCGGCCGGCGGAATCTGCGCAAGGCCGGTCGAAACGGTTGCGTAGGCCGCGGCCCATCGAGCACGATGCCTAGAACACCCCGAGTCCTCAAGCGACATCCGTATTGCATCGCTCTACCGCCATTGGTCGAGACCACGCGCACTCCCCGAGTGCGCCGGGCGCAGACCGGTGGACAAGCCAATGAGCGGCGCTACCCCCCGGCGCCGCCTCCCCAGGCACCGGCGCTGCCCTGACGTCGGTGCTGACCACGAAGGGCCCCGCGGATCGTCCCGCGGGGCCCTTCGCCAGTCCCGGCCACCGGCTAGCGGGCTTTCTTCGCGGGTTTCGCGAGTTTCGCCAGCTGCGCCTCGACCAGCTCGGCCGGGACCTCGATCTTGTCCGCGTCCAGCATGTTCATGGAGCTGAAGGCCACCAGCGTCGTACCGTCGCGGACGACCGTGTACGCGGCGGGCACCTGCGCCCCCTCGATCGAGGCGACCAGCCTGAACGCGACGGACTCGTCACCCAGGTCCGGGTCGGCCGCCGGCTTGACGTTCTTGTAGTCGTAGTCGGCGTGCCGGTACGCCGTGCACTTCTCGGTCGCCGACCGCAGGCCGTCCATCACCTCGTCCGCCTCGCCGGACCGGTAGGAGAGAAGGGCGAACGTGATCACCGAGGCGTTCATCTCGTCCTTCGGCACGGCGCCGCGGCTGACTCCCGCCCGCGAGGCCGGGTCGGTGGAGAACAGGAACATGTCGGCGATCGGCTGGCACTTCGACGGGGTCGCCGGGACGGTCTGGCCCAGGAGGTCCGCCCCTTCCGACTCCTCGACCTCGAAGCCCTTGACGTCCCCCGTCGCGAGCGCGGCCTTCTTCAACTGCGCCTCGGTCAGGGGACCGTCGCCCTTCCGCGCGCCGCCGCCCGAGGAGTCCTGCGGGTCGCGTGTGCCCTGCGGGGCCCCGGTGCCCTGCGGGTCCTCGGCGTCCTGACTTCCCCCGGCGGGCGCCTTCGTCTCCTCGCCGCCCGTCGTCCGTCCGCTCGCCTTCGACGACGACTTCCCGTCCCGACCGTCGCCGCCTCCGCCCCCGCCGCAGGCCGCGACACAGCCGAGGACGGCGACGGCCGACGCGGCCACCAGAGGGCGCGCGATCTTCATCCTCGTCCTTGTCCTTGTCCTCACGTGCGCGGTCGTCATGCGGGCGGTCATCATGTGCGCGACACCGACCCGCACGACCCCTCACCGGAGTCGCCGTCACCTGCGCCACCGTCGTCGTCCCCGATGTCCCGGCTGCGGTCGTACGGGTCGACCGCGGGCCCGCTCGGGGGCGCGCCCGTCGGTCCGCCGGAGGCCAGCCGCGGGTGCAGGAAGCCGTCGTACACGCCGCACGCGGAGTTGGCGATGTCGTCGTCGTACCTGATGACCGCCAGCCTGCCCGGTGTGGCCTCGTACTTCGCGGGGTCGAGGAGCCGCAGGTCGATGACGCGGCGCACGATGGTGCGGGCCACCTCGCCGGAGTCCGGGTCGGCGGGGGCCAGCGCGTAGACGAAGGTGTAGTCGACGTGGATGTCCAGCGCCCCGTCCTTCCCGCCCTCGAACGTCGTACGGCCACGGGTCTTGACCACGTCACCGACGAGCCGTACCTCGTCCTGGTCGAAGCGGCTGAAGAAACGCAGCGGGTCGTGGCCCCTGCCGGGCTTGCGCAGCCAGGACCTCAGGTCGTCGACGAACTCGGGCTGCTTGGGGTCGAGCACCTCGCCGAGGACGGTCTCGGGGGTGTCGCCGAGCAGCGTCCCGCGGTCGACGTTCGCCCCGACGAGCAGGGTCCTGCTCTGTTCCAGGGCCCCGGCGACCTGCTCCTTCGAGAACGCGCCGACCGCTTTCGCCTCCGGCAGTACGATCCCGGCGGCGCCGTCGGCGTACCGCGCGGCCGGGGATCCGGCGAAGGGCTCGTCCAGGGTGGGCGATCCGGGCGCGGAACCCGGAGCCGCGGTCTCGGGCGCGGTCTCCGCGGGCAGCGGGGAGACCGCCGGACCCGAACCCGAGCCCATGACCGCGGCCGAGTCCGTGCCGAAGGGGTCGCCCGGCAGCAGGGACGGCTTCATGGCCACCACGGCGACCGCGAGGGCGAGCGGGATGCCGATGACCGTCCACACCCTGCGGCGCCGGGCCCTGCGCCCGTTCGCCCCCTGACCGACGGGGTCCGCGCGCCAGGCCGGGGGCAGTTCACCGCGGGCGTCCTGCTGGCGCAGCCGCTCGGTCACCATGCGGGCGCGCGCGGACGGCTCCTTGGGCGCCTGCGAGATCCGGATGTCCCGCTCGCTGTCCTGGACGAACCGTTCCCACACGTCGTCGGGTATGGACTCCCCGGACCCAGCGGACCCACCGGACCCGCCTGGCTCGCCGGACCCGCCTGGCTCGCCCGGCTCCTCCGGCGCCTTCCCGGACGGCTTCTCACTCACGACGCTCGCGCCTCTCCCCCATGGCCGACGTGCTGGTCGACGTACCGGTCGACGTGCTCGAACAGTCGACCGAGGGTCAGTTCTAAGGTGTGGGCACGGGAGTTCACAAGTCGAGCCCGCGTGTGACCCAGCCCACATAAGAATTCTGTGAGTTTGAGGACAACCCTTCACAGGAGTCACAGGTCTCACTTACGGAACCAACGGCCATACCCGTGTCCGCCACGCGGAGGCCTCCCGAATCTCGTGCCGTGACATCGCGGCGCACCGGACTTTCCGAGGTCTTCATGAAGCTTCGCCGTGTCATGGTCGCTGCGGCCACGACGGCTGTCATAGCCCCGCTCGCGCTGCTGTCGGCCCCGGCCGCTTATGCGACCGACCCCGCGCCCACCGGCACCGAGACCACCACGGCTCCCGTGACGCCGGGCGCGACGGAGACCGAGACCACCGAGACGACGACGCCTCCCGCGTCGCCCGAGACGACGCCGCCGGCCTCCACGCCCCCCGCGGACACGCCGACCTCGACCCCGCCGGCGACCAGCCCGGCGCCGAGCACCACCCCGCCCGGGGAGTCCGAGACCCCGGACCCCGAGCCGTCGGTGTGCGAGGACACCAAGGTCGACGTCAGCATCACCGGCCTGCCCGGCAAGATCGCCGTGGGCAGCGGCTGGCACGTGTTCTCGCTGAGCGTCCTCAACTCCTCCGACTCGACGCTCCAGGACCTGGACTTCCTCGCCGGCGCCTCCTCCGACGTGGACGGCACGGACCTCTTCAAGAGCAAGCAGGTCCAGCTCCAGGCCTGGAACCCGGACGACAAGGTCTGGGAGGACCTCGACGAAGAGGGTTACGCGGTCGGCTTCGTCGGCTACACCGACGAGCTCAAGCCCGACTACGAGGTGCTCGTCCCACTGCGTATCAACGTGAAGTCCACCGCTCCCGTCGGCGCGGGCTTCTCGCTCGGCGCGACGATCTACGGCGACGACGACGCGGAGTGCACCGGCTTCGGTGAGGTCGCGTACAAGTTCCAGATCGTCGCCGCGGGTACGGACACCGGTGGCACGAAGCCGCAGGAAGGCGGCAAGGCGCCGGTCAGCGACCAGAAGCCGGACAAGGCCGACACTCCGCAGGTGACCGGGAATCTCGCCGAGACCGGGTCCAGCTCCGCGCTGCCGACGATCGGGCTCGTCGGTGGGGTTGCGCTCGCCGCTGGGGTGGGGGCCGTTGTCGTTGCGCGGCGTCGCAAGGCTGGCTCCGACGCGTAGCGCTGCCGCTGGGCGTGGGGGATTTGACTGCGGGCCGGTGGGGGCCGGGCGCGCAGTTCCCCGCGCCCCTAGGGGCTGCGCCCCTTGAGGGCAACGCCCCGCGCGAGTCGCTGACGCGTCACGCATGACCGACTCGACTTGCTGTATGTGCGACCAGACGTAAGGACCTGCGCTCGGAGGGGGGCGCAGGTCCTTCGTCTTTGTCGGTTGCTTTTCTCTACTTCTTCGGTGGGATCGTCGGCATGCCGAGGAACGGGAGTTTCAGGGCGCCGAAGGCGTCCGCCGGGACCGCGGGGGTGAGCGGCTCGACCGCTTCGAGGCGCTCGTAGGCCGCGCCGGGCGCCGGACGCGGGTCCGTCTCACCCTTGTTGGGCCAGTACGACATCGCGCGCTCGGCCTGGGCGGTGATCGTCAGCGACGGGTTCACGCCCAGGTTCGCCGAGACCGCGGCGCCGTCGACGACGGAGATGCCCGGGTGCCCGTACAGCCGGTGGTAGGGGTCGATGACGCCCTCGTCGGCGGACGCGCCGATCGGGCAGCCGCCCAGGAAGTGGGCGGTCAGCGGGGTGCCCATCAGCTCGCCGACGTTGGAGCCGGGGAAACCGTTGATCTCGGCGGCTATCGCGGAGGCGCCCTCCGAAGCGGTCCTGATCTGCTTCGGGTTCGGGGCCCCGTGCCCCTGGCGGGCGGTCAGCAGGCCCTTGCCCGCGCCCTTCGGCTTGAGGTACGTGGTCAGGGAGTTGTCGAGGGACTGCATCACCAGGCCGATGATGGTCCGCTCCGACCAGCGGCGGTTGGAGAGGGAGCGCGCCACGAGAGTGGGGTGCTTCACCGCGTTGACGAGCCAGGCGAGCACCCTCGACGAGCCCTCCGTGTACGGAACCTGGAGGATCGACAGGCTGCCCATCGAGTTGGAGCCCTTGCCGTAGCGGACGGGCTCGATGTGCGTGTTGGCGTCCGGGTGGATCGAGGACGTGATGGCGACCCCGCGGGTGAAGTCGGCCCTCGCCTCGCCGGTGGCCTTGCGGTAGCGGCGGTCGCTGG
Source organism: Streptomyces liliiviolaceus (assembly GCF_018070025.1). NCBI lineage: Bacteria > Bacillati > Actinomycetota > Actinomycetes > Kitasatosporales > Streptomycetaceae > Streptomyces > Streptomyces liliiviolaceus. The sequence continues at coordinate 474,835 of NZ_JAGPYQ010000001.1, forward strand.
TCTGCGCGCCGACCAGCGCCTCGGAGTTCGTACGGGTCAGCTCGCCCAGCCGCTTCGACAGGTACGGCAGCTGTCCGCCGTCCTTCATCCGGTGCAGCAGGGTCTGCGTACCGTACGTGCCGGCCGCGAGGACGACCCGGCGGGCCTTGAAGACCCGGCCCTCGCGCCCTGCGCCCTTGCGCCCGCGGTCCGTGGGGAGCGTCGAGACGGCGAAACCGCCCTGCGAGTCGTCCGTGACGGACACGACGGTCGTCAGGGGGTGGACGACCGCGCCCGCCTTCTCCGCGAGGTACAGGTAGTTCTCGTTGAGGGTGTTCTTCGCGCCGTGCCGGCAGCCCGTCATGCACTCGCCGCACTCGGCGCACGCGGTGCGGGCGGGGCCGGCGCCGCCGAAGTACGGGTCGTCGACCTGCTCCCCCGGCCGTGCCTTCACGGTCTTGTCGGCGTCCTCGCCGTCACCGAAGAAGACACCGACCGGCGCCATGTGGAAGGTGTCGCCCACGCCCATCCGCCCGGCCGCCGCCTTGAGATGGACGTCGGAGGGCGTCATGGTCGGGTTGAGCCGTACGCCGAGCATGCGCTGGGCCTGGTCGTAGTACGGCTTCAACTCCTCCTGCCAGTCGGTGATGTCCTTCCACTGCGGATCCTCGAAGAACGGCTTCGGCGGTACGTAGAGGGTGTTGGCGTAGTTGAGGGAGCCGCCGCCCACGCCCGCGCCCGCGAGCACCATGACGTTGCCGAGGAGGTGGATGCGCTGGAGGCCGTACATGCCGAGCTTCGGCGCCCAGAGGTAGTTCTTCAGGTCCCAGGAGTTCTTGGGCAGGGTGGCCCGGGTGAAGCGGCGGCCCGCTTCCAGGACACCTACGCGGTAGCCCTTCTCCGTCAGGCGGAGGGCGGTGACGGATCCGCCGAAGCCGGAGCCCACGACGATGACGTCGTAGTCGTACGTTTCCTGAGGCACGTGCTGTCTCCCCTTTGAGTGTGCCGTGCGGGTGCGTCGTGGCTGGGCGCGCGGTTCCCCGCGCCCCGGACGGGGCGCTCCTGGCGAGGCGCTCCTCACGAGGCGCTCCTAGCGGAACCGGAATGCCTTCATCAGTTTCAGGCTGCGGCTCATGAAAGCTGCGTACTTCTCGTCGTCCATGCCCAGGGACGGGGCCATCGGCAGCAGGCGCTGCTGGGCGACCGTCTGGGCCTCCGTGTACTTGAGGATGCCCTCGGAGCCGTGGCGGCGGCCGAGGCCGGAGTCCTTCATGCCGCCCATCGGCGACTGGACACTGCCGTACGCGGGCCCGTAGCCCTCGTTGATGTTGACCGTTCCGGTGCGCAGCCGGGCCGCGACCTTGGCGCCGCGACGGCCGTCCTTCGTCCAGACCGACGAGTTGAGGCCGTACGCCGTCGCGTTGGCGGAGGCGATCACCTCGTCCTCGTCCTCGAAGCGGTAGATCGAGACGACCGGGCCGAAGGTCTCCTCGCCGCAGACCGCCATCGGCGACTCGACGCCGTCGAGGATGGTCGGCTCGAAGAAGTACGGGCCGATGTCCGGGCGCGCGACACCGCCCGCGACGACGGTCGCGCCCTTGGCGACGGCCTCCTCGACGTGCCGGGTCACGGTCTCCAGCTGGCGTTCGCCGACCAGCGAGCCCATCTCGGCGCCGTACGCGAGGGACGTGCCGAGCCGCATCGCCCTGGTGCGGGCGGCGAACCGCTCCAGGAACGTGTCCGCGATCGACTCGTGGACGTACAGCCGCTCGATGCTGATGCACAGCTGCCCGGCCGACGAGAAGCAGGCGCGGACCGCGCCGGCCGCCGCCCGGTCGATGTCGGCGTCCTCCAGGACCAGCATGGCGTTCTTGCCGCCGAGTTCCAGGGACACGCCGACCAGCCGGGCCGCCGCGCCCTGGGCGACCTCGCGGCCGGTGCGGGTGGAGCCGGTGAAGGAGACGTAGTCGGCGTGCTTGACGACCTCCGGGCCGATGACCGGGCCCTCGCCGAGGACGACCTGGAAGACGTCGGCCGGCAGGCCCGCCTCGATCAGCAGGTCACGGGCCCACAGGGCGGTGAGGCAGGTCTCGGTGTCGGGCTTCATCACCACGGCGTTGCCCGCGACGAAGGCGGGCAGCGCGTCGCCGACGGAGAGTTCCAGCGGGTAGTTCCAGGGGGCGATCTGGCCGACCACGCCTCGCGGGTGGCGCAGCTCGGTGACCTTGGTGAGGGTCGGCATGGCGCCCGCGTGCCGCTTGGGGCGCAGGTAGAAGGGGGCGCGGCGGCCGTAGTGGCGGGCCGCGACGGCGACCGCCTGGACCTCCTCGTGGGCGTGCAGCCGGGCCTTGCCGGTCTCCAGCTGGATCAGGTCCAGCACCTCGGCCTGGCGGGCGAGCACGAGGTCGTGGAAGCGCAGGAGGACGGCCGCGCGCTCCTTGACGGGGATCTGGCCCCAGAGGAACTGGGCGGCGCGCGCCCGCTCGTAGGCCAGTTCCACGTCCTGCGGGGTGGACTCCGGCAGGTCGGCCAGCTTCTCGCCGGTGAACGGCGTGTGGTTGGCGGTGCGGCCCGAGCCGACCACGCCACGGGTGAGCTGGGCGATCAGCTCGGGCGTGACCACGTCAGCAGCCGTACGGGCGCCTTCGGGGGCGGGCGCGAGAGGGTTGGTACCGGTCTTTTCCGGGGCCTGTGCCGGGGCCTGCGAGTCCGTCATGAGCCGCAGGGTATGCCCGCCCGCGCTCTTTGGGTACCCGTCGGTAACAGGGTTTCACCGAGTACACACAAGGCGCCAGTGATCACTGGCAGTAAATGCCCTGATCAGGGTGTTGTCCGGTCCTCGATCTCAAGACGCTCCCGCGCCCCCTTGAACACCGCGGTGCCCCTCTTCTCGTCCGCCGTCCCCTTGGGCATGTCCACCCGAAGCTCGTACAGAAGGCTGTCGTCGGTGAGGATCATCAGCTCCATGACACGGGTCAGATCGCCCTCGGTGTCGTAGGTGGTGTCGGCGAGCACGGCCTCGAACCCGTGGAAGGACGTCCGCGTGTACTGCGTCCGCGACTCGCCGTAGCCCGCCCAGGTGTCGCCCTGGTGCCGCGCCCGGGCCATCGGCGAGCTCGGCGCCCTGTCCCACAGGGTGAGCCGGACCTGCACGACCTCGTCGTTGTCGAAGATCGCCATGCGCGGCTGGTCGTCGGCGCCGCCCTGCTCGTGGAAGCGCACGAACTGGCGGGGGAGGTGGAGGACCGCCTTCAGGTCCTTCTCGGGACGGGCGGTCCACACCTCGTCGGCCGTGGGCCCGGCCGCGGTCTCGGGGGAGGTCACCGACGAGTTCACCGGGGCCCTGTCCCCCGCGGCCCTGCCGCCGCCACCGCCGTCGCCGGTGAGCGAGGTACCGAGCCAGACGCCGCCCGCCAGGAGCAGGGCGCCGACGAGGGTGCCGCCGACGAGGCGGGGGGCGTGGCGGCGCCTCGGTGGCGGTTCCGGTTCCGGTTCCGGTTCCGGTGACGGTTTCGGTGATGGTTTCGGTTCCGGTCGTACGGCGTCGGGGTGGGCGGTGTCCGAGGCGGGGACCGGGACCGGGTCGTCACCTGGTTCTGCCGACGCCGCGGGCGCGTGTCCGAGCCGGACCGTTCCCGAGTCGTCCGCGAACTCGCGTAACGAGGAGACGTCCTGCGGGGCCGTCAGGTCGCCCCGCGGTACCGGCCAGCCCTCCGCCACCGCCTCCAGCGAGGCGGCGACCTCGTCGGCGTCCGGCCGCTGGTCCGGGTCCTTCGCCAGGAGCCGGACGATCAGCGGCCCGAGCGGTCCCGCGTGCTCGGGTTCCGGCGGCTCGGCGGACAGGATCGCGGCGAGGGTGGACTCCAGCGTCGTACGCCGGAACGGGGACCAGCCCTCGACGGCCGCGTACAGGCAGACGCCCAGGGACCACATGTCCGCGGCAGGGCCCGCGCCCCGGCCGGACATCCGCTCCGGCGCGATGAATTCGAGGGAGCCCACGAACTCCCCGCTCATGGTGAGGGATTCCTCGCCCTGGATGTGCGCGATGCCGAAGTCGGTGAGCACGACGCGGCCGTGCTGTCCGAGCAGGACGTTCACGGGTTTCACGTCGCGGTGCACGATGCCCTTGGCGTGCGCGGCCTTCAGGGCGCCCACCACGGACAGCCCGATCCGCGCCGACTCGGTGGGCGGGAGCGCGCCGCGCTGCAGCACCTCGTGGAGGGACTCGCCGCGGATCAGCTCCATCACGATCCAGGGCAGTCCGTCCTCCACGACCACGTCGTGGATCGCCACGGCGCCGGGATGCTCCACACGCGCCGCCGCCCGCGCCTCGCGCTGCAGCCGGTGGTACGCGCGCTGGTGGGCGGCGTCCCGCGGATCGCCGGGCAGCCGGGGCTCCTTGACCGCGACGTCCCGCCCCACGAGTTCGTCCGTGGCCCGCCACACGGTGCCCATGCCGCCCGAGCCGATGCGCTCGGTCAGCCGGTAACGGCCGCCGACCAGACGCCCCCCGTCATCGCTCATGTCCCATCAGTACCGCGCTGGGACGGAGCTTGTCGATGTTCGGCCCGTGTACGCGGTGGATCAACGGTGGGTCGACGACGGGGCACCGGTGGGTCAGGCCGTGGGAGGTGTCCGGTTCACGGGCAGGGGCTCCTCCCGGGGCAGGGCCCGGTGCTTGGGAAGCGCCGTACGCCCCACCGCCGCCGCGAGTTTGCGCAGCCGGCGCCAGTCCATGGGCGGCTTGGTCTCCGGTACGCCCGGCCGGTTCCCGGGGACGCGTACACGCAGGGCACCGGGCTCGATCCGGCACCGTACCGGCGTGGGCAGCATGAGGGCCTCGCCGTCCACGCCGACCTCGATCTCGGGGCGGTCGGCGTCCACCACCACCTCGCGGGCGGTCAGTACCGTGAGCCCGGTGGAGTGCCTGCCCAGCAGCAGCCCGGCAGCCTCGGCGGCGTTCTCGACCCGCACGCCGAGGACACCCAGCACACCGGACTCCAGCCGTTCGCGGTAGCCGAGGCCCGCCGGATCGTCCATGCGGTAGGGGTTGTTGCTCACCAGGAGGGCCTGGGGTCCGTCGACGACGGTCGCCGCCGTGGCGCCCGCCGCCCGAGGACCGGTGGCCCCGTCCGTCTCCTCCACACGGGCGGTCAGCCGCGGCCCCCGCTGGTGCGTGAGCAGTTCGGGCAGCAGCTCCAGCGTCGTACGGACCTTGTCATCGCGGTACTCGGGGCTCTGCACGACGACCGCGTACGCCCCGAACGAGGCGTTGTTGACGAAGGGGTACGTGTCCGCGAAGCCGAGGTCGACGTGGAGTTCGACGCCGTCTTCCGTGAGGGCGTCGAGGCTCGCCGCCGGGTCGTTGCGGTCGAGCCCGAGGTCCATGGCGAAGTGGTTGCGGGTTCCGGCGCACACGACGAGGAACGGTATGCCGTGCTCCGCGGCGACGGCGGCGACCAGCGCCTGCGTACCGTCGCCGCCCGCGACGCCGAGCAGGTCGGCGCCGTCCGCGACGGCCCCTTGGGCGAGTTCGGTCACGTCCTCGTGCCGTTCGGGGTCGAGGAGGTGGACCCGGGCGCCGAGTTTTTCGGCCTTCTCCTTCAGGCCGAACCGCTCGACCTTTCCGCCCCCTGAGCGCGGGTTCATGATGAGGAAGGGGCTGGTGGGGGCGGGAGTCCGGTGCTCCCGGACGCTCACCGTGTGGGACTTGGTGCTGCTGAGCGCGAACTTCCCGGCCCAGACGGCGAATCCCCACAGGGCCAGGGACACGATGACGACCCAGAGCAGGTTCTCCGCGGCGAAGAACCAGACGACCGCGGCGGGGGTCGTGACGGCCAGCGCCACGGCTGCCGCGCGGGACGGGCCCCGGAGGGTCAGCACCCACCACAGGGCGGCCACGGTGACGGCCGTGCCCAGCGCTCCCACCGCGACGAGGAGCAGGCTGGTGACTCCGCCGTAGCCGAGCGGCAGCAGGACCGCGAGGGCGGCGCCGGTCAGGGCGGCGCGGGCCGCCCAGCGCTGCCGGGCATGTGCCCGCCCGTCAAGATCCAGGCCCACGCCTGCCGCCTCTCTTCCACAACCCTGCGCAGTTCCCCGCGCCCCTGAAAACCAAAAAGACTGCGCAGTTCCCCGCGCCCCTGGGGGGCGAAAGACCGCGCCGTTCCCCGCGCCCCTCGGTGGGACGGGGCGAAGCCCCTCCCCGAGGGGCGCGGGGAACTGCGCGGGCAACCCCCACCGGCCTGCGGACGAACGTCGTCTTCAGGGGCGCGGGGAACTGCGCGAGCAACCCCCACCGACCCGCACCCGACGATCCACGATCCGCGATCGGCGATCCGCGATCGACGACCCGAGGCAGCAGTATGCCGCTACCGACGCCCCCTCGACGCCTCAACAGGGCATCCCCAGAGGTTCACAACCTGTCGACGTCCAGGTTCGCGATGGCCGTCGAGGCGACCGCCCGCCCCCGCTCGGTGAAATCACCCTTGCCCGGGTAACCGATCATGAGCTTGTACATGTCACCGGACGTCGTCTTGTAGTACAGGACCTGAAGCTCCCGCGGCCGCGGATTCTCCGTGTCCGTGCTGCGGTAGACCACCGTGTTCCGCGCGGCCTTGCGGTCCTTGTACTTGACGTCGTTGGGATCGCTCGTCGGCGCCGGGTCGGAGTCCATCCCGAGCCCGTACGCGCCGCTCTGCTTGTACGTGGCGTCGTCCTCGTACATCTCCGCCGACGCCGTCCCCGCGATCTCCCCCGAGGTGTCCTCGGCCTTCTTGTCCAGCGACAGGCTGATCCACAGCGTGCCGCTCAGGTCGGTGAACTGCACCCAGTGCTCGTCCTTGGGCGCGTCGGGCTTGGGCACGGTCTTCTGGTAGCCCTTCGGCACCGCCATCGTGACGCCCAGCGCCTTCACGTCGGTCTTCTTCCAGCCGTCCGGCAACGGCCCCGCGAACGGGTCCGCGACCACCAGGTACGCCGCCACCGCCGCCGCGACGACCACGGCCCCGAGGCCGATCCATCCCTTGCGGCCGACGCGCAGCGGCCTGCCACCGGGGGGCGCCCCCTCACCGGCGTGCGCCCCGTCGGGCCCCGGCCGCTGGACGATCTGGGTGGGCGCGAGCTGGGGCGGTCGCGCGGCCTCCTCCAGCAGGGCACGTACCCGCGCGGCGTCCGGGCGGCGGTTCGGGTCCTTGTCGAGGAGGCCGTTGATGACCTCGGCGAGCGGTCCCGTGGCCGCGTTGGGCGGGGCGGGCGTGGCGTTGAGGACGGACTGGAGCGTCGCGGGCGTGTTGCTGCGGCGGAACGGCGACACGCCCTCCGTGGCCGCGTACAGGACCACGCCCAGCGACCAGAGGTCGGAGGCCGGGCCCGGGCGCTGCCCCAGCACCCTCTCGGGCGCGATGAACTCGGGCGAGCCGACGAAGCCGCCCGTGTCGGTCAGATTCGTCTCGCCCTCTATCTGGGCGATGCCGAAGTCGGTGAGGACGACGCGGTCGCCCGTGCCGAGCAGGACGTTGTCCGGCTTGACGTCGCGGTGCAGGATGCCCGCCGCGTGCGCGGACTCCAGTGCGCCAAGCACCTCCAGGCCGATTCTCGCCGCCTCACGCGCGCCGAGCGTGCCCTCCTGGAGCGCGGCGCCGAGCGAGCGCCCCCGGACCAGTTCCATCACGATCCACGGCCGGCCGTCGACCACGGCGACGTCGTGGACGTTGACGACGGCCGGATGGTCGAGCCGGGCCGCGGCGCGCGCCTCGCGGCGCATCCGCTCGGAGACATTGGCTCGTTCACGTTCGGGAAGATGGTCGGGGATGCGCGGCTCCTTGACCGCGACCTCCCGGTCCACCGTCTCGTCCTTGGCCCGCCACACGGTCCCCATGCCACCGTGACCGAGCTTGTCGAGCAGCCGGTACCGGTCCGCGATGAGCCGGCCCGAGCCGGGGTCGTGCGGCGCCTGCTGCACGGGTTGCCCCTGCCGCACGGGGTGCGCCTGCGGTGCCGGGTGCGCCTGTTGCCGCGACACGGCCTCGGGCACAGTTGCGGGCGCGACCTCGGGCGCGACCTGCGCGGGTGTGGCGTACGGATTCCCGGGGTGGGGCACGGCGACCGGTGGATGTGGCGGTTGCAGACCGAAACTCGTCGGCTCGTCGGGTCCGTAAGGGGCTCCCCCGTTGCTGCTCATGGGGTCCATCCTTATCGCGGCAGGCGCCTCCGCTCCACCCTGGGTGCTTTCCAGTCACAGACCCGTGACGCACGACGCGCGCTTTACTCCGAACCACCGGATTTACGCCGAAATGCGGCTCATGAGCCCGTACGGGCCACGGTGTCCACCGCGACGTCGAAGTACTCCCGCGCCTCCCGCGCCTTGCCGACCGGCGACGACACCAGCACGTCGTACATCCGGCCGTCCTCCTCCCAGCACAGTTCGTAGATGTGCCGCGCGCCCTCCGCCGCGCTGAAGCCGTCCCAGGTGAACTCCCAGAGCGCGGCGGGGCGTCCGGAGCGGGTGGTCTCGGTGACGCGGCCGTCGCGGTAGCCGGGGTAGGTGTCGGTCCCCTTCTCGGCCGCGCGTTCCATCACCGCGAGCGGGCCGCCCGGTTCCGGCGCGGACACCTTGACGCCGATGCGGAAGGTCTTCCCGGCCGACATGTAGTAGACGCGCTCGCCCTGCGCCTCGCGCGTGAAGCCCACGGGGACGGCGAGCGAGAAGCCCGCCGCGTCGCGGACGAGCCGGTATCCCGTGGGTACCGTGCGACTGGCGGAGGCCGTGGGCCGAGGGCCGGTGGCGCTGTCACTCGGTGTGGGACCGGTGGCCGTACGGGACGAGGAGACCGAACCCCCCGGCGGCGTCGGCCCGTTGCCGCCGTCGCCCAGCAGCAGCGCGGCCGCCGACACGCCCGCCACGGCCATCGCCGCGACGAGAGCCGCCGCGATCAGCACGTTGCGCATCGACGAGGAGACGGCGAAGGGGGCTCGGAGCGGGTGCGGCACGGTAGGTTCCGGAACCGCGGACGCCGACGCCGAGGCCGAAGTGCCGTGATCACGCCCCGGCGCGCCCCGCCGCGAGGGCGTGCGGCCGGGCTGGGCCTGCGGCATACGGCCCGTGTCCAGGAAGACCCGTAACAGCCGCTCCGCCTCGACCGCGTCGAGCCGCCGCTCCGGATCGCGTTCGAGCAGGCCCCGTACGACGGGGAGCAGGGGCCCGGCGGCGGCGGGCGGAAGTATGTCGTCGACGACCACCGCGTGCAGCGTGCCGCCCAGCGAGTCGCGGCGGAAGGGCGATTCGCCGCTGAGGACCGTGCAGAGCAATGCGCCCAGCGACCACAGGTCGGACTCGGGCCCGGTCCTGAGGCCCGCCATCCGCTCGGGTGCGGTGTACTCGGGCGAGCCCACGAACGACCCGCTCTCGGTGAGCGTCGTCGAGCCCGCGACCTGCGCGACCCCGAAGTCGGTGAGGACGACGATGCCGCTCAGGGTGAGGAGGACGTTCGCGGGCTTCAGATCGCGGTGCAGAACCCCGGCGTCGTGCGCCTTGCGCAGCGCGCCGAGCAGGTCGATGCCCATCCGTGCCGCCTCGACCGGGCCGATGGGCCCGGACCGGGAGATGCGCTCGGCGAGCGATCCTCCTTCGAGGAGGTCCATGACGATGTACGGGCGTTCGTCCTGCTCGACGACGTCGTGCACGACGATGATGTGCGGGTGCCGCAGTTGCGCGATCGCGCGTGCCTCGCGCAGGGTGCGTTCACGCTGCAGCCGGGCCTCCGCCACCGAGAGCGAGGTGTCGACGGCGAGTTCCTTGACCGCGACCTGCCGGGCCAGCAACTGGTCCGTGGCCCGCCACACGACACCCATGCCACCGCGGCCGATTCTGGCTTCCAGGCGGTAACGCCCCGCGATGACCCGGGCGTTGTCCTCCGGTCTCTCCCCTTCGGTCGCCATGCGCCCCATCATGCCGCAACGGACGGAACCCTTCCGGGCCCGCCCAACGAAGGTTGGCCGACAACCGACGCTCCAGGGGGAACGCAGAACGACACAGCCTTTCGCCCCTAGGGGCACGGGGAACGACGCAATCTTTCGCCTTTGGGTGCGCGGGCAACGACGCAGCTTTCTGCCTCCAGGAGCGCAGGCAACGGCGCGGCCTTTCGCCTTTGGGGGCGCGGGGAACTGCGCAATCTTTCAGGGGCGCGGGGAACTGCGCGACCAGCCCCCACCGACCCGCAGCCGACGACCTCCCCGCAGGACACCCCACGGAACACCCCGCAGCGCACCCCGCCAGGGGCAGGCACACGCTAGGACTCCGGCGGCTCCCACCCACGCAACACCGTGTCGAACTGCGACCGAGCAGTCTCCCAGTCATCCGCGGGCGAGGACATGTAGATCACGTACTCGACCCCGTCACGGCCGAGATACGCCTGTTCGATGGCCCGCCGAGGCCCGGGAAACTCCGTGTCCTTGCCGAGCGCGGTCCAGGTGAAGTCCCACAGCGCCCCAGGACGGTCACGGAAGGTGTTGGACTCCAGACCGACCTGCTGATACTCGCTCAGCCGCCCCGATATCTGCTGTTCCAGATCGACGAGATGCCGGTACGGGGTGTCGAAGTCCGGCGAGTCGTCCACCGCGATACGGACGAAGTGCTCGCCCGCGTCGGGCGTGTAGTCGACCTGCGTGCCCTCGACCTGCCGCTTCCAGCCCTCGGGCAGGACGAGGCTGAATCCCTCGGGGTCGTCGACACGCTCCCAGCCGGCGGGCACGTCACCGGTCTGGGCCCCCTCGGTCTGCTTTCCGTCGTCGTCACCGTCCGAGGGGGACGGGGTCCTGGGGGCCGAGGAGTGGTTCGAGGACTTCGACGCGTCCTCGTCCCCCCAGCCGTCCACCATCAGCAGCGCCGCGACGCCACCGCCGCCGACGAGCGCCGCCGCCAGCACGACCGCGGCGACGGTACGGAACCGTCGCCGCCCGGGCCGGCCGACCACCGCCGGCTGGTTCGCGGTGGCGCCGGCCGGATCGGGCGCGGGCCTGCCATGACTGCCATAGGTGTCGCGGCCGTCCGGACCGCCGTAGGCACCCGGCGGATACGGGCCACCCCGGGACCCGTCGAAGCCGTGAGACCCGTGGGCGACGGCGTGGGTGGCGTCCTCGGACCCGGGAGCGGCGGCGGCCTGCGCGGGCCCGTACGCGCCCGGCAGTCCCTGGCCGTACGTTCCCCGCGGGTCCGGTGCGCCGTCCACGTGCTGCGTCGGCACATAGGCGTGCGCCGAGTCGGGCGCCCGCCCCTCCGCGGCCTCGGCGAGCATCTGCTCGGCCTCTTCGGGTCCGGGCCGCTCGGCGGGGTCCTTGCGCAGCAGGGCGGTGATGACGGAGGTGAGCGGGCCCGCGTTCTCCAGGGCCTCGGGCTCCTCGCCGACGACGGCCTGCATGGTCGTCAGCGGTGTCGTCCGCCGGAACGGCGACCTGCCCTCGACGGCCGTGTAGAGCGTCGCGCCGAGCGCCCACAGGTCGGCGGACGGTCCCGGGTCCTGACCGCGGATGCGTTCCGGCGCCAGATAGTCGACCGACCCGACGATCTCGCCGGTACGGGTGATCGTCGTGTCCCCCTCGACCTGGGCGATCCCGAAGTCGGTGAGCAGCACGCGCCGGTCGTGGGAGAGCAGTACGTTGCCGGGTTTGACGTCGCGGTGCAGTACGCCGGCGGAGTGCGCGGCCCGCAGGGCGCGCAGGACCCACAGCCCGACCCGGGCCGCCTCCCTGGGCTCGATGCGTCCCGCGTCCTTGACGGCGTCGGCGAGCGAGCCGCCCTCGACCAGCTCCATGACGATCCACGGGCGGCCGTCGTGCTCCAGTACGTCGTGCACGGTGACGACGGCCGAGTGGTTGATGCGCGCGGCGGCCCTGGCCTCGGCCCTGGTTCTGGCGAGGAGGACGGCCTGCTCGCTCTCGGACACGTAAAGAGCGGCCGTCAGCTCCTTGATCGCGACGGAGCGGTGCAGCACTTCGTCGCGCGCACGCCATACCCGGCCCATGCCGCCACTGCCGATGGAGTCGGCGAGCCGGTAGCGGCCTGCGAGAAGCAGGCCCTGCATCTGATTCACGTTTCCCCGCAATGCTCTTGACAGGGTCAGACTAAGGACCGGCACGCACCCAGGGAACCGGCGGGGTCCGACGGAGACAGCACTGTGACGGTTCCCACGGGTATGAACGGGCGGTTGCCGCCCGGTGATGGGACGTTGGCGCCGAACCGGTGTCACGGCCGCACAAGCCCCCTGGCTGCACGGTGTGATGACACCACATCAACCGGTGACCCGGCAGTGCATCAACGGACGGCCCGGTACGGCATCAAAGGGCGGCCCGGTACGGCATCACCCGGTGATCTGGTACGTCGACGACGCCTGCTCGTAGAGCCGTGTCACCTCGTCCCGCTCGGCCTCCGGACCGCGCAGTTGCACCACGTGGTACTTCCCGCCGTCGATGATCACGAGGTTCCGTACGTAGACCTCGCTCCCCGTGGAGTCCTGCCAGGTGAACTGCCCCTCGGCCATGGCCCGTCCGCCCACGTCGATCCGGCGCATCCCGCTGGACGTGGCCCAGGTCGAGTCGCGGAACGGCTGCAACTCGCGCTCGTCCTCACGCTGGTAGGACATCGGATCACTGCCGAACTCCTCGGTCGTGTCCCGTCCGGGCACGACCAGCAGCTCGAACTTGCCGTGCGAGTAGACGACCTGGCCGCGTCCGTTCTTGCCCGTCCGCTCCCAGCCGTTGGCGACCGCCACCCGGAATCCCTCGGAGTCCTTGCGCAGGGTGAAGCCCTGCGGAAGGTCGGGGCCGGTGGTCTGGGTCGTCGAGCTGGACGAACGCGTCGGGCTCGGACTGCTCTTGCCGCCCGGCGACTTCTCGCCCTGCGGACCGGAGCTCGCCTTCCCGTCCGACCCCGCGCCGGTGTCCCCGGAGTGACCGGGGGTGGGGGCGACGACATCCCCCGCGGAACCGGTGCGCTCCCCGCCGGAGCCGGTCTTGGGCATGAACGCCACCGCGTACGCGACGGCCGCGGCCATGGCGAGCAGGATCAGCAGAAGCAAGGTCCGGCCGAGCCTGCGGGGCTTGGCCTCCTTGCCCTGCTTGCCCCGCTTGTGCCGGCCGTGCGGGGTGGTCGCGGGCAGCCCCGCACGACGCCTGCGGACCAGCTCGCCCCGACGGCGTACGACAGGGAGCCGGGCGGGGTCCACCGGCGGTGCCGCTATGACGAACGTGCCCGCCTCCGGCTCGGGCGCCGACCGCACCAGCGAGCGCAGCCAGCCCCGCAGTTCCTCGAAGTCCAGTCGCTCGGTGGGGTCCTGGCGCAGCAGCGACTCCACGACCGGCCGCAGCGGACCGCACTCCTCCGCGAACGCGGGCGGCTCCGCGCACACCAGCTGCACCAGCTCGGCGGTGCTCTCCTCGGGGTAGGGCGCGTGGCCCTGTACGGCGCGGAAGAGCAGCGCGCCCAGCGCCCACAGGTCGGTCGCGGGCCCGATCGGCGCCGCCAGCTGCCAGTTCTCGTGCACGGGTCCGGCCTGCTCGGGCGCCCAGCGCTCGGTGACGGGTCCCACGACGGCCATCCGGGCCTGCCGGGCCCGCTCCGCCGCCAGCGCGGTCGCCGGGCCCCGCCGGGTGGCGGCAGCGGCGGAGGCGGGCTGACTCCACTGCGCGGGAGCCCCGCCCGTGCCGGGCTCCAGGCCTGCGCCCGTGCCGGGGGCCGCGGAGGTGTGGTCGGCCGACGGCGCGTATCCGGCGCCGTACGCGACAGCTTCCGTCCCCCGGCCGTCGGTCGTCCTACCGGTCCCACCAGCCCCACCGGTCCCACCGATCGCGCCGGTCCCGCCATCGCCGCCATGCCCGCCGGTGCGGCCGTCGGGGAGCGCGGGAGGCCGGATCTGCCCAGGGCTTCCCACGGCGGGGGCCCCGCCGCGCGGCGCCGCACCGTGCCACGCGCCCGGCGGCAGCCCCGCTCCGCCCACCCCGTACGGGTCGGCGATCTGTCCCGGCGGCGAGGTGTGCTCCGCCCCTTGTCCGGCTATCCGGCCCGAGATCGGCCCCGAGGCCTGACCGCCGGCCTCGGCATCGCTCCCACCGGGCAGCGACCGAGGAGCGGGCAACGCCGCGTTCCCGCCGCCCCGCTGCTCCTCCTGCACCCGGGCCGCCGCTCGCGCACCCGCGCGGTAGGCCGCGATGGCTCCGGCCCGCGCGGCCCGTACGTCTCCGCCGGCGTCCAGCGCCCGCTGCGCCATGTCGGAGGCGTGCGCCTGTGACTGCGACTGTGTCCGGCCCTGTGCCTGTGTCTGGGCTTGGGCATGTGTCTGGGCGTGCGCTTGCGGGACGGGCAGCGCGCCCGTGCCGCCGCCTCCGCGCACGGCCTCGACCGCTCCGCGGCCGCCGTCCAGCCCACGTGCTCCGGGCACCGCCTGTCCTACGGCGCGCCCCGGAGTACCGGACTGACCGAGCTGTCCGACCGCACCGCCGGGCCGGCCCACCTGCCCTGCCGAACCGCCCGCACCCCCCGGACCGGCCTGACCTGCATGTCCCGCGTGTCCTGCCTGCGCCGGCGGCCCATCCGGTGTTCCGGGCCCGCCCTGTCGGCCCGTGCCGCCGTCACCTTCGGGCGCCGGCACCGGGTCGTACCCGCACAGCGCCTCCTCCGCGGCCCCCGAGGCGAGGCCCGTGAGCATCACCCGGCCGTCGTCGCAGACGAGCACCGTGCGCGCGGTGATGTTCCGGTGCACCCAGCCGTGCGCGTGCAGCACCCGCAGGGCGGTCAGCACGTCGGAGGCCACCTCGGCGGCCCGGTACGGGCTCAGCGGGCCCTCGGCGAGCAGCGCCGCGAGCTGCCGCGCGGGCACCAGTTCGCTCACGATCCACAGCGAGCCGCCCTCGGCGAACACGTCGAAGACCTGGTCGAGCCGGGGATGGTCGGGTATCTGCGCCGCGGCCTGGGCGGCCTCGATGGCCCGCCGCACGGCCGGCTCGGTGGGCCGCCGTGTGGTGCGCGCGGACGGCCGCCGCACCCCGCCGTCGCGCACCCCGGTGTCCCGCGCCACGAACCCGTCGGGCAGCCCGTCCGCGTCGAGCACCTCCGCCTCGACGACCTCGGGCAGGGGCACCTGCCGGACCAGTACTTCCTGTCCGCTGTAGGTGTCCCAGGCCCGGGACTCGGCGAGCTCGTACTCGTCGGTGGGCGGGAGCGGCAAGCGGTAGCGGTCGGCGAGCACCCGTCCCGCATAGTCCTCCACGTTGCCTCCCCCGGCCGCCCGGTTGGTCAAATCCGTTCGCCATGCGTCCCGTTGTGGCTGCAGTTGTGGCTGCGTACGGTCCGCAACCACTCACGATACGTGCCGGAGGCAACCCGTCATGAGGAGATGCGAGATCTCAATTGACCCGTGACCCTCAGGACTTCGGTTCGAACGACTTTGTCAGCGTGCGCCACGTGTCCTTGCGAAGGTCGGTGTCCCATTTCGAGTCCTTCGCGGTGTACATGAGCGCGTATCCCTGGCTGTCATTGACGACGAAGCCGCGGTCTATGGACCGGTATTTCGTGCCACCGTCCACGTAGGTGAATTCCCAGTCCGCCGTGTTCCAGCCGCGGTAGTCCGCCTTCTCTATTCGGATCCGCTGATACTGCGACCGCTGCATGAACTGCTCCTGGTTCTTCCAGTCCGCCACCGGGTCGTCCTTGGGCGTCGTGGTCCAGCCGACCAGCAGCTTCTGTCCGTCGGGACCGGCGAACCGGGCGCCGGCCGCGCTCGTGGACTGGTATTTCCAGCCCTTGGGCAGGCCGATCGAGAAGCCCTGTCCGTCCTTGTGCGTCGACTCGACCCCGCTGCCCGAACCGCTCTCGGAGTCGTCTTCCGACCCGTCCGATCCGCTCGACTCCTCGGAAGCGCTCGCGCTCGGCGAACTCTCCTTCGTCGCGTTCCCTCCGGAGGAGTCCGCCTTGTCGTCGTCGTCCGAATCGGTGCCGCTGTTCTCGTCCTGTTTGGTGTCGCTTCCCGCGTTCGCGCCACTGGACGTCGACTTGTCGTCGCCGCCCTTGTTCCCGCCGGCGCCCGAGTCGTCGTCGCCACCCAGCGTGACGGCGAGGATCGTGCCGAGCACGGCCAGCGCCACGACGACGGCGATGATCACCAGCGTCCGCCGGGACACCACATCGGTGAGCGGCGCCCTGGACGTGGTGCCCCGCGAGTACGCGGGGCCGGAATCGCCCGGACTTCCGCCCACCGCACTGGAGTTCAGCCCCGAAGCGACAGCGTCCCGGTTCTTCGCGGAAGCGGGCACACCGGCGCCCGCGGCGGTACCGGCCGCGGCCCCGGACCTCGTACCGGAAGCGGCGCCCGATCCGGAGGGCGAGGAGGACGACGACGGCGCGGCGGCCGACGCGGCCCCCGCGGACGCCAGTGCCGCCGCGGCGGCGGCCTTCTTCTTGCCGCCGCCCGAAGTCCCCTTCCTGGAGGGGCCGGACGGCTTGTCCGAGGGCAGGTCCGGCAGCGGCACGACCTTCGTCGCCTCCGCCGGCTCCGGCTCGTCCTTGCGCTCGGGCGTGTTGATGATCTCGGTGAGCATCGCCCGCGCCCCGGCGTCGTCGAGACGCTGCTCGGGGTCCTTGACGAGGAGCCCGTAGATGACGTTCTCCAGCGGGCCCGCGTTCTTCGGCTGCTCCACCGGCTCCGTCATCACCGCGGTGAGCGTCGCGATGGCGGATCCCTTGTCGTACGGGGGCACGCCCTCCACCGCCGCGTACAACAGGCCGCCCAGCGACCACAGGTCGGCCGCGGGGCCCGGCTTGTGTCCGCGCGCCCGCTCCGGCGAGATGTACGAGGGCGCGCCGACCAGCATGCCGGTCGAGGTGATGGACGGGTCGCCCTCCACCTGGGCGATGCCGAAGTCCGTGAGGACGACCCGGCCGTCCTTGCCGATGAGCACGTTCGACGGTTTCACGTCGCGGTGCAGGATGCCCTCGCGGTGCGCCGCGCGCAGCACGTCGAGGATGGCGAGGCCGACCTCGGCCGCCCGCTTCGACGTGAGCAGCCCGTCCTCACGGATCACCTCGGCGAGGGACTTGCCCTCGACCAGTTCCATCACGATCCACGGGCGGTCGTCCTCGTCGACCACGTCGTAGACGGTCACCGCGCTGTTGTTCCGGATCCGCGCGATCGCCTTGGCCTCGCGGAAGGTCCGGGTGATCAGCCGGCGCTTCTCGTCCTCGTCGATGCGCGGCGGCAGCCGCAGTTCCTTCACGGCGACCGTGCGCCCGAGCGTCTCGTCCTCCGCACGCCACACGGTGCCCATGCCGCCGCGGCCGAGGACTCCTCCCAGCCGGTACCGCCCGGCGAGGAGACGTCCACCATCGTCCTGACGGGATGCTCCCGACTGCTCCGCCTCCGACATGCGTCCCCTCATGCAACCCGCCCTGACAGAGCCTCCATTGTCACCCACCCGGACACCGTCCGATGCCCCGGGTGCCCCTCCTGGAGGCAACGCTTCCCCGAACCGCCCCTCATCCGTTCCCCACCTGCCCCTCGGCCCGGCTCCTCCCCCGTCATGAGCTGCGACAAGGAGGAATTCCGATGCCACCGCAGAGGGTTCAGCCTTCTTCGACACCTCAACAGCGGGTACCCACTTCGCCCCGGCGAAAGCCACCACGAAATGCCCGGTCGCGGACACGGCCGCGCACAAGGCCGCATACACGGCCGCTTCCGGCGGCGGGCACCGGCGCGACACCGGCCCCTGCCCGCCGCCGAGTTGGACCCCGCAGCGGCTACGGCGACTCCAGCGGCACGATGTCCGGCGCTCCCAGCCGGGCCGCGTCCGCCGTCAGGTCGTCCGGCTGACGCTGCGACTCCCGTTCGGCCTCGACCCGCTTCTGGTAGTGCTCGATCTCGCGCTCGATCTGGTCCTTGTCCCAGCCGAGCACCGG
Source organism: Streptomyces liliiviolaceus (assembly GCF_018070025.1). Taxonomy (NCBI): domain Bacteria; kingdom Bacillati; phylum Actinomycetota; class Actinomycetes; order Kitasatosporales; family Streptomycetaceae; genus Streptomyces; species Streptomyces liliiviolaceus. The sequence goes on from NZ_JAGPYQ010000001.1 coordinate 492,752, forward strand.
CGCCATCAGTTCGGCGGCCTCCCGTGCGCTGCGCGTGCCCCGGTCGAAGGTCTCGATCGAGATGCGCGTGCGCCGCGTCAGCACGTCGTCCAGATGCCGTGCCCCCTCGTGCGAGGCCGCGTAGACGATCTCGGCGCGCAGGTAGTCGTCGGCCGCCGGCAGCGGATCGCCCAGTGTCTGGTCCGCGGCGATGAGGTCGAGGACCTCCTCGGCGAGTGATCCGTACCGGTTCAGCAGGTGCTCCACGCGCACCACGTGCAGGCCGGTCCGGGCGGCGATCCGCGCTCGCGCGTTCCACAGGGCCCGGTAGCCCTCGGCGCCGACCAGCGGGATGTCCTCCGTGACGCACTCGGCGACCCGCTGGTCGAGGCCGTGCACCGCCTCGTCCACCGCGTCCTTGGCCATCACCCGGTAGGTCGTGTACTTGCCGCCCGCGACGACCACGAGCCCGGGCGCCGGGTGCGCCACGGTGTGCTCGCGCGACAGCTTGCTCGTGGCCTCGGACTCGCCGGCGAGCAGCGGCCGCAGTCCCGCGTACACGCCCTGTACGTCGTCGCGGGTCAGCGGGACCGCCAGGACCGCGTTCACATGCTCCAGCACGTAGTCGATGTCGGCGCTGGACGCCGCCGGGTGCGCCTTGTCGAGGTCCCACTCGGTGTCCGTAGTGCCCACGATCCAGTGCCGGCCCCAGGGGATCACGAACAGCACGGACTTCTCGGTGCGCAGGATCAGCCCGCTCGACGAGGTGATCCGGTCCTTCGGTACGACCAGATGGATGCCCTTCGAAGCCCGGACGTGGAACTGGCCGCGCTCCCCGACCATCGCCTGGGTGTCGTCCGTCCACACGCCGGTGGCGTTCACGATCTGCTTGGCACGGATCTCGTACTCCCCGCCGCCCTCGACGTCCTGCACCTTGGCGCCGACGACCCGTTCGCCCTCGCGCAGGAAGCCGGTCACACGCGCGCGGTTGGCGACCTTCGCGCCGTACGCGGCGGCGGTGCGCACCAGGGTCGCCACATAGCGGGCGTCGTCCATCTGCGCGTCGTAGTACTGCAATGCCCCGACCAGGGCGTCCTTCTTCAGCGCGGGGGCGACGCGCAGCGCGTGCCGCCGTGAGAGGTGCCGGTGCACGGGCAGTCCGCGGCCGTGGCCGCGCGCCATCGACATCGCGTCGTAGAGGGCGACGCCCGATCCGGCGTAGACCCGCTCCCAGCCCTTGTGCTGCAGGGGATACAGGAACGGCACGGGTTTCACGAGATGCGGTGCGAGCCGTTCGAGCAGCAGCCCGCGCTCCTTCAGCGCCTCCCGTACGAGCGCGAAGTCGAGCATCTCCAGATAGCGCAGGCCGCCGTGGATCAGCTTGCTCGACCGGCTCGATGTGCCCGACGCCCAGTCACGCGCCTCGACCAGTCCGGTGGACAGGCCGCGGGTCACGGCGTCCAACGCGGTGCCCGCGCCCACCACGCCCGCTCCTACGACGAGCACGTCCAGTTCGTGCTCGGCCATCGCCGCGAGTGACCCGGCGCGCTCCGCCGGTCCCAGTGTCGCTGTCCGCACAGTTGCCTCCAGCTGTCTGTCGCGCCGGGCTCACCCGTACGGCGAGGCCCTGCTCACATCCCCCATGCCCAAATTCTGACCGTGATGCCCGCCATCGGCCACCACCGGCGGTCCGCCTGTGGATAACTCTCGGTGTCCGGCTCGGCGACTTCCGGAGAAACACAACCGAGCAATCCCGCAAATCGGTCATATTTACTCCTAGTCTGACATTGCGCTCGCCCGTTCTGTCCACAGGGCTTGCGCCCTCGCCCCACTCCGGCTACTGCCTCTCCGGCTACAGGGAAGGACGGCCCACCGCCATGCCCGCAGATCTCGCCGTCATCGGCCTCGGCCAGCTCGGCCTGCCCCTGGCCCGGGCCGCCGCCACCACCGGTATCCCCACCCTCGGCTACGAGTGCGGCGACCCGGCGCCGCTGGCCGCGGCCGACCTGCGCCGGATGCTGTCCACGGGATTCCGGCGGGCCACGGACCCGGCCGAGCTGGGCCGCGTACGCACCGCCGTCATCTGCGCTCCGACCCCGCGCGGCGCGGACGGGACACTCGACCTGGGGCAGGTGGCCTCCGCCGCCCGCACCCTGGCCGCGCATCTGCGCCCGCACACCACGGTGATCCTGGAGTCCCCCGTGTACCCGGGGACGACCGAGGAATTCCTCCGGCCGCTCCTGGAGGAGGGCTCGGGGCTCCGGGCGGGCCGCGACTTCCACCTCGCGTACTCACCCAGTCGGGTGGACCCGGGCAACCGCGACCACGGCCCCGCCAACACCCCGAAGGTCATCGGCGGGCTCACCCCGGCCTGCACGGAGTCGGCCGCCGCGTTCTACGGCCGGCTCACCGACAAGGTCGTACGCGCGCGTGGCCCCCGCGAGGCGGAGACCGTGCAGCTCCTGGAGACCAACTACCGGCACGTCAACATCGCCCTGGTCAACGAGATGGCCGTCCTCTGCCACGACCTCGGCGTCGACCTGTGGGACGTCATCCGCTGCGCCGAGACCAAGCCGTTCGGCTTCCAGGCCTTCCGCCCCGGCCCCGGTGTGGGCGGGCACGCCGTCCCGCGCGACCTGGCGGGCCCGCGGACCCGCTCCCTGCGCATGGTCGAACTGGCCCAGCAGGTCAACGACCACATGCCCCGGTACGTCATCCAGCGCGCGGCCACACTCCTCAACGAACACGGCAAGTCGGCCCGCGGCGCGCGCGTGCTGCTCCTCGGCGTCACCTACAAGGCCGACCACGCCGACCAGCAGGGCTCACCCGCCCAGGAGATCGCGACCCGCCTGATGGAACTGGGCGCCGCCGTCAGCTACCACGACCCGCACGTCCCGTCCTGGTCCATCCTCGACCGCCCGGTCCCCCGAGTGGACTCCCTCTACGAGGCAGCAGCCGACGCGGACCTGACGATCCTGCTCCAGCAACACCGCACCTACGACCTGCAAGGCCTCTCGGTAAAAGCCCAACTACTCCTGGACACCCGTGGAGCCACACCCACGGGGGCGGCGCACAGGTTGTGAAAGGGGGCGCGGGACACCTCCGAAGCCCCGGCCGCTGGTGGCGAACGACACCCACCGCCGGTACCGTACGGAAGTGGGTGGAGCCCACCGCAGGGGTCACTGCGGCAGGCTCCTAGATGGGTTACGGAGTGTCCGCCCCTAGTTGCATTGGGGGCGGCCGCTCACCATCCGAAAATCCGCAGAATCCACCTCCTCCGGCACTTCACCGTCCACAGACGGATCCGGTCCCAGCGGGTGGGCTTGCGGTGGCGGCCCATGGGCGGCCCCCTTCCACGACGCCACCCAGAGACCCGGTAGGCGGCTCGGCTGGAACTCGGGCCGGGCCCCGAGGGCCGGGGTCCGGAACGATGTCCTTGGAAGGGGGCGCCCACACAACTGGAGCGCCGAACACGGACGTTATCGCCTCGACACGGCCGTTTCCCGCCCATTCGGCGCAAAGGCAACCGTGCGCCCCCTGAACGCGAAACGCGCCCCACCAGGGCCGTTCGGATGCGCGGGCACGCGAAAGGGCCCGGTCACTCACCCTTGTGAGTGACCGGGCCCCTCGTCGTTCGTCGGCTCAGGCCGAGCGCGGCGTCGCGTCAGCGCTTGTGCTGCGAGTCCGCCACCGTGACCTCGACGCGCTGGAACTCCTTCAGTTCGCTGTAGCCGGTCGTGGCCATCGCGCGGCGCAGGGCGCCGAAGAAGTTCATGGAGCCGTCGGGGGTGTGCGAGGGGCCCAGCAGGACCTCCTCGATGGTGCCGACGGTGCCGAGGTCGACCTTCTTGCCGCGCGGCAGCTCCTCGTTGACGGCCTCCATGCCCCAGTGGTGGCCGCGGCCGGGCGCGTCCGTCGCGCGGGCGAGCGGGGAGCCCATCATCACCGAGTCGGCGCCGCAGGCGATCGCCTTGGGCAGGTCGCCGGACCAGCCGACCCCGCCGTCCGCGATCACGTGCACGTACCGGCCGCCGGACTCGTCCATGTAGTCGCGGCGGGCCGCGGCCACATCCGCGACGGCGGTGGCCATCGGGACCTGGATGCCGAGCACGTTGCGCGTGGTGTGCGCGGCGCCGCCGCCGAAGCCCACCAGGACACCGGCCGCGCCGGTACGCATCAGGTGCAGCGCCGCCGTGTACGTGGCGCAGCCGCCGACGATGACCGGGACGTCCAGCTCGTAGATGAACTGCTTCAGGTTCAGCGGCTCGGAGGCGCCGGAGACGTGCTCCGCCGAGACCGTCGTACCGCGGATGACGAAGATGTCGACGCCCGCGTCAACCACGGCCTTGGAGAACTGCGCGGTGCGCTGCGGCGAGAGCGCGGCGGCGGTGACCACGCCCGAGTCGCGCACCTCCTTGATGCGCAGCCCGATCAGCTCCTCCTTGATGGGAGCCGCGTAGATCTCCTGGAGGCGGCGGGTCGCGGTCTCCGCGTCCAGCTCCACGATCTCGTCGAGGAGCGACTGCGGGTCCTCGTGCCGCGTCCACAGGCCTTCGAGGTTGAGGACGCCGAGACCGCCCAGCTCCCCGATGCGGATGGCGGTCGCCGGGGAGACCACCGAGTCCATGGGAGCCGCCAGGAACGGCAGCTCGAAGCGGTAGGCGTCGATCTGCCAGGCGATCGAGACCTCCTTCGGGTCGCGCGTACGGCGGCTCGGGACGACGGCGATGTCGTCGAAGGCGTACGCCCGGCGGCCGCGCTTGCCGCGCCCGATCTCGATCTCAGTCACGTGTGTGGCCTTTCCCTCTTCGGTTCTGCGCGTTCCAGTATCCCCGACACATACGGCGAGGGCGGTCCCGGAGTCTCCGAGACCGCCCTCGAACGGGTTGCTGCTACTGGCCGCGGCTGTAGTTCGGTGCCTCGACCGTCATCTGGATGTCGTGCGGGTGGCTCTCCTTGAGGCCCGCCGACGTGATCCGTACGAAGCGGCCCTTGGTCTCCATCTCGTCGATGGACGCGGCACCCACATAGCCCATGGTCTGGCGCAGCCCGCCGACGAGCTGGTGCAGCACGTTCCCGAGGGGGCCGCGGTAGGGCACCTGGCCCTCGATGCCCTCGGGGACGAGCTTGTCGTCGGAGGCCACCTCCGCCTGGAAGTAGCGGTCCTTCGAGTACGACTTGCCCTGGCCGCGGGACTGCATGGCACCGAGCGAGCCCATGCCGCGGTACGACTTGAACTGCTTGCCGTTGATGAAGAGCAGCTCGCCGGGCGACTCCTCGCAGCCGGCGAGGAGGCTGCCGAGCATCACCGTGTCGGCGCCGGCGGCCAGCGCCTTGCCGATGTCTCCGGAGTACTGCAGTCCGCCGTCCCCGATCACCGGGACACCGGCGGCGCGGGCCGCGAGGGCGGCCTCGTAGATGGCGGTGACCTGCGGTACGCCGATACCGGCGACCACGCGGGTCGTACAGATGGAGCCGGGGCCCACGCCCACCTTGACGCCGTCCACACCGGCGTCGATCAGCGCCTGGGCGCCGTCGCGGGTGGCCACGTTGCCGCCGATCACGTCGACGCCGACGCTCGACTTGATCTTCGCCATCCAGTTGAGGGCGTTGCTGTTGTGCCCGTGCGAGGTGTCGACGATCAGGAAGTCCACCCCGGCCTCGGCGAGCGCCTGGGCCCGCTCAAGGGCCTCGGGGCTCGCGCCCACGGCGGCGCCCACGAGGAGGCGGCCCTCGGCGTCCTTCGCCGCGTTCGGGTACTTCTCGGCCTTGACGAAGTCCTTGACCGTGATGAGGCCCTTGAGGATGCCCGCGTCGTCGACCAGCGGAAGCTTCTCGATCTTGTGGCGGCGCAGCAGCTCCATGGCGTCGGTCCCGGAGATGCCGACCTTGCCGGTGACGAGCGGCATCGGGGTCATGACCTCGCGCACCTGACGGGAGCGGTCGGTCTCGAAGGCCATGTCGCGGTTGGTGACGATGCCGAGCAGCTTGCCGTTGCCGTCGGTGACGGGGACGCCGCTGATGCGGAACTTGGCGCACAGCGCGTCGGCCTCGCCGAGCGTCGCGTCCGGGTGCACCGTGATCGGGTCGGTGACCATGCCGGACTCGGAGCGCTTCACGAGGTCGACCTGGTTGACCTGGTCCTCGATGGAGAGGTTCCGGTGCAGTACGCCGACGCCGCCCTGGCGGGCCATGGCGATCGCCATCCGGGACTCGGTGACCTTGTCCATGGCCGCCGAGAGCAGCGGAATGTTCACGCGTACGTTGCGGGAGATACGGGACGAGGTGTCGACCGCGTTGGGCAGCACTTCCGATGCGCCCGGCAGCAGCAGCACGTCGTCGTAGGTCAGCCCGAGCGTCGCGAATTTCTCGGGCACTCCGTCGACGTTTGCAGTCATGACACCTTCCCCAAATGGCCTTGATCGGTGCGGATGTCCATGCTAACGGGAAGCATGGCTCTCTCATTCCACGGTCACGGCCGCCCCCGGGCCTCGTAGGTTCCTACGGGTCGGGCGGCCGCCCCGTTCAGCACGCTGCCGCACCCCGGCACCGGCCGGCGCACGAGGACGCGTACCGCCGGGTGGATCGGCCCCCGTCCCAAGCCGTACGCCGCACACCGCAACCGCACACCGCCGATAGCCGTGCATGCGGCGCGCCGGGCCCGGAGGGGAGGAACCGCCTACTGCTCGGCGAGGGCCCGCAGGCGGCTGAGCGCCCGGTGCTGGGCCACCCGGACCGCGCCGGGTGACATTCCCAACATCTGTCCGGTCTCCTCGGCCGTGAGGCCCACCGCGATCCGCAGCAGCAGAAGCTCCCGCTGGTTCTCGGGGAGGTTGGCCATCAGTTTCTTCGCCCACTCGGCGTCGCTGCTGAGGAGGGCGCGCTCCTCGGGGCCGAGCGAGTCGTCCGGCCGCTCGGGCATCTCGTCCGAGGGCACGGCCGTCGAACCGGGATGCCGCATCGCGGCCCGCTGCAGGTCGGCCACCTTGTGACCGGCGATGGCGAAGACAAAGGCCTCGAAGGGGCGCCCGGTGTCCTTGTAGCGCGGCAGTGCGAGCAGCACCGCCACGCAGACCTCCTGCGCCAGGTCCTCCACGAAGTGCCGCGCGTCACCCGGAAGTCGGGACAGCCGCGTACGGCAGTAGCGGATGGCGAGCGGGTGGACATGGGCGAGGAGGTCGTGTGTGGCCTGCTCGTCGCCCTCGACCGCGCGGTGGACGAGCGCACCAATCGCCCCATGGGCATTGGCAGCCTCGTCGTCACGCATCGGTCCATGGTGCCTTGGCGTCGTTCGTTCCGTGGCACCGCGTCCGTAGTTGTGCACCGAAGCGTTATGAGCAGGTGCGCCGGAACTCATCTCCTGCGCCCTCCCCTCCCGCTCGACCGACTTGTTCCCGAGGGACTCCACACCTCAAGGATGCGGCATCCGCCGGGAAACGGGGATCGGGTACCCGAACGGCGTCATCCGATCCCCTGTCGGGCCCGGCCCCGTCCGCCTTTCGGCGGACGGGGAAACCCGTACCCCCGCGGCGGTCCACCTAGCGGACCAGGCCCCATCGGAATCCGAGCGCCACCGCGTGCGCGCGGTCCGAGGCGCCGAGCTTCTTGAAGAGCCGGCGGGCGTGCGTCTTGACCGTGTCCTCGGAGAGGAACAGCTCACGGCCGATCTCCGCGTTGGACCGGCCGTGGCTCATGCCCTCCAGGACCTGGATCTCACGCGCGGTGAGCGTCGGCGCAGCGCCCATCTCGGCCGACCGCAGTCTGCGCGGCGCGAGCCGCCAGGTCGGGTCGGCGAGGGCCTGGGTGACGGTCGCCCGCAGCTCCGCGCGGGAGGCGTCCTTGTGGAGATAGCCGCGGGCACCGGCGGCGACCGCGAGTGCGACGCCGTCCAGGTCCTCGGCCACGGTGAGCATGATGATGCGCGCACCGGGGTCGGCGGACAGCAGCCGCCGGACCGTCTCCACGCCGCCCAGACCGGGCATGCGTACGTCCATCAGAATCAGGTCCGAACGGTCGGCACCCCAGCGGCGGAGGACTTCCTCGCCGTTGGCCGCCGTGGTCACGCGCTCTACGCCGGGCACGGTCGCCACCGCACGGCGGAGCGCCTCTCGGGCAAGCGGGGAGTCGTCGCAGACGAGGACGGATGTCATGGCCGTCCTCCGCAGCTGATGCGCGTCACCTTGGGCCTCCAGGCTGGTACGAAATCGTCACCTGTGCGGTCGACCGACTCGGACGCTTGCCCGAGCGTTTGTTCCTTCAACCGCCTCGCACACTCAACGACGGTCACTCGAAAGAGTTACGGGGCGGTGAGCCACGTTCGGCACTCTACGTGAGGGCGCGGACACGGTGGAGACACGTGCGGCAGACCCTCAAGGTTTCATCACAAGCTATGCCCCATTCAGCCGCTTTTCGTTCCATTTACTGGTGTCTGGGGCTAGATTCGCAATGAGTCATATTTTCATCTCCTTAGATCGTAGATGTACGGTGATGGGCACGTAACCGACCAAAACGGCTACAAGGGGACAAAGCAATGGCAGATTTCTCCCGCCTTCCCGGACCGAACGCGGATCTGTGGGACTGGCAGCTGCTCGCGGCGTGCCGCGGGGTCGACAGCTCGCTCTTCTTTCACCCCGAGGGCGAGCGCGGTGCGGCACGGAGCGCTCGTGAGAACTCGGCCAAAGAGGTCTGCATGAGGTGCCCGGTGCGGGCGGAGTGCGCCGCGCACGCGCTGGCGGTGCGCGAGCCGTACGGCGTGTGGGGCGGCCTGACCGAGGACGAGCGCGAGGAACTCATGGGACGGGCGCGCAACCGCCTGGTCTCGGCATCGAGCGGGGGCGACCCGTCACCCCACTGAAGGAACGTTTCTCCGGACCGACACGCGCGCGTGTGCCCCTTCTTCACGTCCCCCACGGCATACCCGGCGCCGCCTAGGGGTGTCTCGAAACACCCCCAGGACCAAGACCCCGCGAGACCGGGCCCGTGGAACCGGGTTCAGCGGGCGGCCGCTCCGGCCAGCTGGTCCAGCGTGGCCGCCACGGCGGGCACCTGGGCCAGATCCGGCAGCGTGAGCGCGACGATCTCCCGCCGCAGCGCGGGCTCCACCGTCACTGTGCGTGCACCTTTGGGGCGTACGGATTCGATGGCCAGTTCGGGCAGGACCGCGACCCCGAGGCCCGCCCCGACCAGACCGACCACCGCCGGATAGTCGTCGGTCGCGAAGTCGATGCGCGGGGTGAAGCCGGCGTTCGCGCAGACCTCGACCAGCTGGGTCCGGCAGCGCGGACAGCCGGCGATCCACGGCTCGTCGGCGAGGTCCCCGATGGCGACCGTGCCCGCCCGGGCCAACCGGTGCCCCTCGGGGACCAGACCGACGAGCCGGTCCGTGAGCAGCGGCCGGATCACCAGGTCGTCCCACTCCTCCGCGCCCGCGGGACCCGCCGCCGCGCCCTCGTACCGGAAGGCGAGTGTCACGTCGCAGTCGCCCTCGCGGAGCATCTCGACGGAGCGCGGCGGTTCGGCCTCCTCCAGGGAGACCCGGGTGCCGGGGTGGGCCGCGCGCAGGGCGGCGAGCGCGGTCGGTACGAGCGTGGAGCTTCCGCTGGGGAACGAGACCAGGCGCACCCGGCCCGCGCGCAGCCCCGCGATCGCGGCGACCTCCTCCTCGGCGGCGGTCAGCCCGGCGATGATGCCCGCCGCGTGCCGCACGAGGGCCTCGCCCGCCTGGGTCAGCCGCATCTCACGGCCGGTGCGGATGAGCAGCGGTGTGCCGACGGAGGCTTCGAGCGCCTTCATCTGCTGGCTGACGGCGGGCTGGGTGCAGCCCAGCTCGCGCCCCGCCGCCGAGAAGGAACCGGTGGCGGAGACGGCACGCAGGACGCGCAGATGACGGGCCTCGATCACCCTTCGAGCATAAGCGAATCTTGGATACGGCGAGGAATATCGCGTCGACGCTTTTGGCCCGGATCGCCTAGCGTGCCTTCATGAAGCTTCTGTCTCTGAATCTGGGGCGGCCGAAGGCCGTCGAGTACACGGACCAGGCCGAGGGCGTGACCGGCATCGACAAGCGGCCGGTGGACGGGCCGGTACGGGTCGCCGCGCCCGGGCCCAAGGGCGTCGGCGGGAGCGGTCTCGCCGGGGACGCCGTGTGCGAGCTGCGGCACCACGGCGGCGACGACCAGGCGGTGTACGCCTTCGCGCGCGAGGACCTCGACGACTGGGAACGCGAGCTGAGGCGCCCGCTGTCCAGCGGGATGTTCGGGGAGAACCTCACGACCGAGGGCATCGACGTGTCCGGGGCGAAGATCGGGGAGCGCTGGCGCATCGGCTCCGAGGTCGTGCTCGAAGTGACGTCCGGGCGGATCCCCTGCCTCACCTTCCAGGGCCACCTGGGCGAGAAGGGCTGGGTCAGGCGGTTCACGCGCAAGGGGGCGACCGGCGCGTATCTGCGGGTGATCGAGCCCGGGGAGATACGGGCGGGCGATCCGATCGAGATCGTGCACCGGCCGGACCACGAGGTCACCGCCGCCCTGCAGTTCCGCGCGGTCACGCTCGAACGGACGCTGCTGCCAAAGGTGCTGGCGGCCGGCGACGCCCTGCACCCGGAGGCACGGGAGACGGCGCTGAGGTACGTCGAGAAGTACGGCGGTCACTAACCTTGGGCCATGACAACGGCTTTGATTACGGGATCGACAGCGGGCATCGGTGCCGCCTTCGCACGGCGGCTGGCCGCCGACGGGCACAACCTCGTGCTGGTCGCGCGTGACACCAAGCGGCTCGGCGAGCAGGCGACGGAACTGCACGACCGGCACGGCATCGAGGCGGAGGTGCTGGCGGCGGACCTGGCGACGGACGAGGGCATCGAGGCGGTGGCCGCCCGTGTCTCGGACCGCAAACACGCGGTCGACCTGCTCGTCAACAACGCGGGCTTCGGCAACAAGGGCCTGTATCTGGACGTACCGATGGCGGACGAGCTGAGGATGCTCAAGGTGCACTGCGAGGCGGTGCTGCGGCTCACCTCGGCGGCGGCCGAGGCCATGCGGGAGCGCGGGCGCGGCGGTGTGGTCAACGTGGCGTCGATGGCCGCGTTCACGCCCCGCGGTACGTACGGGGCGTCGAAGGCGTGGGTCGTGCAGTTCACGCAGGGCGTGGCGAAGGACCTGGCGGGCAGCGGCGTCCGGCTGATGGCACTGTGCCCCGGCTTCGTGCGGACCGAGTTCCACGAGCGGGCCGGGATGGGCACGGACGACATCCCCGACTGGATGTGGCTGGACGCCGACAAGGTGGTCACGGCCGGTCTCGCCGACCTCGCGCGGGGCAAGTCCCTGTCCATTCCGGACGCGCGCTACAAGGTGCTGGCGGGCCTGGCGAAGGTGACGCCGCGGGGGCTGGCCGACGGGGTCAGCTCCAAGGCGGGCCGCAAGTACGGCCCGAAGTAGGCGCGTCGGTGCTGTTAGGCGTCAGGCGGAGACAGCACGAAGGCCCGGCCCCGCCGAAACGGGTACCGGGCCTTCATGCTGCGCCCGAAGGGGCGCGGGGTTCAGCTCAGCGACTAGTGCGAGTGGCCGTGGCCACCGTGAGCGGCCTCGGCCTCCTCCTCCGCCGGCTTCTCGACGACCAGGGTCTCGGTCGTGAGGAGCAGGGAGGCGATGGACGCCGCGTTCTCCAGGGCGGAGCGGGTGACCTTGACCGGGTCGATGACGCCGGCCTTGACCAGGTCGCCGTACTCGCCGGTCGCGGCGTTGAAGCCCTGGCCCTTGTCGAGGTCGGCGACCTTGGAGGTGATGACGTAACCCTCCAGGCCGGCGTTCTCGGCGATCCAGCGCAGCGGCTCGACGGCGGCCTTGCGGACGACGGCGACACCGGTCGCCTCGTCGCCGGCCTTGCCGAGGTTGCCTTCGAGGACCTTCACGGCGTGGACGAGCGCGGAGCCACCACCGGAGACGATGCCCTCCTCGACCGCGGCGCGGGTCGCGGAGATGGCGTCCTCCAGACGGTGCTTCTTCTCCTTCAGCTCCACCTCGGTGGCGGCGCCGACCTTGATGACGCACACGCCGCCGGCCAGCTTCGCGAGGCGCTCCTGGAGCTTCTCGCGGTCCCAGTCGGAGTCCGTGGACTCGATCTCGGCCTTGATCTGGTTGACACGGCCGGCCACGTCGGCGCCGTTGCCGCCGCCGTCGACGATGGTCGTGTCGTCCTTGGTGACGGTCACGCGGCGGGCGGTGCCCAGCACGTCCAGGCCGACCTGGTCGAGCTTGAGGCCGACCTCCTCGGCGATGACCGTGGCGCCGGTGAGCGTCGCGATGTCACCGAGCATGGCCTTGCGGCGGTCGCCGAAGCCGGGGGCCTTGACGGCCACCGCGTTGAAGGTGCCGCGGATCTTGTTCACGACCAGGGTCGACAGGGCTTCGCCCTCGACGTCCTCGGCGATGATCAGCAGCGGCTTCGACGCGTTGGTCTGGATGACCTTCTCAAGCAGGGGCAGCAGGTCCTGGATGGAGGAGACCTTGCCCTGGTGGATCAGGATGTACGGGTCGTCGAGGACGGCCTCCATACGCTCCTGGTCGGACACCATGTACGGGGACAGGTAGCCCTTGTCGAAGGCCATGCCCTCGGTGAAGTCCAGCTCCAGACCGAAGGTGTTGGACTCCTCGACGGTGATGACACCGTCCTTGCCGACCTTGTCCATCGCCTCGGCGATGAGCTCGCCGACCTGGCTGTCCTGGGCGGACAGACCGGCGACGGCCGCGATGTCGGACTTCTCGTCGATCGGGCGCGCGGTCGCGAGGAGCTCCTCGGAGACCGCGGCGACGGCCGCGTCGATGCCCTTCTTGAGGAGGGCGGGGGACGCGCCGGCGGCGACGTTCTTCAGGCCCTCGCGCACCAGCGCCTGGGCCAGCACGGTGGCGGTGGTCGTACCGTCACCCGCGATGTCGTTGGTCTTGGTCGCCACCTCCTTCACCAGCTGGGCGCCGAGGTTCTCGTACGGGTCGTCGAGCTCGACCTCGCGGGCGATGGTGACGCCGTCGTTGGTGATGGTGGGGGCGCCGAACTTCTTGTCGATGACGACGTTGCGGCCCTTGGGGCCGATCGTCACCTTCACGGTATCGGCAAGCTTGTTGACGCCGCGCTCAAGGGCGCGACGGGCGTCCTCGTCGAACTTCAGGATCTTCGCCATGGAGCTGATTCAGTCCTCTCAAAAAACGAACGGCGCCCCCGGCACCCGGCGCTTTTTTAGTACTCGTGTTCAGTACTCGCTGGGGCCAGGGGCGCAGTTCAAAGCAAACCTGGGTGAATTACTTCTCGATGATCGCGAGCACGTCGCGAGCCGAGAGGACGAGGTACTCCTCGCCGTTGTACTTCACTTCGGTGCCGCCGTACTTGCTGTAGAGCACGATGTCGCCGGTCTTCACGTCGAGCGGAAGACGCTCGCCGTTCTCGAAGCGGCCCGGGCCGACGGCCAGGACGACGCCCTCCTGGGGCTTCTCCTTCGCCGTGTCCGGAATGACCAGGCCAGAGGCGGTGGTCTGCTCGGCGTCGAGCGGCTGGACCACAATGCGGTCCTCAAGCGGCTTGATGGCAACCTTGGAGCTGGTGGTCGTCACGATCCGACCTCCCCCTTCGGAGATCTCACGGGGTTAACTGTCTGAGGTGGCGACCAGGTGGATCCGTCGTCGCGGGTGCCGGACCTGCCCGTCGCTATTGGCACTCTCCTGCGGTGAGTGCCAGAGCCGAGACTATGACTGCGATTAGCACTCGGTCAAGCGGAGTGCCAGTTACCTCCGGCGGTTGGCGGCATCCGGGCGGGTCGGAATCGGGGTTGCCGCAAGCGCCGGACGGGCTGGAGGGTTCTCGTCTGCGGCCCGGTGGGGGCGGGCCGCGCAGTTCCCCGCGCCCCTGAAAAGCGGGCTGCGCCCGACTTTTCCCGCCCCCTTCCCCTGCCCCCACCCCCTAGGGGCGCGGGGAACTGCGCAAAGGGGGGCGAGGGGGCGCAGCCCCCATGCAGTGACGGGGAGGGTAGGGGCGGCGGGGGCGGAGAAAGGTCCTCGGGGCCCCTACAGGTAGTCCTCCAGCCGCGCCACGGCGAACCCCTGCTCCTGAATGCGGCGCAGCATCCGGACGGTCGCCCCCGTCAACGCCCCACCCCCCTCAGGGCAATGCAGAATGTCCCCCGCCCGCAACCGCTCGGACTCCCGCCACAGAACGACCGCCGAGATACCGCAGTCCCCCGCCGCCCGCAGCGTGTCGCCGTCGTACTTCCCGTACGGCGGCCGGAACAGCCGCGGCCGGATCCCGAACCGCCGCTTCAGCTTCTCCTGCTGCCCGCAGATCTCCGCCCGCTGCCCCTCGTACGGCAGCCCCGGCAGATACGGATGATCGAGCGTATGGTTCTGCACGCTCGCACCGACCGCGCGCAGCCGGCCGAAGTGCGCGTACCCCGGCCCCACGACGCTGTCCGTGAGGAACACGCTCACCGGCAGCCGCAGTTCCCGCACCATGTCGACGAACCGCGGATCCCGCTCCGCGCCGTCGTCGAAGGTCAGGAAGACGACCTTGTCGCGGGTCGGGACGCGGTCCACCACGGGCGGCAGGCCGGGCCCCGCGGCCCGTAAGGCGGGCCGCCGGACGGACGGGCCGGGCGCACGGGCGAGCGGGGCGCTCAGCCCCCAGCGGCGGTACGCGTCCACGGGCGGCCCGTGCGTGCGTACCTTCTGCGCGGCCTTCTTGCCCAGCCGCTCGATGGGGTCCACGGACTGGGCGCAGCCCGCGAGACAGAGCACGCCGGCCAGAAGTGCGGCGGTGGCCCCCCGGCGCCTCACAGGTAGTCCTCCAGGCGCGCCACCGCGTACCCCTTGTCGGTGATCAGCTTCAGGAAGCGGCGGACCATGTCGGGCATCGTGCCCTCCCAGTCCTCCTTGCCGCGGAAATGGCTGAGAACGATGTCCCCGGGGCGCAGGTCGCGGTCCCACTCCCGGTACTCCCAGCGGTCGACGAAGACCTCCTCGTTCCAGAGGGGGGCCGCCTTGATGCCGCAGGCCTTGGCGGCCCGCAGGGTGTCCTCGTTGTAGTTGCCGAACGGCGGGCGGAAGAGCGTCGGCCGCTTTCCGTACCGCTTCTCGATCACGTCCTGCATCCCGCAGATCTCCCGCTTCTGCGCGGCGTACGACAGGCCCGGCATGAAGCGGTGGTGGAGGGTGTGGTTGTTCAGCGACACGCCTGCGGCCTGCATCTTCTTGAAGTACCCGTAGTCCTCCTTGACCAGGTAGTCACTGAGGAAGGCGGTGTACGGGATCTTCAGCTCGCTCATCATCCGCAGGAACGCCGGGTCCTTCTCGGCGCCGTCGTCGATGGTGAGGAAGACGACCTTGTCCTTGGTGGGGATCGTCGTGAAGACGGGCGGGAGTCCTTCGTGGTCGTCCACCTCGAAGCCGTCACGGGTGTCGATGTGCGGCTTCTTCGCCGGGGCGGGCGGTGCGGGCAGGGGGGCCTTGGGCAGGCCCCATCTCTTCACGGCTGCGGCGTGGGCGCGTTGCTCCTGGCGGAGTTTGGCGGCTGCCTGTTGGCCTGCGGCCGGCTTGATGTCCTTGGGTGCGGGGGCCGAGCAGGCGGTGGCCAGTGCGGTGGCTGCCAGCAGGGTCAGGGCCGTGCGAGCCGCTGCTCGGCGCGGACGGACGGTCGGCTGCGGGCCGGTGGGGGCGGGCCGCGCAGTTCCCCGCGCCCCTTTCGGGGCACTCGTACGGACCCCGTTTGCGGCGTTGATGTGGGATTGTCTTACAAGTCGCATGGGGCCGGATACTCCCAGGTCAAGCGGGCTTCGCCGGGTCGACACCGCCGTCGCGCGCGTGCCGTCCACCGACTGGCCCACAATGGGGCGGTGAACGACCTCGATCCGCCCGACTCCCCGCTCGCCTCCTTCGCCGCTCTGCGCACGTCCGAGGGGCGTGCCCTGCTGGACGAGGTGCGCGGTACCGAACCGGCCCAGGAACTGGCCGTGGCGACGCGGCTGCGGCGTGGGCATCCCGTCGGGCTCGTGTCGGCCGCGCTCGGGCAGGCGCGGCTGCGGCAGCGGGCCGTCGCGAAGTTCGGGGCGGCGGACGCGGCTCAGATGTTCTTCACGCCGAACGGGGTCGAGCAGTCGACCCGGGCGAGCGTCGCCGCGTACCGTGCCGCGCGGTTCAGGGACCTCGGGGTGCGGTCCGTGGCCGACCTGTGCTGCGGCATCGGCGGTGACGCGATCGCGCTCGCCCGCGCCGGGATCCGGGTCCTCGCCGTCGACCGGGACCCGCTGACCGCGGCCGTGGCCCGCGCGAACGCCGAGGCGCTCGGGCTGGCGGAGCTGATCGAGGTGCGCGAGGCCGATGTCACCGAGGTCGACACGGCCGGGTACGACGCCGTGTTCGTGGATCCGGGGCGCCGGGGCGGGCGCGGGCGGATCTTCGACCCCGAGGCGTACTCACCGCCGCTGTCGTGGGCCGTCCAGGCGGCCCTCAAGGCGCCTCTCGCCGCGCTGAAGATCGCCCCGGGCATTCCGCACGAGGCCGTCCCCGCCGAGGCCGGGGCGGAGTGGATCTCGGACGCCGGGGACGTGAAGGAGGCCGTGCTGTGGTTCGGCACCGGGCAGGCGGGCTCGGTCCGCGCGACCCTGCTGCCCGGCCCGCGCACCCTCGTCGGCCGCGGACTGCCCGATCCCGCGGTACGGCCCGTGGGACGTTTCCTGTACGAGCCCGACGGCGCCGTCATCCGCGCGCACCTGGTCGCCGAGGTGGCCGCGGATCTGGACGGCGGAGGGCTGGTCGACGAGACCATCGCCTACGTCACCGCGGACTCCGTGACGGCCACCCCGTACGCGACCGCCTACGAGATCACCGACCGGCTCCCCTTCGGCGTCAAGAAGCTCAAGGCGCTGCTGCGGCAGCGCGAGGTGGGCATCCTGACCGTGAAGAAGCGCGGCTCTGCGGTCGAGCCGGAGGAGCTGCGGCGCAAGGTGAAGCCGCAGGGGCCGCACTCCGCGACCGTGTTCCTGACGCGGGTGCAGGGCGCCCCGGCCATGCTCCTGGGGCACCCCGTCACCGCACCCGGCGACTAGGACCGGACGGGCCCTAGCCGTCCAGCTGCTCCAGCGTCGCGTTCGACGGGCCCCTGCGGGACTGCTCGTCGCGCGCCACGTCCTCGGCGGCGGACAGCACCCGTACCGAGTTCTGCCAGGTCAGCTTGGCGAGGTCCGGCTTCGACCAGCCGCGGTCCAGGAGCTCCGCGATCAGGTTCGGGTAGCCGGAGACGTCGCCGAGGCCATCGGGGGTGAACGCCGTGCCGTCGTAGTCGCCGCCGATGCCGAGGTGGTCGACGCCCGCCACCTCACGCATGTGGTCGAGGTGGTCGGCGACCGTCGGGACGGTCGCGACCGGGCGGGGGTGGGACTCCTCGAAGGCCTGGTGGACCTTCATCGCCTCGGCGGTCGAGTCGAGGTGGTGGAAGCCCTTCTCGCGCATGTTCTCGTCCGCGGCCTCCGTCCAGTCGACGGCGGCCTGGAGGACGAACTTCGGCACGAACGTCACCATCGCCACACCGCCGTTGGCGGGCAGCCGCTCCAGCACGTCGTCCGGGATGTTGCGCGGATGGTCGCAGATCGCGCGCGAGGACGAGTGGGAGAAGATCACCGGCGCGGTGGAGGTGTCCAGCGCGTCCCGCATGGTCGTGGCGGCCACATGGGAGAGGTCCACCAGCATGCCCAGGCGGTTCATCTCGCGGACGACCTCGTGGCCGAACGGCGACAGGCCGCCGACGACCGGCTCGTCGGTCGCCGAGTCCGCCCACGCGATGTTGTCGTTGTGGGTGAGGGTCATGTAGCGGACCCCCAGCTCGAACAGGCCGCGCAGCGTGGCGAGGGAGTTGTCGATCGAGTGGCCGCCCTCGGCGCCCATCAGCGAGGCGATCCGGCCCTCGGCGCGCGCCGCCTCCATGTCGGCGGCGGTCAGGGCGGCGCGCAGATCGGCGGGGTAGCGCTCGATCAGCTGCCGTACGCAGTCGATCTGTTCGAGGGTCGCCGTGACCGCGCCGGGCAGGTCCGAGCGCACGTAGACCGACCAGTACTGCGCGCCGACGCCGCCCGCGCGCAGCCGCGCCAGGTCGGTGTGCAGGTGCGCGCTCTGGTCGGCGGCGATGTCGCGGGCGCCGATGTCGTAGCGGACCTGCTCGCGCAGCGCCCAGGGAAGGTCGTTGTGGCCGTCGACCACGGGGAAGTCGGCGAGGAACGCGCGGGCGTCCTCCAGAGAAGGCAGAGAAGGCATGGTGGTCACGTCCGTCACTTTCCGAAGCCGAAGCCGCTGCCCGAGCCCGCGCCGCTGTCGACCTTGGAGCGCAGCCGCTTGCCCTTCTCTGTGGCCTGGTCGTTCAGCTCCTGCTGGAAGTCGCGCATCCTGGCGAGGAGTTCCTCGTCGTGCGTGGCCAGGATGCGGGCGGCGAGCAGGCCCGCGTTGCGCGCGCCGCCCACCGAGACCGTGGCGACCGGGACACCGGCGGGCATCTGGACGATCGACAGCAGCGAGTCCATGCCGTCGAGGTACTTCAGCGGGACCGGTACGCCGATCACGGGCAGCGGGCTGACCGAGGCGAGCATGCCGGGCAGATGGGCCGCGCCGCCCGCGCCGGCGATGATCGCTTTCAGGCCGCGGCCGGCCGCCTCCTCGCCGTACGCGATCATCTCGCGCGGCATCCGGTGGGCGGAGACCACGTCGACCTCGTACGCGATCTCGAACTCGTCGAGGGCCTTCGCGGCGGCCTCCATGACGGGCCAGTCGGAGTCCGACCCCATGACAATGCCTACGACAGGGCTCATTCGGTGATCGTTCCTCTGAGGTAGCCGGCTGCGTGACGGGCGCGCTCCAGCACGTCGTCGAGGTCGTCGCCGTAGGTGTTGACGTGGCCCACCTTGCGGCCGGGCTTCACGTCCTTTCCGTACATGTGGATCTTGAGCTGGGGGTCGCGCGCCATGCAGTGCAGGTACGCGGAGTACATGTCGGGGTAGTCGCCCCCCAGGACGTTCACCATGACCGTCCACTTCGCGCGCGGGCGCGGGTCGCCAAGGGGCAGGTCCAGGACCGCGCGGACGTGGTTGGCGAACTGGGAGGTGATCGCGCCGTCCTGGGTCCAGTGGCCGGAGTTGTGCGGGCGCATGGCCAGTTCGTTGACGAGGATGCGGCCGTCACGGGTCTCGAACAGCTCGACGGCGAGGTGGCCGACGACGCCGAGGTCCTTCGCGATGCGCAGGGCCAGTTCCTCGGCCTTCAGCGCCAGCTCCTCGGAGATGCCGGGCGCGGGCGCGATCACCGTGTCGCAGACCCCGTCGACCTGCTGGGACTCGACCACCGGGTACGCCACGGCCTGGCCGTGCGGCGACCGTACGACGTTGGCGGCCAGCTCGCGGGCGAAGTCGACCTTCTCCTCGGCGAGGACCGGGACGCCGGCCCGGAAGGGGTCCTCGGCGTCGGCCGCGGACCGCACGACCCACACGCCCTTGCCGTCGTAGCCGCCGCGGACGGTCTTGAGGACGACGGGGAAGCCGTCCCCCTCGGCCCCCTCCGGGAGCCCTTCCGCCGCGAACGCGGCCACGTCGGCCGGATCGCTCACGATCCGGTGCCGTGGGCACGGCACCCCGATCTCGACGAGCTTCGCGCGCATCACGCCCTTGTCCTGGGCGTGCACGAGCGCGTCGGGGCCGGGGCGCACGGGGATGCCGTCCGCCTCCAGTGCCCGCAGATGCTCGGTGGGTACGTGTTCGTGATCGAAAGTGATCACGTCGCAGCCCCGCGCGAAGGCCCGCAGCGTGCCGAGGTCGCGATAGTCGCCGACGACGACTTCGCTGACCACCTGCGCCGCAGAGTCCTGGGGGGTGTCACTGAGGAGCTTGAACCTGATGCCGAGCGGGATGCCAGCCTCGTGCGTCATACGAGCGAGCTGACCGCCGCCGACCATGCCGACTACCGGGAACGTCACACCCCCAGGGTATCGGCCGTTTCGAGCCACCCCTGTCGGGAGCACGATCATCGGACATTGTGCGGGTTCATCACATCCCGGCCACATCTTCGAGTCCGGGCCGGGCACCCGAGGGAACCGCTGGTTAGCATGGCGGAGTCGACGAAGGTTGACGAAAATGACGTATCCGACGAGACGGGGGCTGGGCGACACCATGGGCACAGCTGGTAAACGCGGGGCTCATGCCAGGCAGACCAGCGCTGTTCGCCTTCGGATCGAGCGCCTGACCAGGGAGATCGCCAAGTTCGGCGCGGTCGGCGGAGCCGGTCTCCTCGTCAATCTGATCGTATTCAACCTGGTGCGTCACACGACCGACCTGCAGGTCGTGCGGGCCAGTGTGATCGCCACGGTCGTCGCCATCGTCTCGAACTACATCGGTTTCCGCTACTTCACGTATCGCGATCGCGACAAAAGTGGCCGTACCAAGGAACTGACGCTGTTCGTACTGTTCAGCGCGGTCGGGCTCGTCATCGAGAACGGGTTCCTCTTCGCCGCGACGTACGGCCTGGGCTTCGACAGCCCGCTGGCGAGCAACGTCTTCAAGTTCGTCGGCATCGGCATCGCGACCCTCTTCCGCTTCTGGTCCTACCGCACGTGGGTCTTCCGCGTCGCCCCGTCCCACGACCCGGTGACCGACGCGGAATCGTTCCTGGAGAACCCGACCCCGTATCTGGAAGAAGACCGCCCGCCCCAGCCCGTCCGCCAGGTCCAACGGGTCCGCTGAGCCCTTCAAGGGGCGCGGGGAACGGCGCAATCTTTTGTCTTTGGCCTTTAGGGGCGCGGGGAACGGCGCGACCAGCCCAGACGGCGCCGCAGACACCCACAACGCACAACGCCCCCAGCGGAGCGCCTGGCGGAGCGCTACGCGCTACCGCACAGTGGGCTGGTCCCCGTCCCGCCTCTTCAGCGGCGTACGGGACAAGAACAACCCGAACACCGGCGGCTGAGCCTGAAGCATCTCCAGCCGCCCCCCGTCCGCCTCCGCGAGGTCACGCGCGACGGCGAGCCCGATCCCCGTGGAGTTGCGCCCACTGATCGCCCGCTCGAAGATCCGCGCCCCCAGGTCGGCCGGCACCCCCGCCCCCTCGTCGGTGACCTCGATCACGGCCTGGTTGCCGGTGACCCGCGTCCGCAGCGCGACCGTACCGCCGCCGTGCATCAGCGAGTTCTCGATCAGCGCGGCCAGCACCTGGGCCACGGCCCCCGGCGTCCCGACGGCCTGCAGATGGTGCTTGCCCGAGCTGACGATCGCGCGGCCCGCGTTGCGGTAGGCGGGGCGCCACTCGGCGAGCTGCTGCTTGATGACCTCGTCGAGGTCGAACGTGACGGCGGAGCCCGTACGCGGGTCGCGCGCGTTGGTCAGCAGCCGCTCCACCACGTCGGTGAGCCGCTCGACCTGCGCCAGCGCGATGGTCGCCTCCTCCTTGACCGTGCTCGGGTCGTCGGTGAGGGTGATCTCCTCCAGCCGCATGGACAGCGCGGTCAGCGGCGTACGCAGCTGGTGCGAGGCGTCGGCCGCGAGGCGCCGCTCGGCCGTCAGCATGCGGGCGATGCGCTCGGCCGAGCCGTCCAGCACATCGGCGACCCGGTCCAGCTCCGGCACCCCGTACCGCTTGTGGCGCGGGCGCGGGTCCCCCGAGCCGAGCCGTTCCGCGGTCTCCGCGAGGTCGGTCAGCGGGGAGGTGAGCCGGTTGGCCTGGCGCACCGCGAGGAGGACGGCGGCGATCACCGCGAGCAGGGCCACCGCGGCGATGATCAGCAGCGTGCGGCCGACCTCACGGGTGACCGCCGAGCGCGCCTCCTCGACCGTGACGGTCTCGCCCTCCTCGCCCGCGCGGGTGGAGGTGATGACGTCACCGGTGGGCGGTGTGCCGATGTGGATGCTGTCGCGGCCCGGGATCTCGATGCGCGCGTACCGGTCGCCCGTCACCTGGTCCTTGAGGACCCGGGCGTTGACCTGCTCGTCGCCGAGGATGCGGCTGTCGACGATGCTGACCAGCCGTACCGCCTCGGAGTCCACCCGTTCCTGGGCGCTGTTGCTGATCGTGCGGGTCTCGACGATGACGAGCGAGACCCCGAACACGGCGATCACCACCAGCACGACGGCCAGCGTGGAATTGATGAGACGGCGACGCACAGGTCCCTCCGGGCAACTGATGATCCGGGCTGGACCCGCGCCCCGTCAGGGGCGCGGGGAACTGCGCGACCAGCCACGCACGGCCCGCTGCCGCGCACCCACCGACGACACGACGGCGAGGGGGCGCGGCCGACAGCAACGGGCTAGCTCTTCTCGAAGCGGAAGCCCACTCCTCGTACCGTCGCGATGTACCGCGGATTGGCCGCGTCGTCACCCAGCTTCTTCCGCAGCCAGGAGATGTGCATGTCGAGCGTCTTGGTGGACGACCACCACGTGGTGTCCCAGACCTCGCGCATCAGCTGGTCGCGCGTGACGACCCGGCCGGCGTCCCTGACGAGCACCCGGAGCAGGTCGAACTCCTTCGCCGTCAGCTGCAGCTCCTCGTCGCCCATCCACGCCCGGTGCGACTCGACGTCGATCCGCACCCCGTGCGTGGCGGGCGGCTGCTGGGGCTCGGCCGCGCCGCGCCGCAGCAGGGCCCGTACGCGGGCCAGCAGTTCGGCGAGACGGAAGGGCTTGGTCACGTAGTCGTCGGCGCCCGCGTCCAGGCCAACGACGGTGTCCACCTCGTCGGCGCGCGCGGTCAGGATGAGGACCGGCACGGTCATCCCCTCGGCGCGCAGCCGCCGGGCGACCTCCAGTCCGTCCATACCGGGCAGCCCGAGGTCGAGCACGACCAGATCGATACCGCCCTGGATGCCCGCGTCGAGCGCGGTGGGTCCGTCCTCGCGTACCTCAACCTCGTACCCCTCTCGGCGCAGGGCGCGAGCCAGGGGTTCCGAGATGGACGCGTCGTCCTCGGCGAGCAGTACTCGGGTCATGAACTGATGGTAGTCCGCAACGGAGCGGCGCAGTGAGGGTGATCGACATCTGTGTCGGTCAGGACCCCCACGGACCGTGCGACCCTGGGGTTCAGGATGTAAACCTGTGAACGGCCTTCGATTCGGTCGCATGGTTCCATCCGAACCTGTGATCCATCTCTCAAGTCATGCCATATGCGGCATTGCTGGGACGTGGGGCCTTATGGTGACCAGACGCCTGTAGCAGCACACAGGGACCTTCGGCGGAAGCTTCACGCTGAAGGTCTCTTTTGTGTGCGGGCTGGTGTCTACCAGCCTTGAAAGGAATGACCTGTGGCCGGGCCCGGCGCGTGAGAACGCGCGACGGGCGTGGATCCCGGTGGTCGTCGTCCACCGCCGCGACCTCGTCGACCGAGGACGTGGCGGACTCCCCGTGGGCGTGGGGCGGGACGGCGGACCCGCCGGTGCCGGCCGCCTCCCCCACCGGGCGCGCAACCCCATTCCGCCCAAGCGGCCTCCGCTCCGGCGAAGTCCGCCCCGGCGGCGCGTCCCGACCAGCAAGGATCGACCATGGCGTCCAGCCTGACGAAGGACTCGGCCTCTCCGGGCACCCCCGGTTCCGGATACGAGCAGACCTTCTTCGGCCACCCCCGCGGACTGGCCACACTCTTCATGACCGAGATGTGGGAGAGGTTCTCCTACTACGGCATGCGGGCCCTGCTCCCGCTCTATCTGGTCGCCCCCGGCGGCCTGCACATGAGCGCGACCACCGCGACCGCGATCTACTCGGTGTACCTGTCGCTCGTGTACCTGCTCGCCCTCCCCGGCGGCTGGTTCGCGGACCGCGTGCTCGGCCCCCGCAAGACCGTCGCCGTCGCGGGACTGGTCATCATGCTGGGCCATCTGACGCTGGCCCTGCCCTCGTCCGGCACCTTCTTCGCGGGCCTCGGTCTGGTCGCGATCGGCTCGGGTCTGCTGAAGGCCAACATCTCGACGATGGTCGGCCACCTCTACAAGGGCCCGGACGACCCGCGCCGCGACGGCGGCTTCACCGTCTTCTACATCGGCATCAACCTGGGCGCCTTCGCCGCCCCGCTGGTGATCGGCACCGTCGGCGAGAAGGTGAACTGGCACCTGGGCTTCGCGCTCGCCGCGCTCGGCATGGCGCTGGGCCTGGCGCAGTTCCTGATGGGCCGCCGCCACCTCGACGCGCGTTCCGACGTCGTCCCGACGCCGATGTCCGCCGAGGAGAAGTCCTCGACCCTACGCAAGGGTCTGCTGTGGCTGGCCGTCGCCGCGGTCTTCTACGCCGCCGTCGGCCTCTCCGGCCACTACACGCTGAACTGGATCATGGTCCCGCTCGCTCTGATCGGCCTGATCATCCCGGTCTGGGTGATCGCCAGGATCAAGCGCGACAAGTCGCTGGACCAGGTCGAGCAGTCGCGGATGTCGGCGTACATCTGGTTCTTCGTCGCCGCGGCCGTCTTCTGGATGATCTACGACCAGGGCGGCTCCACGCTGTCGATCTTCGCCGAGTCGTCGGCCGAGAACAGCGTCTTCGGCTGGACCTTCCCGGTGTCCTGGTACCAGTCGGTCAACCCGGTCATGATCATGGCGCTCGCCCCGGTCTTCGCCTGGGCGTGGCTGGCGCTGAACCGGGCCGGCCGCGAGCCGAGCACGATCGTGAAGTTCGCGTCCGGTCTGGTCCTGGTCGGTGCCTCGTTCTTCCTCTTCCTGGCCCCGCTGTCGATCGCCGAGGGCGGTCACAAGGCCGCCGCGCTGTGGCTGGTCGCCATCTACTTCGTCCAGACCGTCGGTGAACTGGCCCTCTCCCCGGTCGGCCTCTCCGTCACCACGAAGATGGCCCCCGCGAAGTACGCCTCCCAGATGATGGGCGTCTGGTTCCTGGCCGTCACGGCCGGCGACGCGACGACCGCGCTGCTGTCCATCGCGGGCGTCGACCTGAACGGCATGGGGATCGTGGCCCTGGAGGCCACGCTCGCGGTGGTCGCGGGCGCGGCGATCTTCATGTACCGCAACAAGGTCAAGTCCTTGATGGGCAACGTGAACTAGCCGCTCCGCCAAAGACGAAAGATTGCGCCGTTCCCCGCGCCCCCAGATATCTGGGGGCGCGGGGAACGGCGCAATCTTTTAGGGGCGCGGGGAACTGCGCGGCCAGCCACAGCGGACCCGCAGCCGACCCACGCACCTCACCCCCGCCGCCCCCGGGGCATAAAGGTGAACACGGCGCCACCCAGCAGCACCGCCGTCCCCGCCACAAGCCCGAGCGCCCGCAACCCCCCACCGTCATCGCTACCGGTGTCAGCGAGCCCACCCCCGGAACCAGAGGCACTCCCCCCGGACCCGGATCCAGACGCACTGCCCCCGGCGGAGCCACTCCCCCCGGCCGCCCCACCAGGCTGCGCGGACGTGTCCAACGTCAAGGACACCGCGGTCTTCGTAGGCGTGCACGTGGTCGTCGTCCCGAGCGCCTTCACCGTCAGCACGCCCGGCGACAGCGTCGACTCCCCGTCCGCGCCCGGCTTGTACGTACCGGTCATGTCGGAGATCACCATGGGATCCCCGGACTTGATGGCCTCGGCGTTGGTCGGCCCCTCGACCGCCACCGTGCCCTTGTCGGCGCCGCCCAGCACGACCTCCATGGACGGCTTGACGGAGTCGGCCGGGATGTCGGCGGGGCTGTCCATCACGGACCCCTTGAACTGGACGGTGAGGTCGTAACTCCCGCCGTTCTTCTTGGCGTTGATCTGCACGGGCGAGGTCGCGTTCTTGTCCCCGATCGGTGTCTTGCACGCGTAGGGGATGTCGACGGCCTTGCCGGTGAAGTCGGTCTGTTCCTCACCACCGCCGGTGCTGCCGCCCGTGTCACCGCCCCCGGCGTCACCACCGGTGTCACCCCCGGTGTCGCCTCCGGTCGTGTCCCCCGGCGGCGTGGGTGTCGGACTCGTCGGATCGGGCGACTCGGGAGGCGGGTCCCCGTCCCCCGCGGTGACCTTGATCGTCGCGGCGGGCTGCACCGTCTCCGTGGGCGCGCACTTGGTGTCCGTGGACATGACGTTGATGGCGTACGCGTCCGGTGTCAGCGTCACCTCGCCGGCCGCCGTCAGTTTCAGTTTGCCCTTCATGTCGGACAGGATCATCGCCCCGCCCTTGGGGATCGCCGGGTTCTCGCGCGCCCCCTGCATCGCGACGGACGCGGTCTGCGCACCGGCCGCCTTGAGGGTGCCGGACGGCTGCACCGAGTCGGCGGGCAGGTCGATGAGGTCGGGGTTCTTGGACGCGGCCTGCGTGAACTTCCACACCACGTCGACCTCGTCGCCGACCTTCGCGGTGGCGGGCGCGCTGACCTCGACCTTGGTGGTGCCCTTGACCGTCGGCAGCCCGGAGACCGGAGGGGGTACGCAGTCGGTCGCGTAGGACACCTCGGCGGCCTGGGCGGGCGCCGCCGCCACCCCCAGCAGGACTCCCGCACCGCCGAGCATCATCGCGACTCCGGCCGCACTCGCTCGCCGGCCGCCTCCGGACTTCGTCGGTCTCGGCCGGACTCTCCGTTGCGTACTCACGTGTTTCCCTTCCTGGTGGGGGTCGTCGGGGTGTTCTCGTGCGGTGCGGAGAGCTGGTCGGCCTCGGCGGCCCCGGGATCGGTGTCCGGGGTGAACCAGGGCAGAGCGGACTGCGTACGGGCCCCCGTACGCGTACCTGTGCCGGAACCGGAACCGAGGCCGGAACCGGGACCGAGGTCTGAGCCGGATCCGGCCGGGTCGTGGTCGTCGGCGGAGTCCCTGGAGGCGGGCGAAGGACGCAACTTCGGCATCCGCAGGGTGACTTCGGGCAGCCGCAGCCCCCCGCGCCGCACGCCGTGCGCGCCCCGACCGGGCCGCACACTCCGTCCGCCTCTGCTGTCCCGGCCGCCCCGGCCGCTCCCGAAGCGTCCGGCGCGCTGGTTGGGCCCGCTCGGCCGTACCCGGTCCACCACGGCCATCCCGGTCCGGAACAGCGCGGCCGGTACGACGACGCAGACCAGGATCCAGAAGAGAGTCACGCCCCAGGGGCGGCCCACGCCCCACGGCTGCTCGGCGAGCACCTTGCCGCCGAACTTCAGGGAGACCGTGTAGTCGCCGTGCGCACCGGCCGTCAGCTCCACCGGCAGGGAGATCCGTGCCTTCTTGCCGGGGCCGATGGTGCCGCGCCACTGGTGTTCCTCCCACTGCGGGGCGAACACGCCGTGCGAGGTGCCGACCTGGAACACCGGGTTCTTCACGGCGGTGGTGCCGACGTTGCCGACGGTGAAGTCGAGCTTGCGGGACGGCGGCGCGCCGAACCAGGTGAGCAGACCGCTCGACCCGTCGAGCCGGGTGTCGGTGAGCACCGAGAGCCGCCCCGCGGTGTCCTCCTTGGGCAGCGGCTCGACCTCGTGTCCCGCGACCAGGAAGGGGGCGTCGGCCTCCGCCTTCGCGCCGGTGACGGTCGCGACATGGACCACGCAGGGGCACGGTACGGGAGGTTCGGTGACCGGCAGTTTCTTGCTGAACCGGCCCTTCGCGTCGGTGGTGACGGCACGTCCGTCCGCGTTGGCGCAGGAGTTGGTCCCGCCGATCACGCCCCGGTCGGTCGAGGACCGACCGCAGATGAGCATCATCAGCAGGGCGTTCGCCCGCCAGCCACTGCCGCTCACCGTGAGGGAACCGCCCGTCCCCGCCTGCGACTTGGAGAGCTTCACCTGCGGTTTCTCCGCCGCCGAGGCAGCACCTCCCACCAGCGGGAACAGCACGAGCGCGAGCGCCACGACCACCGCAGCCACGGCCGCCCGCCACCGACTCACCCCTTCAGCCGTGCCGCTCACATCACCGCTCCCGTCGACTCGACTTCCGTACGCGGCTCCCCGGCGGCCACGACCGGCCCAGGCCGCCCCGGCTGCCCCGACTGCCCCGGACGCCGTACGCGCCACACCCGCCGCACCCGTCGTACGAGCCACAGGGCGCCGCCCGTACACACCGCGAGCCCGGCCGCCGCGCCCGCGACCACCCCCGCCTTCGGTACGAACCACGCCTCCGCGGCGCCCTCGGCACGGGCCCCGCCCTCCGCCGTGACCGTCAGCTCGACGTCGACGCCGTCGAGGGCGGGCGGGTCGGGCCAGGGTTCGTCGAGCCGGACGCGGCGGCCGGGGAGCAGTTCGACGGGCAGGGTGCGCGGGGCCCTGTCGAGCACCGCGCCGAACAGCCCCTCGGCGCGTACGCCGAGCTTCGGGGTCAGCACGGTGGTGCCGCGGTTGACCAGTTCGTAGGAGATCCGGCCGTCGTGGATCCGCACGTGCTCGACCGTGAGCGCCGAGAGGGTCGGGCCGCCGACGCGCAGATGGACCCGTACGGCCGCGGTCCGGCCCCCGGCGCTCGCGAGGATCGCGCCGGGGTGGTCGCCGGGCGCGGTGTCCGCGGGGACGCTCACGGTGAAGGGCACCTCGGCGCGGGTGCGCGCGGGAATCCGTACCGTCCGTTCGGCGAAGGTGATCCAGGCGCCGGTGTCCTTGGCCCGCGCCCGTACGGAGGGCGTTCCGTCGCGGTCGTTGTCGGCGTCGGCGCCCCGGAGCCGTACCGTCAGGGGTTCTCCGCCGGGGTTGCGCACCGACACGGTGTCCTGGAGGACCGTGCCGGGCGCGCCCTCGGCGTAGAAGTACGGCCGGCCGTCCTGGATCCCGCCCGCCGAGGGCACGACGGACCAGTCGTCGTCGGCCACGGAGACCGGGGCGACGCCGAGCACGGTCACGGAGGCGAGGCAGAGGGCACGGACGGCGAACGGCATCGGCGGCTCCGTAGCAGAAGGGCTGGTGCGGGGCGGTTCAGCCGCGGGCCTGGTGGCGCCGGGTCAGCCACAGCACGCCGGCCGCGCCCGCCAGCAGGACGGTGCCGCCGAGTGTGCCGAGGGCGATCGCGGAGTCCTCGGGACCGGTCTGCGGCAGGTCCTCACCGCCGGCCGGGGCGTCCTGCGAGGAGCCGGTGGTGCCCGAGCCGCCCGTGGAGCCGCCGCCCGCCGCCGCGACGGTCAGGGTCAGCGAGGGCTTCGGGCTGTTGCCGGGCGTGCACGTGGTCGTCGTACCGAGGGCCTTGATGGTCAGCACGCCCGCGGTGAAGGTGACCTTGCCGCTGCCCTTCGGGGTGTACGTGCCGGTCAGATCGGTGATCTTGATGGGGGTGTTGGCGGGGATCGCGGCCGGGTTCGGCGGGCCCTTGACCGCCACGGTGCCGCTGTCGGCGCCGCCGAGTTTGATGACCGCGCTCGGGTTCATCGCGCCCTTGCCCAGTTCTACGGGGCTGGACGAGACGCCCTTCTCGAAGGTCATCGTGAGCCGGTAGCCGCTGCCGCTCTTGACACTCTTGATGTCGATGGGCGAGACGGCCGACTTGTCACCGATAGGGGTTTTGCACTGGTAGTTGACGTCCACCACGTCGGCCCGGGCTGCGGGGGCGGCCATCAGCACCGCCGAGCCGGCCAGGGCCGCGGCGGACGCGAGCGCTGCGGTTCGTTTCTGGTACGTCCGGTATGACACGGTCCCTCATTCCCGAAGGCGTTCCTGACACGGTTCCTGACGGAACATCAGATCGGCCGTCAAGGTACGCCCGGCCCCTTGCCGAGGGAAGACAAAATGCGCACCGGATCCGTGAGGATCCAATGCGCACGGGGTGAGCGACGGGGCCGGGGGTCAACTCGGGAAGGGCGTTCCAGGAGGGGCAGGTCCGAAGGACCGCCCCGTCAGGGGCGCGGGGAACTGCGCGACCAGCCCCCACCGGACCCGCACCCGAAAACACGCAGCCGACGCGGCCCACAGGGCACCGCACCGCACCTCACAAAGGGCAACGCCACGGCAAACGGCTACGCCGGCGCACCCAACTCCGCCCAGACCGTCTTCCCGGCAACCCCCTCCGCCCGGATCACACCCCAGTCCAGACACAGCCGCTGCACGATGAACATCCCGTGCCCACCGGGCCGCCCGGCCCGATGCGGCGTCCGCGGCGCGGGCTGACCGGCCCCACGGTCGGACACCTCGATCCGCAGCACCTTGTTCTCGCAGGAGATCCAGAGCTCGTCCGGACCCTCCGCATGCAGGCACGCGTTGGTGACGAGTTCGGAGACGACCAGCAGCACATCCTCCGCCGCGGCCCGCCGATCGGCGGTGGCCGCGGGCAGCCACCCCCACTCGTACAGCGCCTGCCGCGCGAAGTCACGGGCGAGCGGAACGACCCCGCTCTCGCCGTCGAAGCTCAGCCGGCGGGCATGACGCCCGGGGGGCGTACCGCCCGGAGACGCCCCGGAAGCGCCGCCGTCGCCCGATTCAGGGCCGCGGTCGCCCGGCGAGTAAGGCCGGGTGGTGCTCATCAGCGCTTCACCTCACCGATTCACCAGTTCACGATTCAAGACTCAGTTCTCAGCACATTCAGCACACGCGGCGCACTCGGAAAGCTCGGGACACTCGGGCTCCGGGAGTGGTCCGGGACTGCCGCGCACTTGCCGTTCGGTCCGTTGACATATTCAGGATGTCTCCTGCCCGACCGAACCGCCGGAACACCCACTTGTTCGGTACGGATGACGAGACTCCGCCATCCTGCGGACCACGTCGATCACACCGACCGCGTAGACCACGTCGATCACACCGAGGGCGACCTGGACACAACTGTGCCGCAGGACGACACCTCGGGGCGACTAGTCACCCCGATCGGCCGCGGGCCGGTCGGCGCCGCCCTCGCCCGCCGCCGCGGAACCGTCCACCGCGGAGCCGTCCGCCGCGGAGTCACCTGCCCCGCTCTTGTCGTCCAATGCCGCTTCCAGCGTGTCGTGCACGGTGAAGACGGCCTCCGCCCCGGTGATCTCGAAGACCCGGGCCACCACCGGCAGCATTCCTGCCAGGTGGACCCCGCCACCGGCGGCCTCGGCGCGCAGCCGAGCACCGAGAAGGACGTTCAGTCCGGTGGAGTCGCAGAACTCCAACCGTGAACAGTCCACGACGAGACGCACGAACCCGCGGTCGAGGCAGTCCTCGACCGGTTCGCGCAGAAGATCCGCCGTATGGTGATCCAGCTCACCCGCCGGGGTGACGACGGCACTAGTGCCCTCTTCTCGCACCTCGACCAGAAGCCGGCCCGACTGTGCGCTGCCGACCGTCCCGCGGTCCATGCCGTCTCTCTCTTCCGACCGATGTGGTTGTTCGTTGACGCACTCGAACCCTACGCCTTCCCTGCACACTCTGACACCCGAACAACCGCCAAGAATCGGACATTTCACCGCAAAACTCACTTGCGGGCGAGTCACGAAAGCGGGTAGGGCTAGTAGAGACAGTTTTCGACACGGCCGGCTTTGGAGGCGCCGCACACCGCAGTGCACGTATTGGCATCGGCAGCCATATGCCGAGAACGATGGAGGACATCATGTCACCCCGGCTCGACGCATCGCAGGCCCAGAGGGCGACGTCGACACGCCCTCTGGACGAACTGGAAGAAGAGTCCGCCGACGAGAACGCCGGCCTCGCCGGGCTTCCCGAGATCCCCCCGTTCGCGGAGGTGGGCCCGGTAGACGCGCGAGCGCTCTCCAAGACCCTCTTCGAGCGGCTTGAGTCGCTGGAGGAAGGCACCTCCGAGTACTCGTACGTCCGCAACACTCTGGTCGAACTCAACCTCGCCCTGGTCAAGTTCGCCGCCTCCCGGTTCCGCTCCCGCAGTGAGCCGATGGAAGACATCATCCAGGTCGGCACGATAGGCCTGATCAAGGCGATCGACCGCTTCGAACTCAGCCGCGGCGTCGAGTTCCCCACTTTCGCGATGCCGACCATCGTCGGCGAGATCAAGCGCTTCTTCCGTGACACGTCATGGTCCGTGCGCGTACCGCGAAGGCTGCAGGAGCTCCGCCTCGACCTGGCCAAGGCGGGCGACGAACTCGCACAGCAACTGGACCGCGCTCCGACGGTGGGAGAGCTGGCGGAGCGTCTGGGGCTGTCGAACGACGAGGTCGTCGAGGGCATGGCGGCGTCCAACGCCTACACGGCCAGCTCACTGGACGCCCAGCCCGAGGAGGACGACTCCGAGGGCGCGCTGGCGGACCGGATCGGTTACGAGGACCACGGGCTCGAAGGCATCGAGTACGTGGAGTCGCTGAAACCGCTGATCGCCGAACTTCCGCACCGCGACCGGCAGATCCTGTCGCTGCGCTTCGTCGCCAATCTGACTCAGTCGGAGATCGGCGAGGAACTGGGCATCTCGCAGATGCACGTGTCGCGACTGCTGTCGCGGACGCTGGTGCGTCTGCGAAGGGGTCTGACTGTCGAAGAGTGACACCTTCGCCGTAGCAGGACACGCGCGGGGCCGAGCCGGACAGACCGGCCCGGCCCCGCGCTTTCCGCTACCGGGCCGCCCACCCATCTCCTGGACCCGCCCCTCTTCGCGCCCTTCCTCGCGCACCTGCTCGGCAAGCGGGTGTCGCCAGAAGTACTGGATCGCCGTCATCACGTCCCTTCCGTTCGATCCGGTCAACGGGCTACACGGCGGCCAGGTCACACCACACGTACTTGCCTCGGTTGCCGTGTCTGAACAGGGGGTGCCAGCCCCAGGCGTCGGAGCACGCGTGGACCAGGGCAAGGCCTCTGCCGCCCTCGGCGTCGGCGAGGGCCGTCAACTCTCCGGGCGGCTCTGGCGGTTCGGGGTCCGTGTCCCACGCTCCGATCCGCAGGACCCCGACCGACCAGCAGACCCGGAGGGTCGCGGGCCCCTTCGTGTGGAGCACGGCGTTGGCGACCAACTCGGTCGCGAGGAGTTCGGCGACGTCGACGAGGCGGATCAGCCCGTGCATGGTGAGGATGAGGCGCAGGGTGCGGCGGCAGATCGTGACGCCGCGGGGGTCGTTGGGGATGGAGAGGGAGTACTCCCAGGGTTCAGCCTCGTTTTCGGGCATGCGGCAGCTCCAGGTGGGGGGGGCGGGGTGGATGCACGGGCGGTGGCAGGGCCGCAGCCGTCATGGCAGGACGGAGCGGTGCGCTTCCGCAGCGTGTTCGTTACGTCACCGAAGGTAGGGCATTAATTAATGCCGCTGCAACCGACTGCGTAACCTGCCACCCGTACGTGGCACACCGCAGAGCGGTCGACAATCGGAGGGCGTATGCCGCCAAGGAGTCATCCCACGGCACGCCAGGCTCGCCTGGGAACCGAACTGCGCAGGCTGCGCGAGGCTTCCGGCCTTAAAGCACGCGATGTTGCCGCGTTCCTCGACTCCACCTCGACGCAGATGAGCCAGATGGAGGCGGGCATCGCAGGCGTCAGCGCGGAGCGTATCCGGCGCCTTGCAGCCCACTACGCCTGCCCGGACGAAGCACTGATCGATGCGCTCGCAGCCATGGCAGGCGAGCGCACACGCGGGTGGTGGGACGAGTACCGGGGCGTTCTGCCCCAGGTGAACCTGGACGTGGCCGAGGCGGAGCACCATGCGACGTTCTTGCGAGAGGTCGTCATCACGCACATTCCCGGACTGCTGCAAACACCTGCCTACGCGCGGGCGATCTTCGGGTACATGCGTCCGGAACTGCCGGAGAGCGAGCTGGCGCCTCGGGTGGAGCACCGGATGAAGCGGCACGCCGTCATCGAGGGCGCCAGCCCGCCCCCGTACGAGACAATCATTCACGAGTTCGCGCTACGCGTCCGCGTGGCCGACCGCCAGGCCTCGGTCGCCCAACTCCGCCGCATCCTGGTCGAGATCGAGCAGGGGCACGCCACCGTACGTGTCATCCCGACCGATCAGGACCACTTCGCCGGAGCCGGAGCCTCGATGCTGTACTTGGGCGGTCCGCTGGCCCGCCTGGACACCGGGCTCAAGGACACCCCCGGCGGAACCATGTTCATCGACGCCGAAGCACAGCTGGAACGGCTCCGAACGCTCTTCCGTAAGGTGGAGAAGGCGTCCATGGAACCCACGGCGTCCCGGGACTTCATCCACCGCCTGACGAAGGAATTGTGAGGCACCCCATGAGCCACACCCTGCACTGGCAGAAGTCCACCTTCTCGGACGGCGGTGAGGGCAACACCTGCGTCGAGATCGCCGTCTCCCCTGGAACCGTTCACCTCCGCGAAAGCGACTCCCCCGGTGCCGAACTCAACACCACCGTCGGCCCGTTGGCCCACCTGATACTCGGGGTGAAGGCCGGCGCGGTCCGCACCACAACGTAATCAAGGAGTCGCGAACCGCATATGGACGAAGCCCTGCGCTGGCAGAAGTCGACCTACTCGGGGGGCGGCGAAGGCAACACCTGCGTCGAGATCGCCGTCTCCCCTGGCACCGTCCACCTCCGCGAGAGCGACAGCCCCACCACCGAACTCTGCACGTCCATGGGCCCGTTGGCCCACCTGATACGCAGGGTCAAGGCCGGCGGGGTCGGTGCCCTGATCTCAGCCGCGCCGACGACCGGGGCCCCGGACGGTCGCCGCCCACTCCGGCGTCGCTCGACAGCGCATGAGAGTAGAGAAGATCTGCTGCCCGAGAGCTACGTCCGGGCGGACCACCAGCTCGACGCCGAGGAAAGCACTCCGCCCAGCACGGGCTGACACGACGCCGGACGACTGCAGGTCAGACCGTACGGACTCCGCGCCTCCACACTTCCGAAACCAGCGGCACCCCCGGCCGGTACGCCAAGTGCACGTGGCTCGGGGCGTCCAGGAACGCCAAGTCGGCGTACGCGCCCGGAGCCACGCGGCCGACGTCGGTGCGGCGCAGAGCCCGCGCCCCGCCCGCCGTCGCCGACCAGAGCGCCTCGTCCGGCGTCATGCCCATGTCCCGTACCGCGAGCGCGATGCAGAACGGTACGGACGACGTGAAGGACGAGCCCGGGTTGCAGTCCGTCGACAGGGCGACCGTGACACCCGCATCGAGCAGGCGGCGGGCGTCCGGCCAATCGGCGCGCGTCGAGAACTCCGCGCCGGGCAGCAGCGTCGCCACCGTGTCGCCGCTCGCGAGCGCGTCCACGTCCGCGTCGGTGAGGTGCGTGCAGTGGTCGGCGCTGGCCGCGTCCAGCTCGACGGCCAACTGCACTCCGGGCCCGTACGAGAGCTGGTTGGCGTGGATGCGCGGGTGGAGCCCCTTCGCCCTGCCCGCCGTGAGGATCGCGCGGGCCTGGTCCCCGTCGAAGGCGCCCTTCTCGCAGAAGACGTCGATCCAACGCGCGTACGGGGCACACGCGTCGAGCATCTCGCCGGTGACGAGCGCGACGTACGCGGCGGGGTCGTCCGCGTAGTCCGGCGAGACGATGTGCGCGCCGAGGTAGGTGACCTCGTCGGTGTGCGCGGACGCGATGCGCAGGGCCCGCGCCTCGTCCTCGACCGTCAACCCGTAGCCGGACTTCGTCTCGAACGTGGTCGTGCCCTGGCGCAGAGCCTCGTCGAGGTAGTGGACGACGTTGCGCTCCAGCTCCTCGTCGCTCGCGGCGCGGGTGGCCGCGACGGTCGTGCGGATGCCGCCGGCGCTGTAGGCGCGGCCGGACATCCGGGCGTTGAACTCCTGCGTGCGATCGCCGGCGAAGACCAGGTGGGAGTGGGAGTCCACGAAGCCGGGGATCACCGCTCGGCCACCGGCGTCGACCCGATTGTCAGTGGCGGGTGCTTTTCTTGAGTCACCGGTCCACGCGATGCGGTCGCCGTCGATGACGACGGCCGCGTCCTGGATCAGACCGAGCGGAGATCCGTCACCGAGGGAGGAGTCGTTGGTGACCAGACTGGCGATGTTGGTGATGAGAGTCGTGCTGCCGGTATTGCTACCGCTGATGCTGCTCATGGCGTCCTTGAGGGCAGTCGGGGCAACAGGGGCCCGTTCGGGGCCGGAGTTCAGGCGCGCAGCGCTTCGATGGCGTCCGCCAGGGCCTGCGGCACGTCCGGGACGAGGGTGTGCACCCCGTCGCGTACGACGTGCCGGCCGCCCACGACGGTGTGCCGCACGTCCGCCGCTGTCGCTGCGAATACGGCCGTCTCGGCCCCGAGCCGCGGCAGCGTCCCCGCTGTCCTGACGGAGTCGAGCGCGACCGTCGTGAAGTCGGCGAGCGCACCCGCTTCGAGCGTGCCCGCGTCGGCCCAGCCGAGGGCCGCGTGACCGTCGGCGGAGGCGGCGCGCAGGAGCGCCGCCGCGGTCCAGTGACCTCGGGTACGGCTGCGCAGGCGTTCGTTCAGCTCCATCGCGCGCGCCTCTTCGAGCAGGTCGATGACGGCGTGGCTGTCGGAGCCGAGGGAGAGCGGGGAGCCGGCCTGTTGGAGGGCGACGGCCGGTCCGATGCCGTCGGCGAGGTCGCGCTCGGTGGTCGGGCACATGCATGTGCCGGTGCCCGAGCGGCCGAGCAGTGCGATGTCGTCGTCGGTGAGGTGGGTGTTGTGCACGCCCGTGGTGCGCGGGCCCAGCACCCCGTGGTCGGCGAGCAGCTGCGTGGGCGTACGGCCGTGGGCCGCCAGGCAGGCGTCGTTCTCGGCCGTCTGCTCGGACAGGTGCACATGGAGCGGGGCCTGCCGCTCCTCGGCCCACCGCGCCACCGTCGCCAACTGCCCGGCGGGCACGGCCCGTACGGAGTGGACGGCGGCCCCGATCCGCGCGTGATCCCGGTCCTTGAGAACTGAACAGCGTGTTGCCCAGGCTTCCGCGGTGCCGTCGGAGAAGCGGAGCTGGTGCCGGTTCGGGGGCTGTCCCCTGCGCGCGTCGACGAGGCCGGCGGCGAGGTAGACGGTGTCGAGGAGGGTGATGCGGATGCCCGCCTCGGCGGCGGCCTCGACGAGCGCCTCGCCCATGGCGTTCGGGTCGGCGTACGGGGTGCCGCCGGGCGCGTGGTGCACGTAGTGGAACTCGCCGACGGCCGTGACCCCGGCGAGCGCCATCTCCGCGTACACCGCGCGGGCGAGCGCGTGGTACGTGTCCGGGGTGAGCCGGTCCGCGACGGAGTACATGATCTCGCGCCAGGTCCAGAAGGTCCCGGAGCCGACCTGGACGGTGCCGCGCAGGGCCCGGTGGAAGGCGTGGCTGTGGGTGTTGGCGAGGCCGGGGAGGGTCAGGCCGCGCAGGATCTCCGCTCCGGGCGGTGGACTGTCGACGCCCGTGCGGACGGCGGCGATCCGGCCGTCCGTGTCCACGTCGAGGGCCACGCCCGGCTCCACGTAGGAGTCGAGCCAGGCGTGCTCCAGCCAGTACGTCGTGCCTCGCGCGCTCATGTGCGGCTCACTCACTTGCAGGCCAGCCCTTCCAGTACGTCGGCGAGTGCGGTCACCCCGGCCACGCAGTCGTCCTCGGCGGCGTGCTCGGCCGGCGAGTGCGAGACCCCCGTGGGGTTGCGTACGAACAGCATGGCGGTCGGGATCGAACCGGAGAGGATCCCGGCGTCGTGTCCCGCACCGGTCCCGAGGACGGGCACGTTCAGGTGCGCGGGGTCCTGGCCCGTTCCCCCGCCCAGGAGTCGGGCGATCTCGTCCCGCAGGGCGTGCTCGAACTCGACGACCGGGGTGAACGACTCCCGGACGACGTCGAGGTGGATGCCGTGCGCGTCGGCGTACTCGCGGGCGGCCTTCTCGATGCCGTGGACGACCGTGTCGAGGGTCGCCTGGTCGGCGGCGCGGGAGTCGAGCCAGCCGCGTACGAGGGAGGGGATGGCGTTGACGCCGTTCGGTTCGACGGAGATCTTGCCGAAGGTGGCCACCGCACCGGCGAGCCGGGCTTCCCGGCGGGCCGCGAGCACGGTCTCCGCGTACGACAGCATGGGGTCGCGGCGGTCCACGAGGCGGGTGGTGCCCGCGTGGTTGGCCTCGCCCCGGAAGTCGAACCGCCACCGTCCGTGCGGCCAGATGGCGCTGGCGACGCCGACCCGGTCGCCGGTCAGGTCCAGGGCGCGCCCCTGCTCGACGTGCAGTTCGACGAACGCGCCGATACGGCCCAGGCGTTCGGGGTCCGCGCCGATGGCGTCCGGGTCGTGGCCCGCGGCCTCCATCGCCTGCGGGAGGGTGATCCCGTCGGCGTCGGTGAGCCGGTGCGCCTGCTCGACGGTGAGTTCCCCGGCGGTGAGCCGCGAGCCCACGCAGGCGAGCCCGAAGCGGGCGCCTTCCTCGTCGCCGAAGTTCACGATGGCGAGGGGCTTGGTGAACCGCGCGTTCCGGCCGCGCAGTTCGTCCAGCGCGGCGAAGGAGGACACGACGCCGAGGGGCCCGTCGAAGGCACCGCCGTCGGGCACGGAGTCGAGGTGGGACCCGGTGACGACGGCGTCCCCCGCGAAGGGGTCGCCGAGCCAGGCCCACTGGTTCCCGTTCCGGTCCAGTTCGAGGGTGAGCCCACGCGCCTCGGCCTGCGCCCGGAACCAGGCACGGCAGTCGGTATCGGCCCCGGTCCAGGCGAACCGCCGATACCCCCCGGACCCGGCATGCCGCCCGATGGACTCCAGCTCCCCCCACATCTCAAGAAAGGAGGACCCCCTGGGCGCCTTCAGCCCGTCCGGCGCCTGCCGACCAGACCGCTCGGCCACTTCCAGCCCATCCGGCGCCTGCCGACCAGACCGCTCGGCCACTTCCAGCCCGTCCGGCTCCTGCCGACCAGACCGCTCGGGCACTTCCAGCCCGTCCGGCGTTTGAGGACGAGGCCGTTCAGGCCGATCGGGGGTCCGGGGGCGGAGCCCCTGGCCGGGCCCGGGGGCAGCGCCCCCGCCGGACAACGACCCGCTCACTCGCCCTCCCGCATGGGAACCCGCACGCCCCGCTCGTCGGCAACCGTCTCCGCGATGTCGTACCCGGCATCGACATGCCGAATGACCCCCATCCCGGGGTCGTTCGTCAGCACGCGGCGAATCTTCTCGCCCGCCAACCGCGTGCCGTCGGCCACCGACACCTGCCCCGCGTGGATGGAGCGCCCCATGCCCACACCGCCACCGTGGTGGATGGACACCCAGGACGCGCCGGAGGCCACGTTCACCATGGCGTTCAGCAGCGGCCAGTCGGCGATCGCGTCCGAGCCGTCGAGCATGGCCTCGGTCTCGCGGTACGGGGAGGCGACGGAACCGCAGTCGAGGTGGTCGCGGCCGATGGCCAGAGGGGCGGCCAGTTCGCCCGAGGCGACCATGTCGTTGAAGCGCTCGCCCGCCTTGTCCCGCTCGCCGTACCCGAGCCAGCAGATGCGGGCGGGCAGGCCCTGGAAGTGGACACGCTCGCCGGCCAGCTTGATCCAGCGGTGCAGGGACTCGTTCTCCGGGAAGAGGTCGAGGATCGCCTTGTCCGTCTTGTGGATGTCGGACGCCTCACCGGACAGGGCGGCCCAGCGGAAGGGGCCCTTGCCCTCGGAGAACAGCGGCCGGATGTAGGCGGGCACGAAGCCGGGGAAGGCGAACGCCCGCTCGTATCCGGCGAGTTGGGCCTCGCCCCGGATGGAGTTGCCGTAGTCGAAGACCTCGGCGCCGGCGTCCATGAAGCCCACCATGGCCTCCACGTGCCGCGCCATGGACTCACGGGCCCGGGTGGTGAAACCGGCCGGGTCCTTCGCGGCGTACGCGGCCATGTCGTCGAACTCGACGCCCACGGGCAGATAGGCCAGCGGGTCGTGGGCCGAGGTCTGGTCGGTCACGATGTCGATCGGGGCGCCCTCGGCGAGCATCCGCGGCAGCAGTTCGGCGGCGTTGCCGAGCAGGCCGATGGAGAGCGGGCGGCGGGCGTCCCGGGCCTCCACGGCGAGCTGGAGGGCGTGCTCCAGGGAGTCGGCGCGTACGTCCAGGTACCGGTGCTCGATACGGCGCTCGATGGCGCGCGGGTCGACGTCGATACAGATCGCGACGCCGTCGTTCATGGTCACGGCGAGCGGCTGGGCGCCGCCCATGCCGCCGAGGCCGGCCGTCAGGGTGATGGTCCCGGCGAGCGTCCCGCCGAATTTCTTCGCGGCGACGGCGGAGAAGGTCTCGTAGGTGCCCTGGAGGATGCCCTGCGTGCCGATGTAGATCCACGATCCGGCGGTCATCTGGCCGTACATGGTGAGGCCGAGGGCTTCGAGGCGGCGGAACTCCTCCCAGTTCGCCCAGTCGCCGACCAGGTTGGAGTTGGCGATGAGGACGCGCGGCGCCCACTCGTGGGTCTGCATGACGCCGACGGGGCGGCCGGACTGGACGAGCATCGTCTCGTCCTGCTTCAGCGTCCGCAGCGTACGGACCATGGCGTCGTAGGAGCGCCAGTCGCGGGCGGCCTTGCCGGTGCCGCCGTAGACGACGAGCTTGTCGGGGTGCTCGGCGACCTCGGGGTCGAGGTTGTTCTGCAGCATCCGCAGAGCGGCTTCCTGCTGCCATCCCAGGGCACTCAGTTCCGTTCCGCGCGGTGCTCGGACGGGGCGGGGTCCTGACATGGTCTGCCTCCTGGCGACGGGTGAGTACTCCGGGTGGTGCCGTTCATCCAGCGGTACAGCGGATATTCATATCCTGAGCTCCTGAATAGAACTAGTCAATACCCTCGCGGGCCAGCGGGGGCACCGCACGGGTGTTTGGCTGGGCCCATGGCTGCATACACAGGTGAGCGGACGGACGGGGCCACGCGGCGCGACGAGGCCGTTCGCGCCGCCGTGGAACAGGGACTCGTAAGCCCCTCCACGCCCCTCGTCGCGCTCCTCGACACCACCGGAATCCGGTCCTCCGTAACGGCCCTGCGGGCGGCCTTCGACGCGGTGACCGCACCGGGTACGCCCGTGCTGCACGCGTTCGCGGTGAAGGCGACCCCGCTCGTCCCCGTGCTGCGGCTGCTGCACGGGGAGGGCATCGGCATGGAGGTCGCGAGTCCGGGCGAGCTGGCCCTCGCCCGCGCGGCCGGGGTGCCCCCGTCCCGTACGGTCCTCGACTCGCCCGCGAAGACCCCCTCGGAGCTGCGGGAGGCACTCGCGCTGGGGATCGCGGTCAACGCGGACAACCCCCAGGAGCTGGCGCGGATCGACGCGCTGGTCGGGTCGGCGTCGACCCGCTCGCCTCTGGGGCTGCGGGTGAACCCGCAGGTCGGCGGGGGTTCGATCGGGGCGCTGTCCACGGCGACGGCGACCTCGAAGTTCGGCGTCGCGCTGCGGGACGAGGGGGCGCGCGAGTGGGTCGTGCGGGCGTACCTGGACCGGCCGTGGCTGACCCGGCTGCACACGCACTCCGGGTCGCAGGGGATGCCGCTGGAGCTGATGGCACGCGGGGTGGCCGAGGCGTACGGGCTCGCGGAGGAGATCAACGAACGGGCCGGGCGACGGCAGATCGACACGCTCGACATCGGCGGCGGGCTGCCGGTGAACTTCGGCTCGGACGTCCACACCCCGACGTACGAGGAGTACGCACGGCTCCTCGCGTCGAGTGTGCCGGGGCTGTTCGACGGGCGGTACGGGCTGGTCACGGAGTTCGGGCGGTCGCTGCTCGCCAAGCACGGCGTGGTGCTGGCGCGCGTCGAGTACGCGAAGTCGGCGGGCGGCCGGGCCATCGCGGTGACGCACGCGGGGGTCCAGGTGGCGGCCCGCACGGTGTACGCGCCCGGGTCCTGGCCGCTGCGGGTGGCCGCGTACGACGCCAAGGGGCGGCCCAAGACGGGGCCCGAGGTGGTCCAGGACGTGGCGGGGCCCGCCTGCTTCGCGGGCGACCTGCTGGCGGAGGGCCGGTCGATGCCGCTGCTCGAACAGGGCGACTACGCGGCGGCGCTGGACACGGGGGCGTACTACTTCGCGCACCACTACGGGTACAACTCGCTCGCGCGGCCCGCCGTGCACGGTTTCGGTCCGGACGGGGCCGGCGGGGTGCGGTTCGCGACGGTCCGCGCGGCGCAGACGCTCGACGAACTCGTGGCGGAGTCGGGAGGGGCGCACACGGAGGCGTTGACCCGCGCGAACCCGGCGTGACCGGATCGAATCCGCGAACCGGGAAAAGGCAGAAGGTCTGATTGTCTTCAGGGCAATCGACCCACACTAGCCAGCAACTGGCATGTTCCACAGGAAAATGCCCTATCTCTCACCCGTCACGCACACGTTGCGTAGCTTCTGCGTCACTCAGCTGAACCGACGGGCGGGAGGGAAGCACCGTGCCCGGAATCGACGAGTGCCTGCTGGAGGCCATGAGGCTACCCGGAGCCCGGGGAGCCTCGGTGGTCGACTGGACCAGCGGACTGGCTCTGGGCACGGTCG
This sequence comes from Streptomyces liliiviolaceus, assembly GCF_018070025.1. Classification (NCBI taxonomy): domain Bacteria; kingdom Bacillati; phylum Actinomycetota; class Actinomycetes; order Kitasatosporales; family Streptomycetaceae; genus Streptomyces; species Streptomyces liliiviolaceus. Next base: position 534,866 of record NZ_JAGPYQ010000001.1, read on the forward strand.
GGGACTCACCGAACGGGGATCACGAGGCCACCGCGGCCGAGGCGGCGGAACTCGCCCGGCTCGCCGCGGAGCACAAGGCCTTCGCACCCGAGGAAGGAGCCGACTGGTCCGGCGGGCAGCCGCCGGTGGAGGACCTCATCGTCAGCAACAGGGACAGCTATCACGTCCTGCGTTTCGTCCGGACGACCTTCGACAGCAGTGTGTTCCTGCATCTGTGGCTGGGACGTTCGGACGGCAATCTCGCCCTGGCCCGAATACGCCTGGGCGAGATGGCGGAACGGCTGGTGGTGGGGTGACCACGATGGAAGCAGGCCCCCTGCCGGGACTGGGCAGACCCGACCCCGACCCGCTCGGCCCACTCGTCCCGCCCGTCCACCCGGACGGCGCGGACGGTGCGGACGGGCCGGCCTCGGTCCCGCCCGTGCTCAGTCCCATGCTCAGCCGGCTCGCGGAGGAGCGCGCCACCGGCGTACTGACACGGGATCGCGGAGTGCTGTACCTGGTCGAGGGCCAGGTGGTGCACGCCGAGAGCCCCGCGACCCCCGGGCTGGACATCCTGCTCACCAGCCGTGGGGCACTGGGTTCCGACGGCTGGTGGGAGGCGGTCTCGGAGGCGGGCGCCGAACGCCGTGTCGGACGGTTCCTGGTGGACAGCGGGCGGCTGGCCGCGGGCGCCCTGGAGCTGTGCCATCTGGGGGCGCTGTACGACGCCGCGTTCTTCACGCTCGGCGCGAGCAGCGGCCCGGCGCGGTTCCGGTACGGGGTCGCGCACTGGATCGGCCCCGTACGGCCGGTGACCGTGGGCGCGGTGGAGCGCGAGACACTGCGGCGCCGCGCGCTGCTGCACCGCATCTGGCCGGATCCGGACACGGACACCGCGGAACTCGTCCGGACCGCCCGTGCCGTCGACGTGGTCCTCCCACCGCGTCAGCGCACGGTTCTCGACCAGGTCGACGGGGCGCGCACGGTCTCGGACATCTCACGGGTCCTCGGCCGGCCGGGGTTCCACACGCTGGTCGACGTCCGCCGGCTGGCGGCCGCCGGGATCGTGACGACCCGCGCGCGCACCGTCGAGTGCCGGGCACCGGAGACCGCCGCACCCCCCGTGTCCCCCATGTCCCCCGTCTCCACTGCGACCGCCCAGGCGGCGCAGGCCGCGCAGGCGTCGGCGGATCCCGACGTGGCCCTGCTGCGCCGGCTCAGAGACGCATTGGAGGCCTTGTGATCCGCGCGCTCCGACAGCGTGCCGAGAGGAGACAACTGATGGCGGCGGAGGCCGAAGTCCTCGACGAACTGCACCGGTTACGGGCCCGGGTGCCCCAGCTGACGGGCGCGCTCGCGGCCAGCGTCGACGGCCTGGTACTGGCCCAGGACACTCCGGGCGTGGAGCCGGAGGGGCTGGCCGCCCTCACCGCCGCCGCACTGGGGGTCGCCCTCCGCGTGGCGGACGCGACCGGACGGGGCGACTTCCGCGAACTTCTGCTGCGCGGCGAGCACGGCTATGTGGCGACCTACGCGGCGGGACCCTCCGCCGTACTGACGCTGCTGGCGGGCGACCGGGCGAACGTCGGCCGGCTGCACCTCGAAGGGCGCCGCTCCGGCACCCGGATCGGCGAACTCGTCGAGGCCGCAGCCGAAGCCCAGCCGGCCCCGGCGGCCCGGCCCGCCCCGAAGGCCGCCCTCACCCCACGCAACAGAACCGCGCGCACAGCGCGCACGGTCCCCGGGCCGACCGGTGAGAGCCGTTGAACCCGGCCACACCGCACCGACCCGGACCGATCAGAACCGACCTGAACTGACCCGAACCGAAAGGACCGGCACCACCATGACGAACACCGAGACCGCGTTGAAAGAGACCCTGGCCTCCATCGAGGGCGCGACCGGAGCCGCTCTCGTCGACTACACCACCGGTATGGCGCTGGGCACGATCGGCGGCAGCAAGAGCTTCGACCTCACCGTCGCCGCGGCCGGCAACACCGACGTCGTCCGCGCCAAGATCCGCACCATGGAGCACCTGGGCCTGAAGGGCGAGATCGAGGACATCCTGATCACGCTGTCCGACCAGTACCACCTGATCCGGCTGATCAAGGGCCGGGGCGGCAACGGACTCTTCCTCTACCTGGTGCTCGACGCCAAACGCGCCAACCTGGCCATGGCCAGGCACCAGTTGAAGAAGATCGAGAGCGATCTGGAGGTCTGAGGGATCAGACCAGCACCCCGGCCCGACGCCGCGCCCCACCGGGCGCGGCGTCGCCCGCGGCGATCCCGGTGGCCCGGTAGCCCTTGACGCGCTGGCCCGCCGGAACGCCCGCACCGCGGCCGAGCCAGTCGACCCGCACCCACAGGAGCGACTCGGCGGCCCGTTCGAGCCGGCCGATCCAGGCGGCCTTGAGACGCAGGCCCGCTCCGGCGCCCGCGAGCAGCATCCCGCCCGCGGCCGGCACGGTGAACGCCGAGCCCAGGGCCACGGCGAAGGCGAGGAGCGCCCACCAGCGGTGCCCCCGGCGCCAGTTGCGTACGGTCACCGCCCGGTCCTGCAGCACGTCGTGCTTGCTCGCGCGGTCGGCGCCGCGGGCGAGTGCCACGTACCGTTTGCGGTGCGTCAGCAGGACGACGACCGCCGTGATCAGGAAGAGCGCGGCTCCGGCCAGCACCCCGATCCGCCGTCCCGTGATTCCGGGCACCAGTACGCCCACTCCCGCCGCGACGATCCCGAGCCAGCCCAGCGGTGCCGCTCCGGCCCGTACGACGACGGCCACCCGAGCAAGTCCCTGCCCTCCGCGCGCCACGATCCGCCTCCTCACCAGACGCCTGTGTGTGGCGGGCAGATTAGCGGCCGAACGTGAGACGCATCTGAGAGAACACCAAAAAATCGGCCGGTCGCCGGTACTCCGCCCGCGAGGTGCCGCTACTCGACGAACAGGCTCCGCGCCGCGGCCCGCGCGTCGAACTCCTCCAGGCGTGCCTGGGCGTCCGGCAGTCCGTCGCACATCGCCTCCAGCAGGACCCGCCCGAGCAGCATCGGCGCGCAGACCGTGTCGAAGGCGAGGCCGGTTCCGACGGCGGCGGGCAGCAGCAGGTCGGACACCTTGGCGACCGGCGCGAACGCGGAGTCCGCGACGGTGACGACGGTCAGCCCAGCCTCCTTCGCGTAGGCGAGGGTGTCGACGACCTCGCGCGGGTGGCGGGGCAGCGCGAAGCACAGCAGGGTGCTGGCTCCGGCCCGTACCGCCGCGTCGATGCGGTCGTGGACCATCGTGCCGCCCTCGTGCAGCAGCCGGACATCCGGGTGGACCTTGGCCGCGAAGTAGGCGAAGCCGTACGCCTGGGACGCGGCGGCCCGCAGTCCGAGCACCGGCAGGGGGCGGGAGGCGGCGAGGAGCCGGCCGGCCCGTTCGACGGGGCGCGGGTCGGCCAGCACGGAGGCGAGATGGCGGAGGTTCTCGATCTCGGCCTCGACGGCCTGCTGGTACTCGTTGTACGAGCCGGTGTCGGGGGCGGGTTCGGCCGGTGCGACCTCCCGCAGGTGTCTGCGCAGCGCCGGGTAGCCGTCGAAGCCGAGAGCGACGGCGAAGCGGGTGACGGAGGGCTGGCTGACCCCGGCGAGTTCGGCCAGTTCCACGCTCGACAGGAACGGCACGTCGGCGGCCCGGCGCACCATGCTGTGCGCGATGCGCCGCTGGGTGGGCGTCAGCCGGTGCCCCTCGAAGAGGGCCTGCAGCCGCCCGGCGGGCGCGTCGCTCACGCCCGCGCCCGCCCCGTCCCCGCCACCGCTCGCGTCCCCGCCACCGCTCGCGTCCCCGCCACCGCTCGCGCCCGCGCTCCGGTCGTCCGCGCTCGCACCGCTCGTGTCGTCGGCGCCGTTCGCCTCGCTCGTACCGCCGCTGTCCGGGCCAGTTTCCATGTCCCTGTCCATGCCCATATTCACGCTCGTGTTCCCGTCCACGCTCATGCCGTGCCCCCACTCCAGATGTCCGTGAACCGGTCGAGCAGCGCGGCCGCCGCCGTCACGTCGTCCGTGAGCGGCCGGTCGGTCGCGTCCGCGTCGAGCACCGACTCGGCGATCTCCAGTGCCCTGCCCACCGGCAGCTCCGGGTCGGGGCGCAGGCCGCGCTGGCGCAGCGCCCGTACGGCGGCGACGAGTTCGCAGCCGACCACGAGACGGTACGCGCTGCACGCGCGCAGGGTCTGGCGAGCGGCGAGCGAGGCGAAACTCGCCTGTTCCTCGACGCCCCGGGAGAGTACAGCGTGGCCGAGCGAGGCGGGCGCGGAGAAGGCCCGCAGGTCACCGAGGGCGGCCCCGGCGGCGTACTCCAGGATCATCACGCCGGAGGAGGCGGGCTCGTGGTCGGCGAGGAAGGGGCGCAGCCGGGTGTAGGCGGGTTCGTTGAGGGTCGACAGGCGTGAGGTCGACAGGCGGGCGACCTGGGTGAGGGAGAGCCTGAAGTGGTCGAGGGCGAGGGCGAGCTGGGCCTGGTAGAAGCCTCCGTGGTGGTAGGCGGCCATGTCGGCGGCGCAGATCAGCGGGTTCTCGGCGGCCGCGTTGATCTCGACGGCGAGGACCTCCTCCAGCGCGTCGGCGGCGTCGTGCGCGGGGCCGTGGATCTGGGGCACGCACCGGAAGCCGTACGGGTCCTGGATCCGTCCGAGCGGCGGGGTCGGCCGGTCGGGGGCGCCGATCATCTCCCGCATCCGCCGGGCCACTTCGGTCGACCCGCGGTGCGGCCGGGCGGCGTGGACGGGCGCCGCGTAGGCCTCGTACGAGCCGTCCACCGCGACCAGTGACAGCGCGGCGACGACCTGGGTGGCCCCGATGAGTCCGCGCAGTTCGTGCAGGGCGAGCGCCGACTGGCCGAGGGTGAGGGCGTTGCTGCTGATGAGCGCGAGGGCGTCGTTGTTGTCGAGCGGCTGCGGCTCGGGCGCGCCCGCCTGCTCGACGACACCGGTGCCCGCCCTCGCGGACAGGCCGGCCCCCTCGCCGTCGCGCCAGGGGTGCTCGCCCGCCAGCGCGAGGCCCACCTGGGCCAGGGCCGCGATGTCGCCGGTGCCGACCGAGCCGAACTCGTTCACGACGGGATGGGCGCCGCTCTCCAGCGCCTCGCACAGCGCGGTGACGACGGTGGGGCGCAGACCGGCACCGCCCGCGAGGAGCTGGTTGGCCCGCACGGCGAGCATCGCCCGGACCTCACGGGCGGGCAGTTCGGCGCCGATGGCCCCGGCGTGGCTGCGCAGCAGACGCAGACCGTGTTCGGCGGCGGCCTCGGTGGGCACGTCCTCGTTCCGGTTGGCGCCGACTCCGGTGGAGCGGCCGTACACGCGGCCGGTGGCGGCGATGCGCCGGGCCGCGTCCCAGGACTCCTCGACACGCTTCATCGCGTCGGTGCCGGGGACGGGCCGCGCGGACCCGTCGGCGAGGCGTACGACGTCGGCGACGCCTGTGCTGTAACCGTCCAGCACCACGAGGCCGTACGTTCCCGCACTCGGCGTGTCCACATCCCGAGACGACATAGAGCGCAAACTCCCCTCAAACCGGGCATTCGGTCTTGCCTGTCGATCACAAGAAACCAGCGATCAACACCACACCGTTGACAAGCTATTCAAGTAGAGAGAACTCTGCATGACTATATGCAGCCGGGCAAGGGACACCTCATGATCCAGTTCGACGCGGTCCACAAGCGTTTCCCGAATGGCACCACCGCGGTCCACGACCTCTCCCTGGAGATGCCGGAAGGGGGCGTGACCGTCCTCGTGGGGTCTTCCGGTTGCGGCAAGACGACCACCCTCCGGATGATCAACCGGATGGTCGACCCCACCTCGGGCACCATCCGCGTCGGCGGCCGTGACGTGCTGGAACAGGACGCCGCCGACCTGCGCCGCTCCATCGGTTACGTCATCCAGCAGTCGGGCCTCTTCCCGCACCGCACGGTCCTCGACAACATCGCGACCGTGCCGCTGCTCCTCGGCTGGGGCCGCCGCAAGGCGCGGTCGCGGGCCGCGGAGCTCCTGGAGACGGTCGGCCTGAGCGCCGAGGCCGGCAAGCGCTACCCGCACCAGCTCTCCGGCGGCCAGCAGCAGCGCGTCGGCGTGGCCCGCGCGCTCGCCGCCGACCCGCCGGTGCTCCTGATGGACGAACCGTTCGGCGCGGTCGACCCGGTCGTGCGCACCCAGCTCCAGGACGAGCTGCTCCGGCTCCAGAAGGAGCTGAACAAGACGATCGTCTTCGTCACGCACGACATCGACGAGGCGGTACGGCTCGGCGACCGGATAGCCGTCTTCCGCACCGGCGGCCATCTCGTCCAGTGCGCCACCCCGGCCGAACTGCTGGCCCGCCCCGCGGACGACTTCGTCGCGGACTTCCTGGGCGCCGAACGCGGCCTGAAACTCCTGTCGCTGACCTCGCTCAAGGGCATCCCGCAGGCCCCGGCCCCCGAGGGCGGCACCTGGGAACTGGTCCTGGACGGCGCCCGCAAACCCCTGCACTGGCGCACCGGACCCACCGGCGCCGGCAGCGCGCCCAGCGACAGCGGGACCACCGAACTCCCCGTACGCCCCCTGCGCGACACCGACTCCCTGCTCGCCGCCCTCAACGAGTCCATCGCCTCCCCGGCCGGACTCGTGGCCCGGGTCGACGCCGACGGCGCTCTCACCGGCGTGACCTCGCGCGACGAGATCCACCGGCACGCGGGACTGGCCCACGCGGAAGCCCTGGTGGCGTGATGACCATCGACTGGTCGTGGATCGGCGACCACACCGACGACCTCACCACCCTCACGCTCTCCCATCTCCAGGCGGCCCTGTCGGCCGTCCTCCTCGGCCTGCTGATCTCCCTGCCGCTGGCCGTGGTCGCCCACCGGATCCGGCCCCTGCGCGGGGTGCTCCTGGGCCTGTCGAACGTCCTGTTCACGATCCCGTCGATCGCGGTCTTCGTCCTGCTCCTGCCGGTCTCGGGACTGACCCGCACCACCACGGTCGTCGGACTGACGATCTACACCCTCGTCGTCCTCCTGCGGAACACGGTCGAGGGCCTCGACTCGGTCCCCGCGAAGACGAAGGAGGCCGCGAAGGCCATGGGGACGCGCCCGCTGCGCACCCTGCTCACCGTCGAACTCCCCCTCGCGCTCCCGGTGATCATGGCGGGCGTCCGGATCGCCACGGTCATGTCGATCTCGCTGGTCTCCGTGGCCACGTACATCGGCGACGGCGGTCTCGGCCAGCTCTTCACCGACGGTTTCCAGCGCAACTTCCCGACGCCGGTGATCGTGGGGGTCGTCCTGACGCTCCTGCTGGCGCTGGTCGCGGACTCCCTGCTGGTCGCCGTCCAGTACGTACTCACCCCGTGGAAGAGGCGGCGAGCCTGACATGTACGAACTCTTCAAGAACCTCGGCGACTGGCTGGTCAGCGGCGAGCAGTGGACCGGGCCCGACGGCATCGGGCACCGTCTCGCCGAGCACCTCCAGTACTCGCTGCTCGCCACCCTCGTGGCGACCGCGATCGCCCTGCCGCTGGGCCTGCTGATCGGGCACACCGGCCGGGGCGCGTTCCTCGCCATCAACCTCGTGTCCTTCGGGCGCGCCCTGCCGACCGTCGGCCTGGTCGTGCTCGTCTTCCTCGCCAGCGGCCTGTCGATGTGGCCGGTGTACGTGGCGCTGGTGGCCCTCGCGGTGCCGTCGATCGTGACCAACACGTACGCGGGGATGACGGCCGTCGATCCGGACGTGAAGGACGCGGCTCGGGGGCAGGGGATGCGCTGGCACCAGGTCCTCTTCCAGGTGGAGCTGCCCCTAGCGCTGCCGCTGATCATGACGGGGCTGCGGCTGGCGCTGATCCAGGTGGTGGCCACGGCGACGATCGCGGCGTACGTGTCCTTCGGCGGGCTGGGGCGGTACGTGTTCGACGGGCTCGCTCAGCGGGATCTTGTGCAGGTGCTGGGCGGGGCGGTGCTTGTCGCCCTTGTCGCCGTCGTTCTCGATCTCGCGCTGAGTGGGGTGCAGCGGGTGTTGTTCCGGCATCGGCCCGCGTAGGGCGTTGCCCTGCGCCGATGCCTTGGCTGCCGCCGGCCGTCGCGCTGGATCTGCGGGTCCGTCGTGGCTGGTCGCGCAGTTCCCCGCGCCCCTGAAGAACTGGCCGTCGTACTGAGTCTGCGGGCCGCATGTGGCTGGTCGCGCAGTTCCTCGCGCCCCTTGAAAGAACCGGGCGCGCCCCCGATCTTCGTAACTCCCCCAGGAGCTTTTCCCATGACCTCCATGAACCGACGCACCCTCCTCGGTGGGCTGTTCGCCGCCGCCTCCGTTCCCGTTCTTGCCGCCTGCGGCAGTGGGATCACCTCTCTCGACGGTGACGGGGGTGGTGGCGGCGGTGGCGGGTCCAGCAAGGACGGGATCACCATCGGGACCGCCAACTTCACCGAGAACCAGGTGCTCGGCTTCCTCTACGCGGCCGTCCTGGAAGCCGCCGGAGTGAAGACGAAGGTCCGTCCGAACCTCGGCACCCGCGAGATCCTCATCCCCGCGCTCAAGGGCGGCGACATCGACCTGCTCCCCGAGTACCAGGGCGCCCTCCTGCACTACCTCTCCCCCAAGTCCCGGGCCACGGAGGAGGGCGAGATGCAGAACGCCCTCGCGATGGCCCTGCCCGCCGGGCTCCAGGTGCTGCCGTACGGCAGGGCCGAGGACTCGGACGCGTTCGTCGTCACGCGGGAGACCGCCGACAGGTACGGCCTGTCCTCCCTCGCCGACCTGAAGAAGCAGAACGGCAAGCTCGTCATCGGCGCCGCGCCCGAGGTGAAGAAACGCGAGGTGGGCGCGGTGGGCCTGAAGAGCCGTTACGGGGTCGAGTTCAAGGAGTTCAAGTCCCTGGACTCCTCGGGACCGCTGGTGAAGGGCGCCCTGAAGAAGGGCGACGTGGACGTGGCGAACCTCTTCACCACCGACACCGACATCGTGGCCAACGACTGGGTCGTCCTCACGGACCCGGAGAACCTGATACCCGGCCAGCACATCGTCCCCCTGGTCGCCGACCGCAGGGCCGACTCGACGGTCCGCAAGGCCCTCGCCGAACTCGGCAACGTCCTCACCACGGCCGATCTGACCGAGCTGAACCGCAAGGTCGACAAGGACAAGAAGGACCCGGAGGACGTGGCGAACGCGTACGCGAAGGAGAAGGGGCTCACCGACTAGGCCCGGTGGCAGGGGCGGTGGGGACGGGCCCAGCGCGGACAGGGGGGCTAACCCCCGTGCCAAGCCCGCCCCGGCTCCCTACCTTGGAACGCATGACCGGAATGGAAGCCCGCGACGCCGAACTCAAGAAGGAACTCGACGCCACCTTGCACGCACGCAAGGAACTGGGCGCCGAATACGAGTCCGCGCTGGTCGACTCGTTCCTGGAGAAGGTCGAACAGCGCCTCGACGGCGCGGTCGACCGCCGGGTGCGTCGCCAGCTCGCGGAACAGCAGATGGTGGTGGCCCGGGACGCGCGTTCCCCGCAGGGGTCCTCGGACTCCTGGGGCGAGCGCTTCGGATTCGGGATCGTCTCCCTCGTCCTCGCGGTCCCCCTGTCCGCCATCGGCGGCGGCGTGGCCCATCTGCCCGGCCTGCTGGTCGCCTGGGCGGGCATCGTCGGCGTCAACGTGGTCCAGGCCGCGCGCTTCTCACCGAATTTCTTCGGGCGGCGCCGGACCAAGTCGGACTCGGACTGGGACGGGTGACGGACGGACGACACGGGGAGCAGGACAGCACGGGGAACGGCGCGACACGAGAAGCGGAGCTGCGAGAGACAGAGCGGCACGGGAACGCCGAAGGGCCCGGTACCTGAACAGGTACCGGGCCCTTCGTGAAGCTTGCGCGGGGGCCGCCGCACCCCCGTTGCCGGGGGGCGGGACGACGGCGGTCCCCGCGAGGGACGCGAGCCGGGTCAGGGCCGAGCTGCGCGTCCGTGGCGTCCATGGAGGTCCGGGAGCCGCTCCGGAGGTCCTTGGCGCCGTTTTGGTGCCGGCCGGGGCGGGGAGCCGCTCCCGCCCTTGCCGACATCCACCAATGTGCCGTACCCGTGTTAAGCGTGTGCTGCGTGGACGTGACGCGCTCGTACCACTTCCACGAAGTTCCGCCGTGACCGCTCACACCGGAAGTCCCGCTCCGGCGTGCGCGGTTCACCGGACGTTCTACTGCCGGCCACCCTTGGCGAGGAAAGACAGCAGGTCCTGGCGGCTGACGACCCCGGTGGGCCTGCCCTCCACCAGAACGATCGCGGCGTCGGCCGCGCCGAGCACGGTCATCAGGTCGCCCACCGGCTCACCGGAGCCGACCTGCGGCAGCGGCGCCGACATGTGCTTCTCCAGCGGATCGGTGAGGGAGGCCCGCTGGGTGAACAGCGCGTCGAGCAGTTCCCGTTCGACGACGGAGCCCACGACCTCGGCGGCCATCACGTCCGGGTGTCCGGCGCCCGGCTTCACGATGGGCATCTGCGAGACGCCGTACTCGCGCAGCACCTCGATCGCCTCGCCGACCGTCTCGTCGGGGTGCATGTGGACGAGCTGCGGCATCGCGCCGTGCACCTTGTCGCTCAGGACGTCGGCGACGCGGGCGCTGGGGCCCTCGTCCTCCAGGAAGCCGTAGTCGGCCATCCACTCGTCGTTGAAGATCTTGCTGAGGTATCCGCGCCCGCTGTCGGGGAGCAGGACGACCACGACATCGTCCGGACCGAGCCGCTCGGCCACCCGCAGCGCCGCCACGACGGCCATGCCGCAGGAGCCGCCGACGAGCAGGCCCTCCTCCTTGGCGAGGCGCCGGGTCATCTGGAAGGAGTCCTTGTCGGACACGGCGACGATCTCGTCGGCGACGGTCCGGTCGTACGCGGTCGGCCAGAAGTCCTCGCCGACGCCCTCGACGAGATACGGGCGCCCGGAGCCGCCGGAGTAGACCGACCCCTCCGGGTCCGCGCCGACGACCTGGACCTTGCCATCGCTGGCGTCCTTCAGATAGCGGCCGGTGCCGGAGATGGTGCCGCCGGTGCCCACGCCCGTGACGAAGTGAGTGATCCGCCCCTCCGTCTGCGTCCACAGCTCAGGGCCGGTGGAGTGATAGTGCGAGGCGGGATTGTCGGCGTTCGAGTACTGGTCGGGCTTCCAGGCTCCGGGCGTCTCCCGCACCAGCCGGTCGGAGACGTTGTAGTAGGAGTCGGGGTGCTCGGGGTCGACCGCGGTGGGGCAGACGACGACCTCGGCCCCGTACGCGCGCAGCACGTTGATCTTGTCGGTGCTCACCTTGTCGGGGCACACGAAGATGCACTTGTAGCCCTTCGTCTGGGCCACGATGGCAAGGCCCACACCCGTGTTGCCGCTGGTCGGCTCGACGATCGTGCCACCCGGCTGGAGCGCGCCGCTCTTCTCCGCGGCCTCGATCATGCGCAGGGCGATGCGGTCCTTCACGGAGCCGCCGGGGTTGAAGTACTCGACCTTCGCGAGGACGGTCGCCTGGATGCCGGCGGTCACGCTGTTGAGCCTCACCAGCGGGGTGTTGCCGACGAGACTGATCATCGAGTCGTGGAATTGCACCGTTGTCTCCGGAGCTGAAAAAGAAATGGTCGGGGTGGTTCCGTCAGCCTAAGCCCCTCCTGGGCGTTCACACCGCGTTGAGATTGACCGACGGTCTGTACGGGGCAAGGAGTGGGTGTACGGCTAAGAGGAGGTGGCGGCTTCGCATGTCGAGCTTGTCGAGGGCGAGGGTGGCACGGCGGATCGCGGCGGGCGCGGCGTACGGCGGCGGCGGGATCGGGCTGCTGGGCGCGGCGACGGTCGGAGTGGTGCTGGCCGAGGTGCAGCTGGCGAAACGGCAGGTGGGCCACGGGCGCAGTCCGCACCCACCGAGCGCGGACGGCCTGTACGGGTACGCGTACGCCGGTGGGGAGGAACCGCTGCGCCTGACGATGCTCGGTGACTCGACCGCGGCGGGGCAGGGGGTGCACCGGGCCCGGCAGACACCGGGCGCGCTGCTGGCGTCCGGGCTCGCGGCGGTGGCGGAACGGCCGGTGCGGTTGCGGAACGTGGCCCTGCCCGGCGCCCAGTCGGACGACCTGGACCGCCAGGTCCGGCTGGTCCTCGCCGATCCGGACGGGTTGCCCGAGGTGTGCGTGATCATGGTCGGCGCGAACGACGTGACGCACCGGATGCCGGCGACGAGGTCGGTCCGCCATCTGTCGGCCGCGGTACGGCGCCTGCGTACGGCCGGTGCGGAGGTGATCGTCGGCACCTGCCCCGACCTGGGCACGATCGAGCCGGTCCACCGGCCGCTGCGGTGGTTCGCGCGGCGGGCCTCGCGTCAGCTGGCGGCGGCGCAGACGATCGGCACGGTCGAGCAGGGCGGGCGGACGGTGTCGCTGGGCGACCTGCTGGGGCCGGAGTTCGCGGAGAACCCGCGCGAGCTGTTCGGGCCCGACAGCTACCACCCCTCGGCGGAGGGGTACGCGACGGCGGCGATGGCGGTGCTGCCGACGGTGTGCGCGGCGCTGGGGCTGTGGCCGGCGGAGGAGGAGCGTCCTGACGTGTCCCGTCGGGAGGGGTTCCTTCCCGTGGCGCGAGCGGCGGCGGAGGCGGCGTCGGAGCCGGGTACGGAGGTGGCCGCGGCGATGCCTACGGGGCCGCGCGGTCCCTGGGCCCTCCTGAAGCGCCGCCGCCGCCGACGCGTCCCGGCGTCGGACCCGGCCCCGACGTCCCCCTGACCCTCACCGCATGGGGGCTGCGCCCCCTCGCCCCCCATTGCGCAGTTCCCCGCGCCCCTAGGTACCTGGGGCCGCCCCCCTCCCGACGAAGGGCAGGGGGCGAAGGGCAGGGGGCGAAGGGCAGGGGGCGAAGGGCAGGGGCGCAGCCCCGCCCTTCAGGGGCGCGGGGAACTGCGCGGCCCGCCCCCACCGGACCCGCACCCGAATGCGGGGGTCTGGGGGCGCAGCCCCCGGGGCTGGAACCCGCAGCGAGGAAAAAGCAAGCGCTTGGAAAGTGCGGCCCGTGTCACACACCCACACCCGTGACCTCACCCATACGGACGGGTAGCTTCCCAAGCAGGTCCGCCCAACTCCCCCGCGACGCCAATGGAGCCGTAGATGCCCGAAGCCGTGATCGTCTCGACCGCCCGCTCCCCCATCGGCCGCGCATTCAAGGGCTCCCTCAAGGACCTGCGCCCCGACGACCTCACCGCCACCATCATCCAGGCGGCCCTCGCCAAGGTCCCTGAGCTCGATCCGAAGGACATCGAGGACCTGATGCTCGGCTGCGGCCTCCCCGGCGGCGAGCAGGGCAACAACCTCGGCCGCATCGTGGCCGTGCAGATGGGCATGGACCACCTCCCCGGCTGCACGATCACCCGTTACTGTTCCTCCTCGCTCCAGACGACCCGCATGGCCCTGCACGCCATCAAGGCGGGCGAGGGCGACGTCTTCATCTCGGCGGGCGTCGAGCTGGTGTCGCGCTTCACGAAGGGCAACTCCGACAGCCTCCCGGACACCCACAACCCGCTGTTCGCGGACGCGGAGGCCCGCACCGCCGAGGTCGCCGCCAGCGAGGGCGCGTCCTGGCACGACCCGCGCGAGGACGGCCTGGTCCCGGACGCGTACATCGCGATGGGCCAGACCGCGGAGAACCTCGCCCGGATCAAGGGCGTCACCCGCCAGGACATGGACGAGTTCGGTGTCCGCTCGCAGAACCTCGCCGAGGAAGCCATCAAGAACGGCTTCTGGGAACGCGAGATCACCCCGGTGACCACCCCGGACGGCACGGTCGTCAGCAAGGACGACGGCCCCCGCGCCGGCGTCACGCTGGACGGCGTCGCGGGCCTCAAGCCCGTCTTCCGCCCCGACGGCCTGGTCACGGCGGCCAACTGCTGCCCGCTGAACGACGGCGCCGCCGCCCTCGTGATCATGTCGGACACGAAGGCCCGCGACCTCGGTCTGACCCCGCTGGCCCGGATCGTGTCGACCGGCGTCACCGGCCTGTCCCCCGAGATCATGGGCCTGGGCCCGGTGGAGGCGTCGAAGCAGGCCCTCTCCCGTGCCGGTCTGACGGTCGACGACATCGACCTGTTCGAGATCAACGAGGCGTTCGCCGCCCAGGTGATCCCGTCCTACCGCGACCTGGAGATCCCGCTGGAGAAGCTGAACGTGAACGGCGGCGCGATCGCGGTCGGCCACCCCTTCGGCATGACCGGCGCCCGCATCACCGGCACGCTCATCAATTCCCTCCAGTTCCACGACAAGCAGTTCGGCCTGGAGACGATGTGCGTGGGCGGCGGCCAGGGCATGGCGATGGTCATCGAGCGCCTGAGCTGACGGGTAAGCACGCTCGCCGTAACCGCAGTTGAACGCAGGGTGAACGAAACGACCCCGGGTCCCGCATTCACCGGGGCTCTGGGTCGTTTTGTGATCGAATCTCCCCCAGGATGTGACCTAACTCCCTTCGGGGAGGGATTTATGCAGGTCAGAGCTGGTCCGCAAGTAAACGTCAGGGCTAAAGTCCTGTCCCTTTCGTGACGTTGTGCACTGACAGCTGGTTAGTCCACCCTTCAAGCTGATGTAGGAAGTCGGGGGTCGACTTTGAACCGGGAGTACGTCAGTGAGCACCACGTTTCTCGCTCTGCTGCTCGCCACAGCCACCACCACGGCCGTGGGCGTCGCCGTTCTGCGCACCCTGCTGGCCCTGCGCCGGCAGGTGGCGGCCCTGCACACCGAACTCGCCAGAAGCCGCTCCGCGGCCCTGGGCGGCCTCGTACCGGCCGCCCGCGGCTCCGCCGACGCGGAGGAGATACGCGCCGCCGTGGCCGAGGCCCTCGCCGAGGAGCGCGAGCGTGAGCTCGCCGAGGCGCGCGCGTTCTGGGCCGCCCAGGAGGCGCGTGACGCCGGTGACGCGCCGACGCTGCTGGGTCTGCCCGACAGCGAGCTGTTCCTGCCGCGCCAGTCGGACTTCATAGGTCTCGAACACCTGGAGCCGGTGACCGAACCGGCCGCCGACGCCGACGAGTTCTCCGGCGACTCCGCCGAGCTGGCCGCGGCCCGCCGCCGCCACCCCTCGCACCCGGACTTCGTCCCGGTCCAGTCGCCGATGGTGAACGACCACGAACGCACGGTGTCCTGCCTTGAGGAACTGGCCGACTCCCGTACGGAGCTGGCGGACGTCCGCCCCGGCCCCCTCGGCACGCTCGACGTGTACGTCTTCGCCGACGGCACCACCCTGTGCATGACCCCCGGCCACCGCGAGACCGCCGAACGCCTCGCGGAGTCCCTGCGCACCGGCAACCCGCCGGTCCTGCTCGGCGGCTCGGGAGTCTCGGGCGCCTACGCGCTCACCTTCGAGTGCGGCCAGGAGAACGTCTACGTGCTCGCGGACCGAGTCATAGCCTCGCTGTGACCCACCGCGCGGCCCTCCGCGCGACCACCCGCATCAGACGGCTCGCGTCAGACGGCCCGCCCCAGTCGGCCCGCGTCAGACGCCCGCCCTCTTCTGCGCCTCCTCCACGAGCACCAGCGCCTCCGCCAGTTCCGCCTCGGTCCTCAGTACGAGCGCGAGGTCGTGAACGGCCACCGTGATCTGGTCAGCCGACGCGAACATGCCCGCGTCCGGCATCTCCCGGGGAGCCTGCTCGGGCTCCTCAAGCCGCTGGGCACGCAGCGCCAACTCCCTGGCCAGGCCCAGTGCCTCGGCCGCGGCCCCCCGTTGCAGCCGGCTCTGCGGCGCGGCCCGCAACCGGTCGGCGAAGTGGTCCACGGCACGGGTCAGCGGCGTCGTATCAAGCACGCCGCGAGACTACGCGTCGCAACCGGACTGTTGCCAATGACCGAACCCTCAGGCACGGTGGCGTGAAGGACCGGCTTACATCCCCTTTGCGTCCGGAGGCGCCGATGTCCCAAGTCTTCTCCGCGGAGACCCATCGCAATCTGCTCGCCCGCATCCCCCACTGCACCGGTCGTGAGATCTCCGACTGGCTGCGCACCGTCGACGAAGGCCCCGCTCTCCACCGCTTCGAGGAGAAGGTCAGCTGGCTCCGTGCCGAGCACGACCTCGCGTACGGCCACGCGAAGGCGATCATCCACGAGTACGACCTGAGGAGGGCCGCGCGCAATTTCCGCTGAGCGCGCCCTCGCTGCTCCGGCACCGAGAAAGAACGAAGGGCCCCGCGAACCGAGGTTCGCGGGGCCCTTCGTCGTGTGCTGTCAGAGCTAATCGTTGCCGCTGAAGATCGCGACCAGTCGCAGCATCTCCAGGTAGATCCAGACGAGGCTCATGGTCAGACCGAACGCGGCGAGCCAGGACTCGTCACGCGGCGCGCCGTAGGCGATACCGTCCTCGATCTGCTTGAAGTCGAGCGTCAGGAAGAACGCGCCCAGGACGATCGCCAGGATGCCGACGATCGCGCCCAGCGGGCCCATGCTGCGCAGCCCGCCGTCGTCGGCGACACCGAAGACGACCAGCAGCAGGTTGACCGCCATGACCAGCACGAAGGCGATCGCGATGGCCATACCGATGCGCGCGTACCGCGCGGTGACGCGGATCCAGCCCGCCCGGTAGATCAGCAGCGTGGCGCCGGACACGGCCAGCGTGCCGAGCACGGCCTGGAAGGGCGCGCCGGACCAGCGGCTGTTGTACATCTCGCTGATCACGCCGAGGAAAACGCCCTCGAACGCGGCGTACGCCAGGATCAGCGGGGGCGAGGCCTTGCGCTTGAAGGCCTGGACCAGCGCGAAGACCATCGCGATGAGCGCCGAGCCGATGGCCAGGCCGAAGCTGGTCGACGTGACCGGCAGGAGGACCCAGGCGAGAACGGCACCGACGGTGACGGTACCGAGGGTCAGGGCCGTCCGTGCGACGACGTCGTCCATCGTCATGCGGCCGGCGGCGGGCGGGGCCTGCGGCGGTGCGCCGTGCTGCAGGTCCTGCTGTGCGTACGGGTTCTGAGCGTAAGGATTCTGCGCGTACGGGTTGCCGCTCTGCGAGGCGCCGGGGGCACCCTGTGCGTACGGGTTCCCCTGCGTACCGACAGCGGGGCCCCCGGCCTGCGGCGCCGCGTTGAAGCCCGCGTAGCCGTTGTCGCGGCTGAACCCCCGTCGCGAGAAGACCGGGTTGCTGCTCCTCATTTCACTCCTCCATGGCCACCTTGCGCGGCCTTGGCTCAAGAGTAATGGGTAGGCAAAAGAATGCATCCAGTGCCTGAGAGGATCTTTCCCCTCTTGTGACCGGGAACACCGGCTCTCACCCCGGCATTCCCCGCACCCGTATAACGCCGGTGCGTACTGATCCGGTTCCCCGGCCGGTGGTCGTTCACTCCAGGGCGAAGCCCGTGTACCCCTCGGCGAGGTCCTGCTCGGCGGCCCGCGCGGAGGCGAGCCGGTCCAGCCGGGCCAGCTGGATCCGGTCCTCGAAGGGCGTCGCC
The DNA here is from genome assembly GCF_018070025.1 of Streptomyces liliiviolaceus. NCBI lineage: Bacteria > Bacillati > Actinomycetota > Actinomycetes > Kitasatosporales > Streptomycetaceae > Streptomyces > Streptomyces liliiviolaceus. Next base: position 552,272 of record NZ_JAGPYQ010000001.1, read on the forward strand.
CCGGGCGGGCGGTGCAGCAGCGTCGTCATCTCGTACGAGAACCGCTCGGCCTGCCACACGCGCCGCAGGCAGGTCTGCGAATAGGCGTCGAGCAGCGCGTCGGATCCGGTCTCCGCGCGGTGGGCCAGTGCCCGCGCGAACGTCACGACGTCACCGACCGCGAGGTTCAGGCCCTTGGCGCCGGTCGGCGGCACGATGTGGGCGGCGTCCCCGGCCAGGAAGAGCCGCCCGTGGCGCATCGGCTCGTGGACATGGCTGCGCATCGGGGTGACGGACTTGGCCGTGATGGGTCCCCGCGCCAGCCGCCAGTCGTCGTCCGTCTCGAAGCGGCGCTCCAGTTCGTCCCAGATCTCCCCGTCGCTCCACGAGTCGGCGTCCGTGCCCTCGGGCACCTGGAGGTAGAGCCGGGAGACGACGGGCGAGCGCATGGACAGCAGAGCGAAACCGCGGTCGTGCCGGGCGTAGACGAGCTCGTCGTGCGAGGGGGGCACGTCGGCGAGGATCCCCAGCCACCCGAAGGGGTACGTCCGCTCGAAGACCTGGGTGAGCTCCTCGGGGATCGCCTTGCGGGCCACGCCCCAGGAGCCGTCGCACCCGACGACGTACTCGCACTCCAGGACGTCCTCGCGCCCCTCGTGCCGGAAGCGCACCCGGGGACCGTCCGTGTCGGCCCCCTCCACGGCCAGCGCCTCCGCCTCGAAGAGCAGCGGGCCGCCCTCCTTGAGCTGCAGCGCGATGAGGTCCTTGCACACCTCTGTCTGGGCGTAGACCATCACGGACCGCCCGCCGGTGAGGGCGGGGAAGTCGATCCGGTGGCGCCTGCGCGCGAACCGCAGCTCGATGCCGTCGTGGCGCAGGCCCTCGCGGTCCATGCGGGCACCGGCGCCGGCGGCCCGCAGCACGTCCACGGTCCCCTGCTCCAGGATTCCGGCGCGCTGGCGCTGCTCCACGTACCCGCGGTCGCGGCTCTCCAGTACCACGGAGTCGATCCCCGCGTTGTGCAGCAGCCTCGCCAGCAGCAGGCCGGCCGGTCCGGCCCCGATGATCCCGACGGTGGTACGCATCGACACGCCCCTTCGCGCTCCGACGACTCCCGTGAGCGCCGTCAGCGTAGTTCGCCGCCGTCCACCGCCGTGAGCCTTTGTTCGCTAGGTGAAGTTTTATTCACCGTTTTCCGTTCACGAGAGTCTCCGACGGGCGCAAGCCGCTGTCAACGGTCGAGTGGTGAAGTCTTCAATGAAGGATGCACCCTTCGTCGGGATACGCCGGGAAGGGCGGGGAAGGCCGAGGAAGGGTGAAAGTGTCGGTGGTGCCCGGAACCGGACTTGAACCGGTACGCCCGTTAAGGGCAGCGAGGTTTAAGCTCGCCGTGTCTGCATTCCACCATCCGGGCAGGCCATGGACTCCGCTTCGAGTGTCCCGAGCCTATCGGGACAGATCCCCCGAACAGCGGTGGGGCGACCCGATGTTGTCTTATTTTATTGGCGTCTGAGGGTGCATCAGCCCACGGTATGCGCCATCCGCACATGCCACGTGCCTTTCGACGTACGCGGGACGGCGCCCGGGGAATGACGTGATTTCACCGCCCGAACGAGCGGAACCTGACGAACCGTCGCCATTTTGCTCCGGGGCCGCTCCCGAGCGGCTCCCGGACGGCTCCCGGTTTCGTCCCGGTGTCGTCTCGGGGGCGGGTGTCATCCCCAGGTATGACCCGGCGTCGCGGGGTCCCTCCCGAGTCCCCCCTCGGAACCGGAACAGGGGGTGACTACATGGCGGCGCCCGGCGCCGACGATGGAACGGTCGTCCACTCGTCGTCGTACCGACAAGGAGCACCCTTCCGTGACCACCACTCCCCTCGCCGAACGGTCCACCGCGGTGGCCGCCCGTGCCACGGAACTGTCGAAGGTCTACGGACAGGGGGAGACCCAGGTGGTCGCCCTGGACCGGGTCTCCGTCGACTTCCGGCAGGCCGAGTTCACCGCGATCATGGGTCCCTCCGGCTCCGGCAAGTCCACGCTGATGCACTGCGTGGCGGGGCTGGACAACTTCTCCTCCGGCTCGGTCCGCATCGGTGAGACCGAACTGGGCTCCCTCAAGGACAAGCAGCTGACGAAGCTGCGCCGGGACAAGATCGGCTTCATCTTCCAGGCGTTCAACCTGCTGCCGACCCTCACCGCGCTGGAGAACATCACGCTCCCCATGGACATCGCCGGCCGCAAGCCGGACAAGGAGTGGCTGCACAAGGTGATCGAGATGGTGGGTCTGGCCGACCGGCTCTCCCACCGCCCCTCGGAACTGTCCGGCGGGCAGCAGCAGCGTGTGGCCGTGGCGCGTGCGCTGGCGTCCCGCCCGGACATCATCTTCGGCGACGAGCCGACGGGGAACCTGGACTCGCGCTCGGGTGCGGAGGTGCTGGGCTTCCTGCGCAACTCCGTGCGGGAGCTGGGGCAGACGGTCGTGATGGTCACCCATGACCCGGTGGCGGCGGCGTACGCGGACCGGGTGATCTTCCTCGCCGACGGGCGGGTGGTGGACGAGGTGCACGCGCCCACGGCTGACGCGGTGCTGGACCGCATGAAGCGCTTCGACGCGAAGGGCCGCACCAGTTGACTGGCCGGCCCCCAACTGCCCCCGCTTGAGGCCGACTGCCCTCGCGGGCCGGATGGGGGGCGAGCCGAGCAGTTCCCCGCGGGCCGGTGGGGGCTGGCCGCGCAGTTCCCCGCGCCCCTAAAGGGGCACGCCCCGCCCCAGCGGCGCGGCGAACACCGCACCAAGTCCCCCCACCGGCCTGCCTTTAGGGGCGCGGAGAACTGCGCGAGCAACCCCCACCGGCCCGTTTTTAGGGGCGCGGGGAACTGCGCGACAAGCCCCCACCGGCCCGCACCCGACGCACCACCCCGACCCGCTACCCCCCAGGGGCGCGGGGAACTGCGCAAAAGCGCCCACCGGGCCGCACCCCGGCAGCCGACCCCCGTCCGCCCACCCACCCCACCTGGACTGAGAAGACATGCTCCGTACCGCCCTGCGCAACGTGCTAGCGCACAAGGCCAGGCTCCTGATGACCGTGCTCGCCGTAATGCTGGGCGTGGCGTTCGTCTCCGGCACCCTGGTCTTCACCAACACCATCTCGGACGCGTACCAGAAGAGTTCGGCGAAGGGCTTCGACCAGGTCGACGTGGCCGTCGAGCCGGACTACCCGGACGACGGCCGCGACGACCTCGGCAAGGACCCCGAGCTGACCCAGGCGATGCTGGACAAGGCCGCGAAGGCCCCCGGCGCCGAGTCCGCCATAGGCGTGGTCACCGGCTTCACCGCCATCGCCGGCAAGGACGGCAAGCTCATCGGCGGCGGCTTCCAGTCGCAGGGCGGCAACTACTGGGGCGACAAGGACCCCCGCTACCCCCTGAAGAGCGGCAAGGCCCCGTCCGGCAAGGACGAGGTGGCCATCGACGCCGAGACGGCGAAGCGCGCCGGCTACAAGGTCGGCGACACCGTACGGCTCTCGGTGGACGGCCCGGTCCTCACCCCCACCGTCACCGCGATCTTCACCACGGACGACGGCAACGTCGCCGCCGGCGGCAGCCTCGCCCTCTTCGACACGGCCACCGCGCAGCAGCTCTTCCACAAGACCGGCGCGTACGGCGAGATCGATGTGAAGGCGGCCCCGGGCACCAGCCAGGCCGCGCTCCAGGCAAGCCTCGAAAAGGTCCTGCCGCAGGACCTCACCTCCACCACGACCGGCCAGAAGCTCGCCGACGACCAGGCCGAGATGATCGAGGCCGAGATGAGCGGCCTCAAGACGGGCCTGCTGGTCTTCGCCGGCATCGCACTGTTCGTCGGCACGTTCATCATCGCCAACACCTTCACCATGCTGGTCGCCCAGCGCACCAAGGAGCTGGCGCTGCTGCGCGCGGTGGGCGCCTCCCGCAAGCAGGTCACCCGCTCGGTGCTGCTCGAAGCGTTCCTGGTCGGCACGGTCGCCGCCGTCACGGGCCTGCTCGCCGGTATCGGCATCGGCGCGGGCCTGCGCGCCCTGATGGGCACGCTGGACGCCGCGGTCCCGGCCGGGCCGCTGGTCATCAGTCCCGGCACGGTCGTCACGTCGTTCGCCGTCGGCATCCTGATCACGATGCTGGCCGCCTGGCTGCCGGGCCGCCGCGCCGCGAGGATCCCGCCGGTCGCGGCGATGAGCAGCGTGCACGCCACGGCGACCACCAAGTCGCTGGTGCTGCGCAACACCCTCGGTGCCCTGTTCGCGGCGGCGGGCGTCACCGTCGTCCTCTACGCCACGACGATGGACGGCACGGACGGCCAGGCCCCGATGGGCTTCGGCGCGGCGCTGCTGATCATCGGTGTCTTCATCCTCACGCCTCTCCTCTCCCGCCCGCTGATCGCGGGCGCGGCCCCGGTCCTGCGGATCTTCGGCGTCTCGGGCAAGCTGGCCCGCCAGAACTCCGTACGCAACCCGCGCCGCACCGCCGCCACCGCCTCGGCCCTGATGATCGGGCTGACCCTCATCACCGGTATGACGGTGATGGCGGGCAGCCTGCAGAGGGGCATCGACAAGATGGCGACGTCCGCGCTGAAGGCGGACTACGTGGTCTCGATGGCGAACTTCAACGACCTCTCCCCGGACGTCGAGAAGAAGCTCGCGAAGACCGACGGCGTCACCACCATCAGCGCCCTGCGCGACGCGCCCGCGCGCATCGACGGCGACACCGAGTACGTGACCGGTGTGAAGGGCTCCGCGATCGGCGAACTGACCGATCTGAAGGTGGACAACGGCTCCTTCAAGGTGAGCAGGACCCAGGCGGTGGTGGACGACGACACCGCCGCGGACCACGGCTGGAAGGCCGGTTCGACGTTCTCGGTCTCGTACGAGGACGGCAAGAAGCAGCAGTTGACGGTCGCCGGTGTCTACGAGGGCAACGAGATGATCCGGGGCATCATGGTCGACATCGCGACCCTCGCCCCGAACCAGGCGAACCCCGGCGACGCGCAGGTCATGCTGAAGACCGCCGGCGGCACGTCCGACGCGACCAAGGACAAGCTGGAGAAGGCGCTCGGCAACAACCCGGCCGTCAAGGTCCAGGACAAGCAGGACGTCTCGAACGAGATCGCGCAGATGTTCACGCTGATGCTGAACATGCTCTACGGCCTGCTCGCGATGGCCGTCCTCGTCGCCGTCCTCGGCGTGATCAACACCCTCGCCATGTCCGTCTTCGAGCGTTCGCAGGAGATCGGCATGCTCCGCGCGATCGGCCTCGACCGCAAGGGGATCAAGCGGATGGTCCGTCTGGAGTCCCTGGTCATCTCCCTCTTCGGCGGGGTGCTCGGGGTGGGCCTGGGCGTGTTCTTCGGCTGGGCCGCCGGTGAACTGGCGGGCGCCAAGATGCCGACGTACGAACTGGTGCTGCCCTGGGACCGGATGGCCGTCTTCCTGCTCCTGGCCGCGGTGGTCGGCGTCCTGGCCGCCCTCTGGCCGGCCCGGCGGGCCGCGCGCCTGAACATGCTGTCGGCGATCAAGGCCGAATAGTCACCCACGAAGCACGACACGCACGACACGGGTGGGCCCCGTTCCGACACCACGGAACGGGGCCCACCGGCGTGAACGGACCGCTCAGTTCCAGGTACGCGCCCGCAAGGGCATGCCCGACTCCCCCGAGCCCGGTGTCCGCACCGCCAGCACCTGGTTGACGCCGATGCGGTTGCGTTCGAAGGCGAGCGCCGAGGCGGCCATGTAGAGGCGCCAGACGCGGGCCCGGCCGGGGCTGGTGAGCTTGACGGCCCGGGGCCAGTCGGCCTCCAGGTTGGCCACCCAGCGGCGCAGGGTGAGCGCGTAGTGCTCCCGGATCGATTCGACGTCACGTACCTCGAACCCGGCGCCCTCCAGCTGGGTCACGGTCTCGCCGATCGGCGCGAGCTCCCCGTCGGGGAAGACGTACGCGTCGATGAACTCGTCGATCTCGTACGCCGCTTCGTCGCGCCACGGCCGGCGCCCGATCTGGTGGTTCAGCAGCCGTCCGCCCGGCTTGAGGAGGGCGAACAGATCCCGCGCGTACTCCAGATACCGTTCGCTGCCGACGTGTTCGGCCATCCCGATGGAGGAGATGGCGTCGTACGGACCGTCGCCGACGTCACGGTAGTCCTGGACGCGGATCTCGACCCGGTCGGTGAGCCCTTCCTCCGCGACGCGCTTACGGGCGTACGCGGCCTGCTCCTGGGACAGCGTCACGCCGACCACGCTCACGCCGTACTCACGGGCCGCGTGGATGGCCATCGAGCCCCAGCCGCAGCCGACGTCGAGCAGTCGCATGCCCGGCTTCAGCTCCAGCTTGCGGGCGATCAGCCCGAGCTTGTCGCGCTGGGCGTCCTCCAGAGTGCCGTCCGGGGACTCCCAGTAGGCGCACGAGTAGACCATGGACGGGCCGAGGACGATCTCGTAGAAGTCGTTGCCGACGTCGTAGTGGTGGCTGATGGCCTGCCGGTCGCTGCGCTTGGTGTGCAGATGCGAGAGCTGGGACCGTCTGCGCACCTCCTCGCGGGGCGGGGCGGGCGGCAGGGGCGAGCCCGCCATGCGGATGAGCCCGCGCACGGCGGACCGTACGTCGGGGTCCCGCAGGGACTGGGCCAGGGTCCTGGCGTCCTCCCCGCGCTCCCAGACCATCTCGGCCACCGCGTCCAGTACGGCGTACAGGTCGCCGTCCACCGTGAGGTCACCGGCGACCCAGGCCCTCGCCAGGCCCAATTCCCCCGGCTTCCACAGGAGTCGGCGCAGCGCCCGCCGGTTCCGTACGACGAGCACCGGCGTGCCCGGCGGTCCCGCTTCCGAACCGTCCCAGGCACGAATCCGCACCGGGAGCGGGGCTCCCAGCAGCTGTTCCATCAGCGCCTTGAGCCGAAGCGCCGCGTCCTGCATGACGCACACCTCCGTGACGAGGAATTCCACAAACTCCAACACCACGTAAACACCAACGGGGCCGGAGCGCAGTCCCGCGAAAGCGTCATGTTCGAGCAAAATACATGCAGGCACCACGTACTAACCGGGTGGTGCCTGGACCCCTGGGGGCTGCGCCCCCAGACCCCCGTCGCGCTTGCGCGCTCGTCCTCAAACGCCGGACGGGCTGAAAGATGCGCGGCCGCCGGGCAACATCTCAGCCCGTCCGGCGTTTGAGGACAAAGGGGGGCGAGGGGGCGCAGCCCCCATGCGGGGACGGTGGGGGTCCCCCCGGTCGAGCGAAGCCGAGACTGGGGGAGGGTAGGGGCGGCGGGGGCGAGAACAAACGCCGAAGGGGCCTCCCGCACCACGGATGGCGGGAGGCCCCTTCGGGGCCGGCAGGTGAGACGGTGACCGAAGGTCAGGAGGCCTTCGCCTTCTCCTCGGTCTTCGCGACAGCGGCAGGCGCCGGCGCCGGCTTCGCAGCCTCGTAGAACTCCTCGCGAGGAGTCTCCATCGCACCGAGGGAGACGACCTCACGCTTGAGGAACACGGCCAGCGTCCAGTCCGCGAAGACCCGGATCTTCCGGTTCCAGGTCGGCATGGCCAGCCCGTGGTACCCACGGTGCATGTACCAGGCCAGCCGCCCCTTGAGCTTGATCTTCATCTTGCCCACGACGATGAACGCGACGCCCTTGTGCAGCCCGAGCCCGGCGACCGCACCCTTGTTGGCGTGGCTGTACTCCTTCTGCGGGAAGCCCCGCATACCGGAGATCACGTTGTCGCCGAGGACCCGCGCCTGCCGCAGCGCGTGCTGCGCGTTCGGCGGGCACCAGGCGTTCTCGTTGCCGGCCTTGCGGCCGACGAGGTCCGGCACCTGGGCGTTGTCGCCGGCGGACCAGATGTAGTCCGTGCCCTGCACCTGGAGGGTGGTCCCGGTGTCCACGTGACCACGGGGGCCGAGCGGCAGGCCGAAGCGGGAGAGCACCGGGTTGGGCTTGACGCCGGCCGTCCACACGATCGTGCTGGAGTCGACCTCAAGGCCGTTCTTCAGGACCACGTGGCCGTCGACGCAGGAGTCCATGGAGGTGGAGAGGTAGACCTCGACCCCACGTCCTTCGAGGTGCTCCTTGCCGTACTGGCCGAGCTTGGGGCCGACCTCGGGAAGGATCTTGTCCGCGGCGTCGACGAGGATGAAGCGCATGTCCTCGCGCGAGACGTTGTTGTAGTACTTGGCCGCGTCCCGGGCCATGTCCTCGACCTCGCCGATGGTCTCCGCGCCCGCGAAGCCACCGCCGACGAAGACGAAGGTCAGCGCCTTGCGGCGGACATCCTCGTCGGTCGTGGAGTCGGCCTTGTCGAGCTGCTCAAGGACGTGGTTGCGCAGGCCGATGGCCTCCTCGATGCCCTTCATGCCGATGCCCTGCTCGGCGAGGCCGGGGATCGGGAAGGTGCGGGAGACCGCGCCCATCGCGATGACGAGGTAGTCGAAGGGCAGCTCGTACGCCTCGCCCACGAGGGGGGCGATCGTGGCGACCTTGCGGTTCTGGTCGATGGTCGTGACCCGGCCGGTGAGCACTTCCGCCTTGGGCAGCACGCGTCGCAGCGGGACGACGACGTGCCGAGGCGAGATGCTGCCTGCGGCTGCTTCGGGGAGGAAGGGCTGGTAGGTCATGTACGACCGGGGGTCGACGACCGTGACGGTCGCCTCGCCGTAGCGCATCTTCTTGAGGATGCGCCGAGCTGCGTACAGGCCTACGTACCCACCGCCTACTACGAGGATCCTGGGACGCTCCGTGGTGCTCATGCCATCGAGTATCCACCTGTCCCAGGGGGGTCGCTCGTGCGCCCCTTCACAAGCTTCTTCACACCCTCTGCTACACTGCGCGGCCCACGTGACCCAGGTCATGTCCTGACAGGGGAACCAGCGCATGCCGCGACCCGTTGTCAATGCCGCCTGAGCTGCCACTTGGGCCCATTCGCACCCCTGGACCAGCCCTCCCCTTCACACGATCGCAGCACCCGCGAAACAGCCCGTTGATCATGCGTTGGGGGCTGTCGGGGGCCCCGGAGTACCCGGAGGGAGCAAAACCTCCCTCAACAGGGCCGATTCTCTTGTGAAGAACTTCACGAAGTTTCTCGCGGGGCTGTCGGCAAGGTCGTTCCCAAGGCCTCTTCAGGGCCCTCAAGTGCGCTCATACGTTGTCGTGTCCGCTCAGCCGAGGCCGCTGAGGCAGGGCTGAAGGGGCCTTGCCCCGGGCCCGGTTCAGGCCAGGGACCACGCGATGCCGTCGAGGATGTCGTGCTCGCTCACGACGACCTCCCGCGCACCGGTCCGCTCCATGATCGCGAGGAGTACGAGGGCGCCGGCGCCGATGACGTCGACGCGGCCCGGATGCATCGAGGGGATCTCCGCGCGCTCGGCGTGCGTGGCGGCGAGCAGCCGCTCGGTGATCTCCCGGACCCGGTCCACGGAGACGCGGGAGTGGTGGATGGCCTCGGAGTCGTACTCCGCGAGCCCCAGGGCGATCGCCGCGACGGTGGTGACGGACCCGGCGAGCCCGACCAGCGTGCGGGCCTCGCGCAGGGGCACGGACTCCTCGGCGAGGTCGAGGGCGGCCTCGATGTCGGCGCGGATCGCCCGGACCTGCTCCTCGGCCGGCGGGTCGGTGACCTCGCCGTCCCGGACCAGGTGCCGTTCCGTCATGCGTACGCAGCCGATGTCCACCGAGCGCGCGCCCCGCACGTGGTCGTCGCCGACGACGAACTCGGTGGAGCCGCCGCCGATGTCGACGACGAGGTAGGGCTTGGCGAGGTCGTCACGGCCCGTCAGTTCCTTCGTGGCGCCCGTGAACGAGAACTCGGCCTCCTGGGCGCCGGAGATGACCTCCGGCTCAACGCCCAGGATGTCGAGGACACCGCGCACGAAGTCGTCGCGGTTCTCGGCGTCGCGGGAGGCGGAGGTCGCCACGAAGCGCAGGCGCTCGGCGCCGTGCTCCTTGATGACCTCGGCGTACTCGCGGCAGGCCGCGAAGGTGCGCTCCAGGGCCTCGGGAGCGAGGCGGCCGGTGCGGTCGACGCCCTGTCCGAGACGGACGATCGTCATGCGGCGGTCGAGGTCGACGAGTTCGCCGGTGTCGGGGTCCGCGTCCGCGACGAGGAGGCGGATGGAGTTGGTGCCGCAGTCGACGGCGGCGACGCGAGTCTTGATGGTGATCTCCTGTAACCAGTCGTTCGTCCCGCTCAGGGGCTCCGCCCCCGAACCCCCGCTTGCGCAGTTCCCCGCGCCCCTTAAAAAGACTGCGCCGTTCCCCGCGCCCCCAAAAGACTGCGCAGTTCCCCGCGCCCCTTAAAAGACTGCGCCGTTCCCCGCGCCCCTGAATGCCCAGGGGGCCGGGGCGCAGCCCCGCCCTTCAGGGGCGCGGGGAACTGCGCGATCAGCCCCCACCGGCCCGGCGGCCGACGACGCACCCCGAACCCCCCGGTTCACCCCGCCGTCGGCACGACGCACGCCCCCTTGCGCCACCACTCCGGCAGCATCGCGATCGCCTCGTCCCCCAGGGGGTTCACCCCCGGCCCGGCGGCCAGCGAGTGCGCGACCAGCACGTGCAGGCACTTCACCCGGTCCGGCATCCCGCCCGCGCTGGGAAATCCTTCGAGCACGTCGATGGAGTCACGGCGCGCGATGTAGTCCTCGTGCGCGGCCCGGTACGCCTTGGCCAGCTCGGGATCCGTGGCGAGACGGTCCGTCATCTCCTTCATGACGCCGTTCGCCTCCAGCGTGCCGATGGCGGAGGCCGCACGCGGGCACGTCAGGTAGTACGTCGTCGGGAACGGCGTCCCGTCGGGAAGCCGGGGCGCCGTCTCGACGACGTCCGGCTGCCCGCACGGGCAGCGGTGCGCGATCGCGCGCAGCCCGCGCGGCGGCCGCCCGAGCTGCTGCTTGAATGCCTCGACGTCGGCGTCGGTGGGCTCGGTGCGCGAAGTGGGCGGCGGGGGCGTTTCCATGCCTTGGCTCTGTGTCCTTCTGGTTCAGTTCACTGGTCGGAGGCGTCGGCCTTGTCGACGCCGTCCCAGACGTTGGCGTACCAGGCCCGGTCGGCGGCCGTCCGGTCCGTACGCGTCTTCTTCGCCGCGTCGGGGTCGATCACGATGAAGCCGGTCTCGCCCGGCATCACGTAGTGCAGCCGTTCCCGGATGCGCTGCTCGGCGTACGCGTCGTCCTGCCAGCGCGCCTTCAGGTCCCGCAGTTCCTCGACGCGCTCGCGGGCCTGCTCGCGCTCGCGCTGCAGATCGGCGACCTCGGCGCGCTGGGAGACGTACTGCCTTATGGGGTAGGCGAGGGCCACGACGAGCGAGCAGAGCACGAGGGCGAGCAGCGCCGCACGGCCGGTCAGCCGGGAGCGGCGCGCCTGGCGTTTGGTCTGGGAGCGGTAGACACGGGCGGCGGTCTGCTCACCGAGCGCCCGCAGCCTGGTCGCGGTGGAGAACCGGTCACGGTCCTTCACAGCCATCTGTCCCGCCTCCCCGATACGTACGTACGTCCCCGCACACGGTACGGGACCGGGTACGGGGACGTACGTACGACGCTGCCTACGAGGGCGTTCAGCCCTTGAAGCGGGGGAAGGCCGAGCGGCCCGCGTACACCGCGGCGTCGTCGAGGATCTCCTCGATGCGCAGCAGCTGGTTGTACTTGGCGACGCGGTCCGAGCGGGCCGGGGCGCCGGTCTTGATCTGGCCGCAGTTCACCGCGACGGCGAGGTCGGCGATGGTGACGTCCTCGGTCTCGCCGGAGCGGTGGGACATCATGCACTTGAAGCCGTTGCGCTGGGCCATCTCGACGGCGTCGAGGGTCTCGGTCAGCGAACCGATCTGGTTGACCTTGACCAGCAGGGCGTTGGCGGAGCCCTCCTCGATGCCGCGGGCGAGGCGCTCGGGGTTGGTGACGAAGAGGTCGTCGCCGACGATCTGGACCTTGGAGCCCAGCTTCTCGGTGATGACGTTCCAGCCGGCCCAGTCGTCCTCGTACAGCGGGTCCTCGATGGAGACCAGCGGGTACGCGGAGACGAGCTCCTCGTAGTACTCGGTCATCTCGGCGGCCGAGCGGGACTTGCCCTCGAACTCGTACTTGCCGTCCTTGTAGAACTCGGACGCGGCGACGTCGAGCGCGAGGGCGACCTGCTCGCCGGGGGTGTAGCCGGCTTCCTTGATGGCCTCGACGATGAGGTCGAGTGCCTCGCGGTTGGAGCCGAGGTTCGGGGCGAAGCCGCCCTCGTCGCCGAGGCCGGTGGACAGGCCGCGGCTCTTCAGGACCTTCTTGAGGGTGTGGTAGACCTCGGCGCCCCAGCGCACGGCCTCGGAGAAGGACTCCGCGCCGATCGGGGCGATCATGAACTCCTGGATGTCGACGTTCGAGTCGGCGTGCGACCCGCCGTTCAGGATGTTCATCATCGGGACGGGCAGCAGGTGCGCGTTCGGTCCGCCGAGGTAGCGGAAGAGCGGCAGGTCGCTGGCCTCGGAGGCGGCGTGCGCGACGGCGAGGGAGACGCCGAGGATGGCGTTGGCGCCGAGCGAGCCCTTGTTGTCGGTGGCGTCCAGGTCGATCATCGCCTGGTCGATGAGGCGCTGCTCGGTGGCGTCGTAGCCGACGAGCTCCGGACCGATCTGCTCGATGACGGCGAGGACGGCCTTCTCGACACCCTTGCCGAGGTAGCGGTTGGGGTCTCCGTCACGGAGCTCGACTGCTTCGAAGGCACCGGTGGAGGCGCCGGACGGAACGGCGGCACGACCCGTGCTGCCGTCGTCGAGGCCGACCTCGACCTCGACCGTGGGGTTGCCTCGGGAGTCCAGGATTTCCCGGGCTACGACGACGTCGATGGACGGCACGAGCATCTCCTTCTGGGATGTGACACAAGCTGTGCCGGGCCGGAGGCCCGGTTGCGCGCAGGCCTGGTGGCCCCGCGGGATGAGCCTAACCGGCTGCCGGGGATCGGCCAGCCCTCGACCGCCCCCTGGACAGAACCGAGAGGAAATTGTTTCCGAACGGAACAAAGACACGGACGAAAAGATCGGGCACAAAAAAGCCCCGCCCCGGTGCGTACGGGGGAACACGCACCGGAGCGGGGAGCCCGTGGGGGACGGGGGTGACCCTCACGAGACCTCCACTATGAAGGACACGGATGTGAGGGCGCTGTGGTTCAGTCGCGATTCGGATGTGGACCGGACGTCCGGTCGAGGCCGAGCGGCCAGTGCCTCGACCGGAGGTGATGTCCACAACCGCCCACGTGGGGACGCGAGCGCCGGCGGCGGGCCGGCCGTGGTGCGGCCGCCGTCAGCTGAGGTGCAGCTGCTGACCCGGGAAGATGAAGTCGGCGTCGTCGACGATGTCGTCGTTGAGCTTGTACAGCTTCGCCCAGCCGCCCTTGACGTTCTTCTTGTCGGCGATCTCGCTGAGGGTGTCGCCCTTGACGACCTTGTACTCGCCGTCGCCCTTCTTGACCTTCTTGCCGGTCGGGGTCTCGACGGTCTTCTTCGTCGCGGGACGCTCCTGCGAACGCGAGGCGCGCTCCTCGGAGGACTGCGAGTTCTGCTGCGGCTGCGTGGTGCTCTGGTTGGAGCCGCTGGAGTCGCCGGAGCCCGACGGGGCGGTGGAGCCACCGGTCGAGGCGCCGGACAGGCCCACGCCGCAGCTCGGCCAGGCACCCTTGCCCTGGCTCGCGAGCACCTTCTCGGCGACGGCTATCTGCTGGGACTTGGACGCCTGGTCGGCGGTGGAGGCGTACGAGCTGCCGCCGTACGCGGCCCAGGTGGAGGACGAGAACTGCAGGCCGCCGTAGTAGCCGTTGCCGGTGTTGATCGACCAGTTGCCGCCGGACTCACACTGGGCGACGGCGTCCCACTCGGACGCGGTGGCGGCGGAGGCTCCCGTGGCGCCCATCAGCGGGACGGCGACGGCGGCGGTGGTGACACCGGCCAGCGTGGCGATGCGGGTGGCCTTGGACGGGCGACGGTGCTTGCCCTTGCTCGAAAGCAGCATGAAGTGATCCCCTCACCGACGCCTGCGAGGTGAGCTGTCGGGTTCGGGCCGAGTGAGTTGCCCGGCCGCGCGACACTGCTGTCACGCGGCTTAACCCCAAGCCGTGCCCGGCCATGACGACCGGGTCCGGCACTTACCTGGGTCCCCCGCTCCTGCCTACGGCGCTTTACGCGACGACTGTTCCCGTACGGCCGTTGGCAGGATTCGGCGTGCGACCGTCGGGGCTCACCAATGGCGAGCGGTCACGACCGTAAACACGGGCCGCGCCGAAATTCAAAGACGATCAGGGGTGTTGAGATCCATGTCTCAATTCGCCAAATCGGACATTCAACGCGAACTACCGCTGCTTTTCGCCCGATTCGGCGCCTTGATCACTACTTGCTCGGTGCCGGTCAGCCGTCGACCGCGAGGCGCTGACCGGGGATGATGAAGTCCGGGTCGGAGCCGATGCTGTCCTTGTTCGCGGCATAGAGCTCGCTCCACCCGCCGTCGATGCCAAGGGAGTCGGCGATGCTGGAGAGACTGTCCCCGGAACGGACCGCGTACGAGCCCTCGTCGGCGAGGACGCGCGAGGTGCTGTCGCTGCGCGAGGCGTGCCGGCCGGCGTAGTCGTCCGCGCGGGGGGCCATGTCGACCTCTTCGGCGCTGCCGCCCCGGTGACGGCCGGAGCTGTCCGCGGCCGCGTCGGCCGAAGCGTCGTCGTTCTGGGACGACTTGTCCGAGTCGTCACCCTTCGCCTTGGTGTCCGCGGACGAGCTGTCCGTTCTCTGTGACTCCGAGGCGGAGTCGTCGGACTTCGAGCCGCTGTCCGTGGACGAGTCGGACTTCGCGCTGTCGCTCTCCTTCGTCGCGTCCGCGTCGGCCGACGGGGTCGCGGAGTCCTCGGCGAGGCCCGTGTCGACGCCGGCGGAGTCGGAGTCCTGCGTCAGACCGGCGACGAGACCGCAGGTCACCCAGGCGCCCGTCCCCTGGTCCGCGAGGATCTTCTCGGCGACGGCTATCTGCTGCGAACGGCTGGCCTGGTCGGCGCTCGGGGCGTAGTCGAGGCCACCGTTCTGCTCCCAGGTCTCCTGGCTCATCTGGAGTCCGCCGTAGAGCCCGTTGCCCGTGTCGGCGCTCCAGGAGCCACCGCTCTCGCACTCGGCGACCGCGTCCCAGGTCGTACCGCTGGCGGCACTCGCGCCGCTCGCACCGAGCAGGGGGATCGCGATGGCCGATCCGGCCACGCCGGCGGCGACGAGGAGCGCCGGAGCCTGACGGGGGCGCCGATGACGGCCGTTCCCGGAGAGCATGCGATTGCCTTTCGCGTGACAGCAAGGAATACGCACGGACACAGCGGAAAGCCGTGCTCGTGACTGCTGCGACGGGCGGACCTGCCGCATTGATGGGTGAAGGTAGCGGCACTCGAACTCTTGTCACAAGTCGGTGCAGCGTAGATAACGTGAAGATCACAGAGTTGACGGAGTCTCACCTTCCGTCGCCTTCGGTGCTACCGCCGTCGGCACTTCCGTCAAGACTTCGCGACCGGGGTGAACTCCACCGGAAGCGTGCGCAATCCACGCATGATGAGCCCGCCGCGCCACCTCAAATCGGCTGAATCCCCCGCGAGTTGCAGGTCGGGCAGCCGGGTCAGCAGCGTGGCCAGCGCGGTCTGGCCCTCCAGCCGGGCGAGGGGCGCGCCGAGGCAGTAGTGGATGCCGTGGCCGTAACCGAGGTGTTGGTTGTCACGGCGGGAGAGGTCGAGCGTGTCCGGGTTCTCGAACCGGTCGGGGTCGCGGTCGGCCGCCGCGAGCACGACGAGCACGGGGTCACCGGCGGCGATGTCCTGCCCGCCGACGCTGAGCGGTTCGGTGGCGAACCGCCAGGTGGCCAGCTCCACGGGCCCGTCGTAGCGGAGCAGTTCCTCCACGCCGGTCGCGAGCAGATCCGTGCGGCCGGCCGCTAGGGAGTCCTGCAGCCGCCGCCGTTGGCCGGGATGGGTGAGCAGGGCGTAGGTGCCGTTCCCGATGAGGTTCACGGTTGTCTCGAAACCGGCGAACAGGAGGATGAAGGCCATCGCCGCGGCCTCGTTCTCGCTGAGGTGCTCGCCGTGGTCGGAGGCCCGGATGAGGCCGGAGATCAGGTCCTCGCCCGGGGCGGGTACGTCGGTGAGTTCCTGGCGCTTGCGGTGGATCAGCTCGGCGAGGTAGCCGCGCATCTTCTTGACCGACCGGGCGACACCGCCCCTGGGGCCGCCGCCGTGCCGGATCATCATCCCGGCCCAGTCGCGGAAGTCGTCCTGGTCCTCGCGCGGGACGCCGAGGAGGTCGCAGATGGCGTAGATGGGGAGCGGGAAGGCGAAGTCGTGGATGAGGTCCGCCTCCCCCTTCTCGGCGAACCCGTCGATCAGCCGGTCCGTCAGCTCCTGGACCCGGGAGCCGAATTCGGCCACCCGCCGGGGCGTGAACGCCTTGCTGACGAGCCGCCGCAGCCGGGTGTGGTCCGGCGGGTCGATGTTGAGCAGGTGCGTCATCAGCTCGGCCTTGCGCTCGCCCGGAATGCCGGTCTTGCCCTTCGCGTGTGCGGGCTCGTCGTGATGGGCGGGGTTCTTGCTCAGCCGGCAGTCGGCGAGGGCCTGCTTGGCATCCGCGTAACGGGTGACGAGCCATGCCTCCACCCCGCTGGGCAGCTTCGTCCGATGCACGGGAGCGTGCTCACGGAGCCAGGCGTACGCCGGGTAGGGATCGGTGGCGAACTCCCAGCTGAAGAGTTCGGGGACGGGCTGCCCCGTGGTCGGCGCGGGCGGCTGTGCAGGCGTTTCGGTCACTCCTCGACGGTATCGGGAGGGGCGGTCCGGGCCCGCCCGGCGTCCTGACGGCTCACGCCCGCGCTCCCCCGCCGGTCGCGAATGCGACCGCCTTACGCCTTTGACGCCAGGCTGTCCCGAAATGTTCTCCCTCTTGACTGTCCGGCTCTCCGGCTATCTACATTCGCGGGCGTGGACCCCGAGATACTCCGGACCAGTTTCGCGGTCGTCGAAAGACGGGCCGAGTTCGCGCTCAGGTACTTCTACTCGCATCTCTTCTGGCACCACCCCGATGTCCGCGCCCTGTTCCCGCTGGACTCCCCCGAGGACAAGGAACGCCAGCGGGACCGGCTGTTCACCGCCCTGGCGCTCGTCGTCGCCCGCCTGGAGGGGCCGGGACTGCACGACTACCTGCGGGAGCTGGGGCGCGACCACCGCAAGTACCTGGCGCGCCCCGAGCACTACACGGCCGTGGGAGACAGCCTGCTCGCCGCGTTCGCCGCCGTGTCCGGGTCGGCGTGGAACGCGGAGGTGGAGAAGGCCTGGGGC
The DNA here is from genome assembly GCF_018070025.1 of Streptomyces liliiviolaceus. Taxonomy (NCBI): domain Bacteria; kingdom Bacillati; phylum Actinomycetota; class Actinomycetes; order Kitasatosporales; family Streptomycetaceae; genus Streptomyces; species Streptomyces liliiviolaceus. The sequence continues at coordinate 569,579 of NZ_JAGPYQ010000001.1, forward strand.
GAGGCGTACGCGCTGGTCACGGAGGCCATGCTGGAGGGCGCGGGCGAGTCGGAGAGCCAGGGGCAGCCGTCCTGGTGGGACGCCGAGGTCGTCGGCCGCACCGGGCTGCCCGGGAGCACCGGGGGCGGGGACGATCTCGCCGTGCTGACGCTCCGTCCGGACCGGCCCCTGCCCCATCTGCCGGGCCAGTACGTGAGCGTCGGCAGTCCGCGGGCCCCGGGCGTCTGGCGTCCGTACTCCGTCGCCAACGCGCCCCGCTGCGACGGCACGCTCGATCTGCACGTCAGCCTCGTCCCGGGCGGCGCCCTGTCGCCCGAACTGGTCCGCCGCACCCGGGAGGGCGACGTCCTGCGACTCGGCGCGCCGGGTGGCCGGCTGACCCTCCGTACACCCGTGGAGCGGCCCCTCACCTTCATCGCGGCCGGTACCGGGTGGGCGCCGGTGAAGGCGCTGCTGGAGCAACTGGGGCGGGCGCCCTGCGCGTACGACGAGGCCCGGCTCTTCGTCGTCGCCCGCGATGTCGCGTACCTCTACGACCGGGCCGTGCTCGACGGGCTGCGTACGCGGCTGCCCTGGCTGGACGTCACCGTGGTCACGCCCGCGCCGGGGCGGCCGAAGGCCCAGGCCACGGAGCGGCTGCTGACGGCGCTGGGGAACCGGGCGAACTGGGCGCGGCACGATGTGTATCTGGCGGGGCCGCCGGGGCTTGTCGCGGGGATCTCCTCCGTGCTTCCCGGGCTCGGGGCGGAGCCGGGGCGGGTCTTTTGTGACGAACTCCCGACCACCGGGCCGGAACGGGACCCGGACGGGTGTCGGGCCCTTGGGCCCGGAGCGTGGCTGCTGCGGCGGCCCCAGCCGCGGTGACGCTCCGCTGGGGGTGGTGGTGTGTTGTCTGCGGGTCCGGTGGGGGCTGGTCGCGCAGTTCCCCGCGCCCCTTTGGGGCGCTGACCTGGAGGGGGTTGGAAAGGGACTGTCAGGACTCTGTTGCTCGTATGGCGTCCCGGTAGGAGCGGGCCGCTGCTCTGAGGGCTGCTTCCGGGTCCACGCCGGACTTCTCCGCCTGGGCTGCCAGGGCCAGGAGTTCGTAGCCGATGCCCTCGCCCTGGGGCAGGGGGGTGTCCAGGCCGGCCGTGCGCGCGCGGGAGGCCAGTTTCGCGGCCAGCGCGAGGGCGGGCTGGCCCAGCGGGACGCCCTCCGTGACCGACGTCCGCTGCTTCTCCTCGGCCTTGGTGCGCAGCCAGTGCTCCTTGACCTCCTCGGGTGTGGAGGCGGTCTCGTCGCCGAACACGTGCGGGTGGCGGTGGATCAGCTTGGTGACGATGCCGGCCGCGACGTCGTCGATGGAGAAGGGCTCCGAGCCGTCCTCCGGGCTGCCCTCCTCGGCGATCCGGGAGTGGAAGACGACCTGGAGCAGGACGTCGCCGAGCTCCTCGCGCAGCTCGTGCCGGTCGCCCTCCTCGATCGCCTCGACGAGTTCGTACGCCTCCTCGATGCCGTACTTGGCGAGGCCCTTGTGGGTCTGCTGCGAGGACCAGGGGCATTCGAGGCGGATGCGGTCCATCACCTGGACGAGGTCGAGGAGGCGGGCGCCCGGGAGGTCGTACGAGGCGGGGAGCAGTTCGAGGTCGGGCATCGGGACGCGTCCCGTGCCGGCCAGCCGGGCCAGGCCGTCGGTCAGGCGCGGTTCGCCCTCGCCGGTGGCGACGACGGTGACCGTGCGCCCTCCGGCGCAGGCGTCGACGAGCTCCTGGGCGCCGGGCGCGGCTTCCTCGACCCGGATGCCCGCCTCGCGCAGATACGGCAGCTGCGGGTGGGCGCCGTCCGCGCACAGGACACGGTCGGCGCCGTGCAGCGCCTGCCAGGCGGGCCAGGACAGGAGTCCGGGCGCGACACGGTGGCTGGTGGTGAGCAGGACGATGCGCCCGGGGCTGGATGCGTTCACCCCCCGAACGTAACCCACGCCACCGACATCGAGGTCACGCCCTGTGGACGGGGTGGATCCGGGACGGCTACGCCGTCTTCTGGCTCGCCGCCGCCGTGATGTCGCGCACCCACGGGAGTTTGGCGTCGACGCGGCTGCTCTTCTCGACGTCCCAGCTGCCGTACCGGGGGTTCAGGTCGACGTCCAGCTTCTTGGAGGCCTCGGACAGCGCCTTCCAGAAGGCCGGCTGGCTGGTGTCCGTGCCGAGCGCGGCGGCGAGCTTCTGGGCCTCGATCTGGACGCGGAGGTTGTCGTCGAGCCGCTCCGGCGGCACTCCGTACTGCTGGAGCCAGCTCACTTCCAGGGCCTTCGCGCCGCCGGCCTGCTGTTCCAGGCCGGTGCGGGCCTCCTGGATCTCCTTGCGGGAGACGCTCACGCCCGCGTCGTCGGCGGCCCGGTGCAGCACCCGGTCGAGGACCATGCCGTGCAGGGTGTCGCGGGTGAGGCCGCCGGACTTGGAGATGGCCTGCTCGTACTGCGCCTCGCCGGTGGTGGCGGCCCGCTGCGCGGTCCGTACCTCGTTCACCCGGTTCTCCAGCTGGGAGACCGTGATGCGGTCGTCGCCGACGACGGCCGCGGCACCGGGATGCGCGTCGCTGCCACAGGCGGTCAGGAGGGGGGCCGCGACGGTGAGCGCGGCGGTGAGGAGGAACGCGGTGCGACGGCGGCGGTGCAAGGAAAACCTCCTGTAGGAGATTGTGCGACGGTGCACAAAGTCTTGCGGTGATCGATGTTAGGCAGGGGACCGGCTCTCGGCCACCCATTCGACTCAACGATTCGCCAGGACTTCGGGCACCGTCCCACGCGCGCGTGGTTCAGCCGCGGACCTGTCCCAGCCACTGGAGGGTCCGGCCGATGTCGCCGACGAGCGGATGGCCGGGGCCCCGCAGCCGTTCGACGTCGTACTGGAGCCGGGCCAGCGTGTCGTGGGCGGCGGCCCGGTCGCCGAGGGCGAGGAGCAGATGGCCGATGCGGCGGCGCACCTCGAAGGAGAGTTCGGCGTCCTGGGCGACGTACTGGTTCTCGTAGTACGGCAGCAGCGCGCGGTACTCGGCGAGGGCCGCCGCCGGTTCGCCGAGCTGTTCGAGGCACTGGGCGGCCTCGTAGCGGAAGCGCAGGGACTGCGGGTCGGCCTGGCCCGCCTCGGTGGCCCGTTCGTCGGCGAGGCGGCGCAGTTCGGGCAGGGCGCGGCGGTACTGGCCGTCGTCCATCAGCGTGGCCGCGTACTGCTTGCGCAGGGTGCGCACGACCGGTGAGTGCTCGCCGTGCTGGGCGGCCGCGGCGGGGAGGATCTGGCCGAGGATGTCGACGGCCTGGGTGATGCGGCCCTCGCCGAGGAGCCGCTTGACCTCGTCGACGGCCCCCGCGACATCGGGTTTCTCGACGGCGGGCGCGGCCTGCGGCTGCGGAGCCGGGGTGCGGGCGCGGTCCGGCCAGGGGGCGTGCGGACGCAGAAAGGGGCGGGTGGGGTCGAGCGGTCCGCCGGACGGGATCCCGCGCGCGGGGAGCAGCGGCAACAACTGCTCGTACGTCTCCTGCGCGGAGTCCGGGCGGTGCTGCGGGTCCTTGGAGAGCAGCCGCAGGACGAGGGCTTCGAGCGCCTCGGGCACCTCGGGGCGCAGCCGGCGGACCGGCAGGGGCGGCTCGTAGAGGTGGCGGTGCAGCACGCCGAGGGCCGTCGATCCCGAGAACGGCACGTCCCCGCTGAGGAGTTCGTGCAGCAGCACCCCGAGCGCGTACAGATCGGTGTACGGGCCGACCGCGCCGCCCATCGCCTGCTCGGGGGCCATGTAGGCGGGCGATCCGATGGGCGAGCCGGTGTGCGTGAGGCGGGTGGTGTCGGTGTCCATCACGGACGCAACGCCGAGGTCGAGGACGGTGACCGTGCCGTCCTGCTTGATCATCACGTTCCGCGGTTTGAGGTCGCGGTGGACGATCGGCACGGCGTGCACGGCGGAGAGCACGGCGCACAGTTGCGCGGCGACCGAGACGGCCCACTGCCAGGGGTAGGGGTCGTGCTCGGCGAGGTGGTCGGAGAGGTCGGCCCCGTCGACGTACTGCATGACGAGGAACAGCTCCTCGCCCTCGCTGCCCGCGTCGTGGACCGTGACCAGGCCGGGGTGGTCGACCTGTGCGGTGACGCGGCACTCGCGCACGAAGCGGCGGCGCAGTTCGTCGGCCTCCTGGCCGGCGACCTTGTCGGGCCGCAGCAGTTTGACGGCGACGCGCCGGTCCAGACGCTGGTCGTAGGCCGTCCACACCTGGCCCATGCCGCCCTGTCCGATGAGCGTGGACAGTTCGTAGCGGCCGGTGATCACCCGTCCCGACGCCACGGTCACCTGCCGTCCTCGTGCTTGCGGAGGTAGTCGCTCAGCTCGTCGAGCTCGGCGCGCACCTGGTCGATACGGGCGGGCGCGGGGCGCTGCGGCGGCGGGGCCGGGGTCGGCGTGGCGGACGGGGGCCCGGGTATCGGGGCCATCCGCGGCACCGGCGTGTGCGGACCGGTCCCGGCGGTGTACGGCGGCTGGGGCTGCGGGTAGCCGTACGCGTGCGCCGGGGGCCGGTGCGCGGCGAACGCCTGGTACGCGTAGCCGAGCGCGTGGAAGTGGCGGATCTCCGCCGCGAGGTAGTACGAGATCACGGGGACGAGGGAACCCAGGAGCAGGGCCAGGCCCGTCCAGGCTCCCGTGGTGTGGATCTCCTCGCCGGGCTCGGTGCCGATCAGCACGAAACCGAGCATCTCGGCCGAGAAGGTGGCCACCAACAGGCCCCAGTCGAGCGATTTACGGGTCACGAGCGCCAGACGCAGCATCAGCACCCAGCCGAGAAGGCCGAAGCTGCACACGGAGATCACCACGAAGAACACGCGCAGGGAGACCAGCACCCCGGTCGAGGGGGGTGGCTTCACCGGCTGCGTCTGGCCGTGGCCTTGCATGGTTGCTCCTGGAGGCCTGATGGGGACGGACGGAAGTACGGGCGGAAGTATGGACGTACAAGTGCGGAGTCCGAGCGTATAGGCCGACAAGGACAACTGGTCCAGGGTTGTACCGAACCGTTGTCGTGCTGGTCACCGCGTCCGTCCCACGGGCCTCAGCCGGGCTCGACCGTGCCGTCCGTCAGACCGTCGTACATGCCGCGGACCAGCTGCTCCCCGAGGCGTCCCGCGAGCCGCAGCGTCTCCTCGAACTCGGCGAGCGCGCGGAACCGTTCGCCGTAGACACGCTGCTGCGCCAGGGGCAGCCGGGGCAGTTGGAGGCGGCGTACGTCGAGCCGGGTCGCGGTGGACGCGTAGCTGCTGGCCTGGCGGTTGTTGGCGGTGCCCCGCAGGAAACCGGCGAGGAACCACGGGTCGAGCGCGGCCGGGTCGGGCCGCAGCAGCGCGAGGTTGCGGCCGAGGGCCGCCCCCGCGGTCGCCCCGTCGACCACGCGCGCGATGGAGCCGCCGCCGAGCACGGGCACGACCACGTCCCCCGCCTCGGTGAGCACGGCCTCCTCGTCGCTCTCGGGCAGCGTCCCGGACGGTGCCGTGCCGGCCAGGACGTCATGGTCGGTGAGGACGGGCACGCGCGCGTGCCCGCCGCTGCCTCCCGTACGCAGCTGGAGCGCGCCCCCGCGCGCGAGTTCACCGATCGTGGTGAGCGGCCAGCGGACGGGCGGGCGCGGCGCGGCGGGGGGCGGGGTGAGGCGGTCGGTCAGCCGGAGGGTCTCGCCCAGGCTGTCGCGCACGTCGGCCAGTCGCTCCGCGCCGCCGCCGGCCGCGGAGGGCGGCAGATGGCGGGCCGGGGCCAGGTCGACGTCGTCGTCGAGGAGTTCGATGACCGGCACGCAGCGGCTGAGGCCCGGCTGCTCCGGCACGGTGCCGGTCCGGTCGAAGGGACGCCAGGCGTCGAGGACGGCGGTGCGCACGGCCTGCCAGTCGAGGCCGCCCCGGCTGTCCGCGGTGTACACACCCGTGTCGGCGAGGAGCACCTCGGGCTGCGCGGCCTGCGAGCCGACGGCGGGCTTGCGCAGCACCCACAGATGCAGGGGGAGGTTGTACGGGGGTGCCGCGCCCGGCGGCAGGGCGATCACCGCGCGCAGGGCGCCGCGGCGCAGCAGATCGGCGCGGATACGGCGGCCGGAGCGGCGGGAGGCGGCGGCGGGCGGCATCAGCAGGACGGCGACGCCGCCTTCCCTGAGGCGGGCCAACGCGTGCTGCACCCAGGCCAGTTCCGACTCGGTACGGGCCGGGAAGCCGTACTCCCAGCGGGGGTCGTAGGCCAGCTCGTCGTGCCCCCAGTTGCGCTCGTTGAACGGCGGGTGGCAGACGACGGCGTCGGCCCGGAGGCTGTCGAACGCGTCCTCGCGCAGGGTGTCGGCGGCGGCGGTGCGGACGACCGCGCGGGTGTGGAGGGCGAGGCGCAGCGCCGTCAGGGCGGCCAGTTCGGGTGCGCTGTCCTGGCCGTCGAGGTGCTGCTCCTCGGTGGCGGACGTGCCGTGGGCGGTCGCCACCGCGCGCAGCAGGGCTCCGGTGCCGCAGGCCGGGTCGAGGACGGTGGTGGCCGGTCCGGCGAGGTCGGCCATCAGGGCGGCGAGGCCGGGCGGTGTGAGCGTGTACTGGCGGGGGTTCGCGTCGAGGTGCCTGCCGAGCAGGAACTCGTACGCCTTGCGCGCGTCCAGTTCGGCGGCGAGTTCGGCGGCGGCGCGCAACAGGGGTGCGGACGGCCGCAGTCGGTCGGCGGTCGGTGTGGCGACGGCCCGTTTGCGGATCGCGCCGAAGCGCGGGGTGAGGACCTGGTCGAGGGGGGCGGGCAGCAGTTCGGCGAGGCGGGCGTCGGAGCCGGCGCTCACCTCCAGCCAGACCGTGGGCCGGTCGTGCACGAGCAGCAACGCGCAGCCGACGTGGATCAGTGCGGTGACCGGGCCCTGCGGGTGTCCGGCGACCTGCTGCCAGACGCGCTCGCGCAGGGGGACCTCGGCCAGCTTGCCCTGGGCGCGCAGCCAGTCCTCGATCTCGGCGAGCGCGAAGGAGGGGCTGGTCTCGGTGCCGCCGACGGGCTTGGGGAAGTCGGCGTGCCGGCGGCGCCAGTTGCTGACGGCGGCGCGGCCGACTCCGGCGAGCCGGGCGATCCCGGCCGCGGTGACCTCTGTCCCGTTCTCCTGCACCCGCTCGGCTCCCCTCGTCCGGTGTGACGCCCGTCTGGTGTGTGGCGCCGATCATAGCGACGCAGGCAAGGTCTACCCATTCACGCCCGTGTACACAACCATCTCCGTGAACCATGTTGACTCGGTTCACAAGCTCTGCTGTGATTGACCCATCGGATGAACGGCCGCCGGGTTACGGCGGTCGTCAGCCTCTGGGGAGGGGACTGTCATGGGCGCCAAGGGAAAGATCGCGCTGGGGGTCGTCGTGGGCGTCGTCGTCATCGGCGCGGTGTCGGCGAACGCGGGCGACGACGGCGACGGCGGTTCCGGGAGCGGCAAGGACTCCACGGCCGCCGCCGGGCGCGAGTCCGGCAAGAAGGCCGGGGACGACGCCGGTTCGGACGCCGACACCAAGAGCGACACCAAGGCCGGCAAGGCGGCGGGCGCCGAGAAGAAGGCGGCGTTCGAGGGGGACGGCGACTTCCAGGTCGGCACCGACGTACAGCCCGGCACCTACCGGACCACCGGCAACGCCGACGGCCTCTGCTACTGGGAGCGCTCCAAGGACGCCTCGGGCGAGATGGACTCGATCCTCGCCAACGACAACGTCAGCGGCGCCAGCTACGTGACGATCCTGAAGACCGACAAGCTCTTCAAGTCGAGCGGCTGCAAGGACTGGGAGGCCGTGGACGCGAAGACCTCCGGCACGCCGGCCAAGCTGATCAAGGGCGACGGCGGGATGCACAGAGTGGGCGCCGACATCGCCCCCGGCACCTACAGGTCCGCGGGCAACACGGACGACCTCTGCTACTGGGAGCGGACCAAGGACTCCTCCCACTCGATGGAGTCGATCATCGCGAACGACAACGTGTCCGGCTCGGCCGTCGTGACCGTCGCCGCCGGGGACGCGTACTTCAAGACCTCGGGCTGCAAGGACTGGAAGAAGACGGGCTGACGCCCCGCCCTCCCCTGCCCCACCACCGTTCCACCTCGATCTCGAAGGAAACCGTCATGCGTCGCACCGCACTTGCCGCCCTCTGTCTCGCCGCCGCGGCCACCGCCTCGCTCACCGGCTGTCTGCCCGGCGAGGACAAGGCCGACAGCAAGCCGAAGGGCCCGTTCGCCGGGCTGACCGGGGGCGAGATCGCCGACCGGGCCGTGAAGGCGACCTCGAACGCCTCGTCGCTGCGCATGAAGGGCGACATCCTGGACGACGACGGCAGCCGTATCGACCTCGACATGGCCCTCGACAAGAAGGGCCGGTGCGCCGGCACGATGAGCGCCGACGGCCAGGGCGAGGCCCAGCTCATGAAGACCGGCGACACCCTCTACATGAAGTACGACGAGAAGTTCCTCCGCGCCCAGGACGAGGACGCGCCGAAGGAGGAGACCGACCAGGTGGTGGCGATGCTGGCCGGCAAGTGGACCAAGATGTCCGCGAAGGGCTCGGACGCCAAGGACATCGCCGGCTTCTGCGACCTCGGCACCGTCCTCGCGGACTTCGAGGACGTCAGCTCCGACGCCACCCGCGGCAAGGCCACCACGGTCGACGGCGCCCCGGCGATCGTCCTGCACGAGAAGGACGGCAAGGACACCTCCACGCTGTTCGTCGCCACCGAGGGCAAGCCCTACCTGCTGAAGGTCGTCAACAAGTCCGCCAAGGACCCGGGCACGGTCATCTTCAGCGACTTCGACACGCCTGTCCCCGCCGAGACCCCCAAGGGCAAGATCCTCGACCTGGACGCGCTGGGCGGCTGACGGTCGTCGCGGGATCCCGGCGAGGCGCGCCCACGGGGGGGCGCGTCTCAAAGGGCGTGCCGCACCCATACGTTGGGCTCGACGTACACCGCGTACCCGAGCGCCGGCTCGCAGTGCACCGGCACCAGCGCGCCGGGCACCGCGACGCGGCCCTCCTTGTCGAACGGCAGCCCCGTCCACTCCCGCCACTCGTCCAGCGACGCGGCGACGGTCATCGACGCCGGTGCCACCGCCTCGATGCGCCCGCCCGCCCGGACGTGGACCCGCAGCCACGGGTCGTGCGGCAGCCCGTCCTCACGCGTCCGGAACGCGTACTCCTCCATCGCCGTCCACGGTTCCCGGTGCTTCGCGCTCGGCCGCACCGGTGCGACGACCTCGCCGAAGCCCTTGGCCCGGGCGTTGTCGCGCATCGCCGAGAGCATCCGCGCCGACAGGCCGGTGCCCTGGGCGTGCGGGGCGACGACGATCGAGATGGCGCTCACGGTGTCGGGTGCGACGCCCTGGCGCAGATCCCCGAACGCCCGTACCAGCACCTCGTCCCAGCCCCGGGCCGGCAGCGCGCCCGGCCCCTCGTCCCCTAGGGCGAACGGCACGCTGTAGGCGTGCGCGACCACTTCGCCGCCCTCGTCCTCGGCGAACAGCACGTACTCCGGCAGTTCCCTGGCGATCCGGCCGTAGTGCGCGTTGCCGACGAGGTCGTTGCGGATGAACTCCGGCCAGGTGTCGGCCATCCCCGTCACCGCGTCGTACATCTCCGGACGCTCGGCGAGGCTCGCGATTCTCAGCACCATGCCGGACACGGTAGGCACCGCACCGGCCCCGGTGAAACCGCTTTTCCGGCACGGAACCGCCCGGCCCGGGGCCCGCGTGGAGCCGACGCGAAGCCCGCCCCGGAGCCCTGCCGCAGCCCCTCTGCGACTCCTCGTCAGCCCGCCGCGAGCCTGCCGTCAGTCGGCGTGGAACCGGCTCGGCGCCTGCGTCGACGTGCCACCCGTGGGGAGCTTCTGCCCCGGGCAGGAGGACAGCACCTTCTTCATCGCGGCCTTCTCCGCGTCGGTGACCCACAGTTCGTACTTCTTCTTCACGGCCACCTGACCGGCCACGTACGTGCAGCGGTACGCCTTGTGCGGCGGGAGCCAGGTCGCGGTGTCCCCGTCGCCCTTGCTGCGGTTGCGTCCGGCGTCGACGGCGAGGAGGTTCAGCGGGTCGTTGGCCAGCGCTATCCGCTTGCTCGCGTCCCACTTGCCGGCACCCTTCTGCCAGGCGTCCGACAGGGCGACGAGATGGTCTATGTCGACCTCGCTGCGCCCGCCGCGCACGAAGGTGACGTCCTTGTCGGTGTACGGGTCGGGGGAGAGCGTCCCCGATTTCACGCTGCAGTCGCCGTCGCTGAACTTCACCTCCTTCAAGTCCCGTTTGAGGATGTCGTCGCGGGTGTCGCAGCCGTTCGAATCGGTGTCCGCCCAGGGGGTGCCGAACTTGTCCCGGTCGTACCCCGTCTTGGGCGCCCTCCCCTTGACGGTCAGTGAGTCGACCGCGGTGAGGGCCGCTCCGCCCGCGCCGGCCGGCTCCTGAGGTCCGGCGGCACCGGTCGTCTCCGCGGTGCAGCCGGTCGCGGCGAGCAGCAGAACCGCGGCACCTGCGGTCCTGGTCCAGAACGTCACGGGCGCTCCTTCTTCTTGCTTTCCCTGCCCGCCCCGAGGGGCGGTCTTCCGTCATCTCACCGTACTGGCCCGGAGGTTGGGAGAGAACGGCGCGAAAGGTACGTATGGTGACTTTGGTGAGCAAGTGGCGCACAACCGGCGTGACGGAGGTGGTGAGACGCCCCCGGTCCGCGGTGAGGCGTCCTCGACCCCCGGAGACCGGCTGTCCCGGATCACGCCCCTCACACCTTTCCGATCCCCAGCGTCGTCTCCGACGGCGCAACTCGGCGCTGGCGGCGGCGAGGGGCCGCCCGGCCGGGTCGACGGACTCGGCCGCGCGACGGGCCAGGCGGCGGCTTCGCGACGCTCCTCCTGAGCCACAATCTGAACTGCCCGGTGGGCGGCCAGGACCCGGAGGAGGTGTTCCACGCTCTGACGGGGCTGCTCTTCAAGTCCACGTGACACCGGCGCACCAGCGCCACAGGCCCGCGGCCCACCCGGGCCGCAGCCCGCAACCTCCCCCTACGACCCCAGGATCGAAGCCAAGAACTCCCCCGTCCACCCCAGCAGCTCCCGCCCGACCAGCGGCTTGCCGCCGACCTTCGCCGTCTTCGGGCGCGGGACCAGAACCTGGTGGGCGGACGGCTTGACGACGGTGCCCGGGTACAGGCGCTGGAGCCGTAGTTCCTGCGACTCCCGCAACTCCACCGGGGCGAACCGGATGTTGTTGCCCTGGAGGACGACCTCGCCCACTCCGCACGCGCGCGCGAGCATCCGCAGTCCGGCCACCAGGAGCAGGTTCTCCACCGGCTCGGGCAGCTTCCCGTACCGGTCGACGAGTTCCTCGCGTACGGCCTTGATGTCGTCCTCGGAGTTGACCGAGGCGATCGCGCGGTAGGCCTGCAGGCGCAGCCGCTCGCCCGGCGCGTAGTCGTGCGGGACGTGCGCGTCGACCGGGAGCTCGATCTTGACCTCCAGCGGCGCCTCCTCGACGACCCCGCCCTCCATGGAGGCGCGGTAGTCGGCGACCGCCTCGCCCACCATGCGTACGTACAGGTCGAAACCGACGCCGGCGATGTGGCCCGACTGCTCGCCGCCCAGCAGGTTTCCGGCGCCGCGGATCTCCAGGTCCTTCATGGCCACGTACATGCCCGCGCCCATCTCCGTGTGCTGGGCGATGGTCGCGAGGCGTTCGTGCGCCGTCTCCGTGAGCGGCTTCTCCGGGGGGTAGAGGAAGTAGGCGTAACCGCGCTCGCGGCCTCGCCCCACCCGGCCGCGCAGCTGGTGCAGTTGCGAGAGGCCGAAGTTGTCGCCGCGCTCCACGATCAGCGTGTTCGCGTTCGAGATGTCGATGCCCGACTCGACGATGGTCGTGGAGACGAGGACGTCGAACTTCTTCTCCCAGAAGTCGACGACGACCTGCTCCAGGGCCTGTTCGGTCATCTGGCCGTGGGCGGTGGCGATCCGCGCCTCCGGCACGATCTCGCGCAGCCGGGCCGCGGCCCGGTCGATCGACTCGACGCGGTTGTGGATGTAGAAGACCTGGCCCTCCCGCAGCAGCTCCCTGCGCACGGCGGCGCCGATCTGCTTCTGCTCGTAGGGGCCGACGAAGGTCAGGACCGGGTGCCGCTCCTCCGGCGGAGTGGTGATCGTCGACATCTCACGGATGCCCGTCACCGCCATCTCCAGGGTGCGCGGGATCGGGGTGGCGGACATGGTCAGTACGTCCACGTTCGCGCGCAGCTTCTTCAGCTGCTCCTTGTGCTCGACGCCGAACCGCTGCTCCTCGTCGACGACGACCAGTCCCAGGTCCTTGAACTTGGTCTCCGAGGAGAACAGCCGGTGCGTGCCGATGACGACGTCCACGGAGCCCTCCCGCAGCCCCTCCAGGGTGGCCTTCGCCTCGGTGTCGGACTGGAAGCGCGACAGGGCCCGTACGTTGACGGGGAACTGCGAGTAGCGCTCGCTGAACGTCCCGAAGTGCTGCTGCACCAGCAGGGTGGTGGGCACGAGGACGGCGACCTGCTTGCCGTCCTGGACCGCCTTGAAGGCCGCGCGGACCGCGATCTCCGTCTTGCCGTAACCGACGTCGCCGCAGATCAGCCGGTCCATCGGGACCGTCTTCTCCATGTCGTCCTTGACCTCGGCGATGGTCGTGAGCTGGTCGGGCGTCTCGGTGTACGGGAACGCGTCCTCCAGTTCGCGCTGCCAGGGCGTGTCGGCGCCGAAGGCGTGGCCGGGGGCCGCCATCCGGGCCGAGTACAGCCTGATCAGGTCCGCCGCGATCTCCTTGACGGCCTTCTTGGCGCGCGCCTTGGTCTTCGTCCAGTCGGCGCCGCCGAGGCGGTGCATGGTCGGCGCCTCGCCGCCCACGTACTTGGTGATCTGTTCCAGCTGGTCCGTGGGGATGTAGAGGCGGTCGCCGGGCTGGCCGCGCTTGGCGGGCGCGTACTCGACGACCAGGTACTCGCGGGTCGCGCTCTGCACGGTCCGCTGGACCATCTCGATGTAGCGGCCGACGCCGTGCTGCTCGTGGACGATGTAGTCGCCCGTCTCCAGCGTCAGCGGGTCGATGCTCTTCCTGCGGCGGGCCGGCATCCGGGCGCCGTCCTTGCCGGCAGCCTTCTGCCCGGTGAGGTCGGTCTCGGTGAGCACGGCGAGTCTGAGCGCCGGGTCGACGAACCCGTAGTCGATCGAGCCGCAGGACACCTGCACGACCGAGGGGGCCAGCGCGCCGAGGTCCGACTCCAGGCGGGCCGCGATGCCCTCCCCGCCGAGCACCTCGACCGTACGGGCCGCCGGGCCGTGCGCCTCGGTGACGAACACCGTGCGCCAGCCGTCCGCGAGCCAGCCCTTGGTGTCGGCGAGGGCCTTCGCGGTGTCGCCGCGGTAGGTCTCGGGGGCGTGCATCCCGAGCTTCAGCGTGTCCGCGTCACCGGCGGCGGCGTCCGCGAACGTCTCCGTCAGTGCCTCGTCCGCCGCGAACTGCGACACCGACCACCACATCATGTCCAGCTCGCGCGCCCGCTCCCGGACGTCCGCGATCGACCACAGGGACGCCGCGTCGACGTCGATGGGGGCCTCGCCGCCGCCCGCCGTCGCCGCCCAGGACGCCTGGAGGAACTCCTGCGAGGTCGCCACCAGGTCGGCGGCGCGCGTACGCACCCGCTCGGGGTCGCACACGAGGGCCATGGAGCCCTTGGGCAGGACGTCGATCAGCAGCTCCATGTCGTCGACGAGGACCGGAGCGAGGGATTCCATGCCCTCGACCGCGATGCCCTCGGCGATCTTGCCGAGCAGCTCGCCCAGCTCGGGGTGCTCCTCCGCCAGCGCCGCCGCCTTGGCCCGTACGTCGTCCGTGAGCAGCAGTTCGCGGCAGGGCGGCGCCCACAGTCCGTGCTCGGCGACCTCAAGGGACCGCTGGTCGGCGACCTTGAAGTAACGGATCTCCTCGACGTCGTCGCCCCAGAACTCCACGCGCAGCGGATGCTCCTCGGTGGGCGGGAAGACGTCCAGGATCCCGCCGCGTACGGCGAACTCGCCGCGCTTCTCCACCAGCTCCACCCGGGCGTACGCCGCTGCCGCCAGGCCCTTCACGATGTCGCCGAGGTCGGCGCTCTGGCCGGTCCGCAGGGCGACGGGTTCCAGGTCGCCCAGGCCCTTGACCTGGGGCTGGAGGACCGAGCGCACGGGGGCGACCACCACGGAGACGGGGCCGGTCTCCGGGTCGTCGGGGCGCGGGTGGGCGAGCCTGCGCAGGACGGCGATCCTGCGGCCGACGGTGTCGCTGCGGGGGGACAGCCGCTCGTGCGGCAGGGTCTCCCAGGACGGGTACTCCACGACGCTGTCCGACGGCAGCAGTGAGCGCAGGGCCGCCGCCAGGTCCTCGGCCTCGCGGCCGGTGGCGGTGACCGCCAGGACCGTGCGGCCGGCCTCCCTGGCCAGGGCCGCCACCGCGAAGGGCCTGGCGGCGGGTGGGCCGACCAGGTCCACGTGCATGCGGTTGCCGTCGCCGGCGGCCTTCACCGCTTCGGTGAGTGCGGCGTCCTTGACGACGGCGTCGAGCAGACCGTGCAGGCTCATGAAGGGGTTCCGTCCGAGGATCTGGGGAGCTGAGGGGGTGGGTGGGGTGGGCAACGCGAGGCACCCGACACGTCTGACGGGCCGGGGGTGTCCAGGGTACGACGCCGGGGTGCTCCCCGCCCGCCCCTGTGGACAGAGGGGGGCTTCCTCGCCCCCGCCGCCCCTACCCTCCCCGTCACTGCATGGGGGCTGCGCCCCCTCGCCCCCATCGCGCAGTTCCCCGCGCCCCCAGGAACCTGGGGCGCGGGGAACTGCGCGATCTTTCGGGGCCACCCCCACCGGGCCCGCACCACCGGGCTCCCACCAAGACCCCCGTCCGTGGTGGACGCTCAAGCAGCGCAGCGGCCCGGCGGCAGCTAATCCGTCGCGATCGCGTTCAGGACGTTCATCCGGCCCGCCCTGAACGCGGGGACCAGCGCCGCGAACAGCCCCACGAACGCCGAGCCGATGAAGACTCCGATGATCGTCGGCCAGGGGATGTCGAGGACCTTCAGGCCCTCCAGGGCGAGGAGCTGCTGGGCGGTGGCGCCCCAGCCCATGCCCAGGCCGAGGCCGAGCAGCGCTCCGAAGAGGGCGATGACGACCGACTCCAGGCGGATCATGCGGCGCAGCTGGCGGCGGGAGAGGCCGATGGCGCGCATCAGGCCGATCTCGCGGGTCCGCTCGACGACCGAGAGGGCCAGGGTGTTCACGACGCCCAGGACCGCCACGATGATCGCGAGGGCCAGCAGGCCGTAGACCATGTTCAGGAGCTGGCCGATCTGGTCCTTGAGCTCCTCCTTGTAGTCGGTCTGGTCACGGACCTGGTACTGCGGGTAGGCGTCCAGGGACTTCTTGAGCGACGCGTACGCCGTCTTCTCCTGGCCGTCCTCGGCGGTGGCGAACATCATGTCGTTCGGCGGCATCTTGTCGGCCGGGACGTAACTCTTCAGCGTGGTGATGCTGAGGTAGCGCGAACCCTTGTCGAGGGCCGTGTCGTCGTCCGTGATCGCGGCGACCTTCAGCTTCGCGGTCCGTGCTCCCTTGAAGGCGACGGTCATCGTGTCGCCGACCTTCACGCCGTGCTTCTTGGCGTAGTCGGAGCCGACCGACATGGCGTCCTTGCCGTACGCCGCCGACAGCTCGCCGGAGAGCGTCTCGCGGCGCAGGTCGCTCGCGTACGTGGGGTCGGCGGCCGTGACGTCGGTGTCCTCGGTCTTCCCGTCGGGCGAGGTCAGCTTCGCATCGACGATCTTGTAGCTGGTGACGTGCTCCAGGCCGGGCGTGTCCTCGATGGCCTTCTGGGCCTGCGGGACGATCCGCTGGTTGCCCTGGACGATGAAGTCCGTGCCCACCGACTTGTCGAGTTCCTCCGTCGCGGAGGCGACCATGGAGGAGCCGACCACGGAGAGGCAGGCGACCAGCGCGAGGCCGATCATCAGGGCCGCTCCGGTGGCGCCGGTACGGCGCGGGTTGCGCAGCGCGTTGCGTTCGGCGAGGCGTCCGACGGGGCCGAAGCCGCGCAGCAGGACCGCGCTGAGGACGCGGACCACGCCGCCCGCGAGGACCGGGCCGATGATGACGAGCCCGATCAGCGAGAGCACCACACCGATGCCGAGCATCGACGCGCCGTCGCCGGCCTTGTCGGCGCCGGCCGCCGTGAAGAGGGCGGCGCCGCCGGCACCGGTGAGGACCAGGCCGATGAGGCCGCGGATCCAGCCGGCCTTGCCGTCGGCCGGCGTACCGGCGTCGCGCAGTGCGGCCATCGGGGAGACCTTGCCGGCCCGGCGGGCGGGCAGGTAGGCGGCGAGGACGGTGACGACGACGCCGAGGACCAGGCCGATGACCGGGGTCGCGGCCTTGACCGTCAGGTCGGCGGTGGAGAGGTTCATGCCCGCCATCGACATGAGCTTCATGAGGCCGACCGCGATGCCGACACCGGCGGCGACGCCCAGGATCGAGCCGACGATGCCGAGGAACAGCGCCTCGATGAGCACGGACCGGTTGACCTGCTTGCGGGAGGAGCCGATGGCCCGCATCAGGCCGATCTCCCGGGTGCGCTGGGCGACGAGCATCGAGAAGGTGTTGATGATGAGGAAGATGCCGACGAGGAAGGCGATTCCGGCGAAGCCGAGCATGGCGTACTTGATGACGTTCATGAACTCGCCGATGCCTTCGCGGCTCTCGTCCGAGTACTCCTTCTGCGTCTGGACCTTGAACGTCCCGTCGGCGGCGGTGAGCTGCGCGGTCACGTTCTGCTTGAGCCGGGCGTCGGTCACGCCGGCGGCGGCCGTGACGTTGATCTGGGTGAACCGGCCGGTGGCGCCGAGCAGTTCGCGCTGCGCGGTGGCGGTGTCGTAGTAGACGACGGCCGCGCCGGGGTTGGTGATCTTGAAGGTGGCGATACCGACGATCTTCGCCTTGAAGTCACCGGTGACGGCTATGGTGCGCAGCTCGTCACCCATCTTGAGGTGGTGCTTGTCCACGGTGTCGGCGTCGACCATCACCTCGGTGGGTCCGCGCGGGGCGTGCCCGGAGGTGATCTCCATCGAACGCAGGTCGTTCTTCGTCCAGTTGCCCGCGATCGTCGGGGCGCCGGTGCTGGACCCCATGTTCTTGTTGTCGCTGTTCACGACGGTCACGTTCATCGAACTGACCGCGCCCTCGGCGGACTTGACGCCCTCCGCCTTCCGCGTCCGCTCGACGGCCGAGGCGGGCAGCGATTCCGGCTTGCCGTTCTGCGGGGTGTCGTCGGCCTCGGCGCCCTTGGGCGAGACCGTGACGTCGGACGAGGTCGTCGCGAAGAGCTTGTCGAAGGTGGTGTTCATGGTGTCGGTGAAGACGAGCGTGCCGCACACGAACGCCACCGACAGCAGGACGGCGACGGCCGACAGGGCCATGCGTCCCTTGTGCGCGAAGAAGTTGCGCATCGAGGTCTTGAAGACGGTCATGACGTGCGCCCCCGGGCGTCGAAGTCCTTCATGCGGTCGAGAACGGCGTCGGCGGTCGGCCGGAGCATCTCGTCGACGATCCGGCCGTCGGCCAGGTACAGCACGCGGTCCGCGTAGGAGGCGGCGACCGGGTCGTGCGTCACCATCACGATGGTCTGGCCGAGTTCGTCGACCGAGCGGCGCAGGAAGCCCAGTACCTCGGCGCCGGCGCGGGAGTCGAGGTTCCCGGTGGGCTCGTCACCGAAGATGATCTCGGGCCGGGCGGCCAGGGCGCGGGCCACGGCGACGCGCTGCTGCTGGCCGCCGGAGAGCTGGTTCGGCCGGTGCTTGAGCCGGGAGGCGAGGCCGACCGTCTCGACGACCTGGGCCAGCCACGCCTTGTCGGGCTTGCGGCCCGCGATGTCCATCGGGAGCGTGATGTTCTCCAGGGCGCTCAGTGTCGGCAGCAGGTTGAACGCCTGGAAGATGAAGCCGATCCGGTCCCGGCGCAGCTGCGTGAGCTTCTTGTCCTTGAGGCCGGTGATCTCGGTCTCGTCCAGGTAGATCTTTCCGGCGGAGACGGTGTCGAGGCCGGCGAGGCAGTGCATCAGGGTGGACTTGCCGGACCCCGAGGGGCCCATGATCGCGGTGAACCGGCCCCGCGCGATGTCCACGTCGACCTGGTCCAGGGCGACGACCCGGGTCTCCCCGGACCCGTACGCCTTGACGACCTGCCGTGCCCGCGCGGCAACGGCCGTACGCTCTCCAGTGCCCCCGTGCCTGGGAATGGTTACAGCCGATGTCACGGTATGTCTCCTAAGTCGGTCGCTGTCAGGACAGTGACGGTCTGCGGTTGTCTTGCAGTGCCCGCGTGCTGCGGTTGTCGTGCGGTGCGGCGGTGCGGTCACGCCGCCCGGTCACAGCCATAAGTCTGGTGGTGGAGGGCGGTCCCCCGCGCTGGTGCCCAGCGCAGTCTTCTGCTGGGGAAAACCCCACCCCCGAAGGTGCGGGACACCGCCCCCGGCACCGCCCTGAGTACCGCCCGCGGCGGCACCCTCAGCGGCATAAAGCCAGGTTAAGGACGGCACGCCTACCGTCTCGTCCTCCGCCGGGACGAACCCTCCCCGAGCCGTAGTACGGAGGTTCCCCTAGGGGCTGTCCACCCGTCGGTGGAGTCCTCCTCGGGGATGCCTCCACCTTCCGGCCCTTCGAGCATCCGCCCTCCCGCGACGTGGGGCGCAAGTGGGAGAGTGGCCACGGCAGATAGGTGCAAGGGGAAGGAATCCTGTGGGCCAGGGGGACACCGAGATACCGGCGGTCACGGAGGACGGGCCCGCCAGGGCACGGGCCGGGGCCGGGAACCGCAGGGCCGTCGTCGCCTCCCTCATGCTCTGCATGGGTCTGGCCGCGCTCGACTCCACGATCGTGTCGACCGCCGTCCCGCAGATCGTCGGCGACCTCGGCGGCTTCTCCGTCTTCTCCTGGCTGTTCTCCGGCTATCTGCTCGCGGTGACCGTCACCCTGCCCGTCTACGGCAAGCTCTCCGACACCTTCGGCCGCAAACCGGTCCTGATCGCCGGTTCGATCCTCTTCCTGCTCGGCTCCCTGCTCTGCGCGCTCGCCTGGAACATGGCCGCGCTGATCGCGTTCCGTATCGTCCAGGGCCTCGGCGGCGGCGCCCTCCAGGGCACGGTCCAGACGCTCGCCGCCGACCTCTACCCGCTCAAGCAGCGCCCGAAGATACAGGCGAAGCTGTCCACGGTGTGGGCGACCTCGGCGATCGCGGGCCCGGCGATCGGCGGGCTGCTCGCCTCGTACGCCGACTGGCGCTGGATCTTCCTCATCAACCTGCCGCTCGGCGCGGTCGCCCTGTGGCTGCTGGTCCGCCACCTCCACGAGCCCGAACGGGCCGCCCCCGCGCGCCGCCCGCGCATCGACTGGGCGGGCGCGCTCACCGTCTTCGCCTGCGGCGGCGTACTCCTGACGGCCCTGGTGCAGGGCGGGGTGGCCTGGCCGTGGCTGTCTGCGCCGTCAACAGCGCTGTTCGGTACGGGAGTCGCGCTCATCGGCGTCCTCGTGCTCGTCGAACGCCGGGCCGCCGAACCGATCATCCCCGGCTGGGTCTGGCGCCGCCGCACCATCGCCGCCGTGAACCTCGCGCTCGGCGCGCTGGGCCTGCTGATGGTCGCCCCGACCGTCTTCCTGCCCACGTACGCGCAGTCGGTGCTGGGGCTCACTCCCGTCGCCGCCGGATTCGTGCTCTCCGTATGGACGTTGAGCTGGCCGGTGTCGGCGGCCCTCAGCCAGCACGTGTACCGGCGCATCGGCTTCCGCAGCACGGCGATGCTCGGCATCGGCACGGCCACGCTGATCCTGTTCGCCTTCCCGTTCCTGCCGTATCCCGGCGCGGCCTGGCAGCCCGCCGTCCTGATGCTCCTGCTCGGCGGGGCGCTCGGCCTCTTCCAACTGCCCCTGCTCATCGGGGTCCAGTCGACCGTCGACTGGGCGGAACGCGGGACGACCACCGCGTCCGTACTCTTCTGCCGGCAGACCGGCCAGACGGTCGGCGCCGCGCTCTTCGGCGCGGTCGCCAACGGCGTGCTGGCCTCCCGGCTGGGCGGCGCGGGCGACCTGGACTCGGTGACCGCGTCCCTGGAGTCGGGCGCACCGGCCGAGCACGTACGCCGGGCGGTCGCGGAGGCGGTCCACGCCGTCTACTTCGGCGCGGCCTGCGCGGCGGCAC
The DNA here is from genome assembly GCF_018070025.1 of Streptomyces liliiviolaceus. NCBI lineage: Bacteria > Bacillati > Actinomycetota > Actinomycetes > Kitasatosporales > Streptomycetaceae > Streptomyces > Streptomyces liliiviolaceus. The sequence goes on from NZ_JAGPYQ010000001.1 coordinate 589,820, forward strand.
TCGCCTTCCTGGTCCTGCTGTTCGTGGCCCCGCGCCGCTTCCCGGTACTGAAGAGCCCCGGGGACTGAGGACATCCGGCGATCCGGAGGCGCGGGTCCCTCCGGCCGCACGTGGACACCTCGGAAGCGGACGTAAAGAGGTTAACGCGGGTAACACCCCAGGTCAGCGAAGTAAGCGCATACCGACCAATCAGTTTGTCAAAACCCTCGCGTCGCTCGGCTACCTGCGAGTAACGTGCGTCGTCGCTCCACCCCCCGCTCCCTGCGGTCCGTTTCGGGCCCGAGCCACGCAAGGAGAACCGGGATGTCATACGACACGTCCCCGTCGTACCCCGTTCCACCGCACCGTCCGCCGCACCAACCGCAGTACAGCTCTTCGCAGTCCTACTCCACCTATCCCTGGGCGCCCCAGCCGCAGCCGGAGCCCGGACCCGCCGGGCCGCACCGGCCCCGGCACAGCACGCTCGGACAGCACAGCGACATCCGGGTGCTGCGCTCCGCGTACCGGTTGCAGCGGCGGGTGGCGACCCTGACCGCGCTCGGCTACTTCACGCTGTTCCTCGTCCTGTCGGCGTTCGCGCCCTCGCTGATGAGGGACGAGGTGACCGACGGCCTGACCGTCGGCCTGCTCCTCGGCCTGATCCAGGTCCCCGTCACCGGCGCGGCGATCGGACTGTACGAGTACACCGCCCGCAGGACCGTCGACCCGATCGCCGAGCGGCTCAGAAAGCAGGCCGAGCTGGACACCAGGCGCGCGGAGGTGCGCCCGTGACCGGCTTCAGCAACTCCGCCCAGGCGATGTCCCTGGTGGCGTTCACCGTCGTGGCCACCATCACCCTGCTGCTCTGTGTGATGACCGGCCCCGACCGGGACGACCTCGACGAGTTCTACACCGGCTACGGCAGCCTCTCCCCCATGCGCAACGGCCTCGCCATCGCCGGTGACTACATCTCCGCCGCCACCGTCCTCGGCACCGGCGGCGTGATCGCGCTCTTCGGCCACGACGGTGTCGTACTCGCCCTGAGCACCGCCCTGTCCCTCATGCTCCTGATGTTCCTGCTGGCCGAACCCCTGCGCAACGCGGGCCGGTTCACCATGGGCGACGCCCTGGCCCGCCGGATGCCGGGCCGGGCGGTACGGATCGCGGCGTGCGCGGCGACGCTGACCGCGCTGCTCCCGCTGATGCTCGTGCAGTTGGCGGGCACCGGTGACCTGCTCGCCTTCATCCTCGGCTTCTCCAGCGAGGGCCTGAAGACGGGCTGCATCATCGGCCTCGGCATCCTGATGATCAGCTACGCGGCGATCGGCGGTATGAAGGGCACCGCGCTGATCCAGATCCTGAAGATCGTGATGCTGCTCGGCTCCGGCGCCGTCGTCGCCCTGCTCATCCTGCACAGGTTCGACTGGAGCCTGGGCGACCTGTTCGGCCAGGCGGCGCGGAACAGCGGGGCCGGGTCCGCGTTCCTCAGCTCCGGCCTGCAGTTCTCGGCCGGACCCAACCCACGCCTCGACATGATCAGCGCCCAGCTCACCGTGGTGCTGGGCGGGGCCTGTCTGCCGCACATCACCATGCGCATGTACACGGCGGGCAGCGCCCGTCAGGTGCGCCGCTCGATGTCCTGGGCGGTACCGGCCGTGGCCCTGTTCGTCCTCGTCATCACGGTCGTCGGCTTCGGCGCGACGGCGCTGATCGGGCGTGAGGCCATCGCGGGCGCGGACCCGCAGGGCAACACGGCGTATCTGCTGGGCTCCCGGGCCGCGTTCGGGGCGGACGTCTCCACCGCGGAGACGTTCCTCTTCACGACCGTCACCGCCGCGCTCTTCCTGACGCTGCTCGCCTCCGTCGCCGGCATGATCCTCGCCTGCGCCAACTCCCTCGCCCACGACGTCTTCGCCCACCGCAAGGAACAGCTCACCCCGCGCCGGGAGATGACGCTGGCGCGGGCGTCCGCGGCGGCCGTCGGTATTCCGGCGATCGTGCTGGCCACGCTCGTCCAGCACCACAGCCTGCAGCCGCTGGTCACGCTGTCGTTCTGCCTGGGCGCCTCGGCGATCGCGCCCGCGCTGGTCTACAGCCTGTTCTGGCGGCGCTACACCCGGGGCGGGCTGCTGTGCACGCTGATCGGCGGCTCGGTGGGCACGCTGATCCTGATGACCGGTACGAATCTGGTGTCCGGGTCGCCCATCTCGGCGTTCCCCGACCACGACTTCACGTGGTTCCCGTTCACCACGACCGGCATCGTCTCCATCCCCCTGGGCTTCGCCCTCGGCTGGCTCGGCACGGTCGCCTCGGGGCGGCGGGCGGGGGAGGAACACCGGCGCCGGTACGAGTCGGTGGAAAGCTGGATCCTGGCGGGCGCCACCCGTAAGGAGTGACCTCCGGGGGGCCGGGGGGGCGTGTTGCGCAGTTCCCCGCGCCCCTAAGGGGAGGGGCGAACGGTGCGTTGTTATGTGCGGGCGGGTGGGGGTTGGCCGCGCAGTTCCCCGCGCCCCTAAGGGGCGAGGGGTGGACGGTGCGTTGTTTTGTGCGGGCCGGTGGGGGCTGAGCGCGCAGTTCCTCGCGCCCCTAGGGGGCGAGGGCGAAGCCCCGCCTTCAGGGGCGCGGGGAACTGCGCGGCCAACCCCCACCGGCCCGCACATTCCAGGGGCGCGAGGAACTGCGCGACAAGCCCCCACCCACCCGCACACGACATCCCACCGTCCGTCCTCAGGGGCGCGGGGAACTGCGCAATCCTTTGGGCCCGCCCCCCACCGGCGCAGCCGGCCCCGGCCCGGTGGGGCTACTCCGCCGTCGCGCGCCCCGTCAGCGCAGCGAGGCTGCTGCGGACATGGTCCATGTGCGTCTGCACCTCGTCCCACCGCTCGCCGTGCTCCCGCAGGACCCGTTCCGTCTCGCGGGCCACCCGCTCCTCCCGGACCCGGGCCTCCGCGAGGAGCTCCGCGGCGCGGGCGTCCGCGTCCTCCTGGAGGTGGCGCCCCGCCTCCCGCGCGGAGGCCAGCTCCCGACCCGCCGCGGCCACACTCTCCTCCGCGCGCGCGACAAGTTCCTCGTGGCGCGCGTCGAGCGCGGCCTCCCGCTCGGCGGCCTCGCGCCCGGCCCGCTCCCAGCGTTCGGTGTGCTCCTTCTCCTGGTCGGCGACGAGGTCCTCCCCGCGCCGCCGCGTCTCGCGCAGCGCGACGAGGGCCTCACCACGGCCCTCCTTCACCTCGCGCCGCGCGGAGATCCGCATCTCGTCGGCCTCGGCCTGCGCGGCCAGCAGCCGGTGCCGGGCCCGGTCGTCGGCCTCGCCGCGCACCTCGTCGGCGTCCGCCCGCGCGGCCTCGCTCACCCGGTCGGCCGCCGCCCGCGCCTCGTCGACGGTCCGGCGCGCCTGCCGCACGGCGTCCTCGCGCAGCTCCGCGGCCTCCTCCTCGCCCAGTTCGAAGAGCCGCCGGGCCCGGTCGCCGAGCGTCTCGTACGTCTGGGGGACGAGCCCCGTCACGACCTCGCGCAGCCGTAGCGCCTCGGACTCCATCTCCCTGGCCAGCACGGTCAGCCGCGCGGCCCGCTCCCAGGCGGCGTCGCGCCCCTCCGAGAGCGCCGCGGCGTACGCGTCGACCTGCGCGGGGCGGTAACCACGCCCCCGCACGGCCTCGAAGCCCTGAAACGACACCGATGAGCTGCTCATGCCGCTCATCCTGATGGATCAGACGGAAGTGTTCATAACGCGACACTCCGCGCATTCCGCCACCCGGATCCGGCCGGATCCGGCCGGTTTCAGTGAGGGTCCGTCAGAGCAGCCCGTCCCACATCTGCTCCAGCAGCACCGACCACCAGCTCTCCGGCGACCCGAGGGCCGCCGGATCGATCGCGGCCAACTGCGCCTGGAAATCGACGGTCCAGCGCCCCGCCTGCTCCTGGTTGAGCCCGAAGCGAAGACGCCACATACGGCCCAGCAGCGCGAGGCTGCGCGCGAACTCGGGCAGCCCCGTGTTCACGAACTGCGGCGGTACGGGAGCACCGCCCGGGCCCGCCTCCACCGGCACGGCCACGATGTTCGCGGTCCCGTACTGGACGCAGATCGCCTTGCCGAAGTCACTGCCCATGACGAGGTACGAGCCCGCGTCGGCGCCCGGCTGGATGCCACGCTCCTGCGCCAGTTCGGCGAGCGTGGGCACCGGGCGGCCCGGCTGGGCCTGCGCCCAGAAGAACGGGTTCATGTCGACGGGCAGCCCGGCCACCACCAGGGTGTGCGCCACGATCGGCGGTACGCCCTGCCGGGAGACCGCGGCCTGGTCGAACCGGAACAGACCGGGCCCGAAGGCCGCCGCCAGCTCCTGCCCGATGGCCTCCGGCGGGATCGGCGGCGCGGACTGCACCGGCGGCAACGGCGCCCGTACGGGTCCGGGCCGCGCGGGACCGTCCGCGACCTGGTGCAACTCACCCTGATGGGCGAGCAGTTGGGCCATGCCCTGCTGACGGCTCGCATGGTCGGTGCCGTACGAGGCGATGCTCGTGATCCGCGCCTGCGGCCAGCTCTCCCGGATCATCCGCGCGCAGTACGCGCCCGGCAGCTCGCAGGACTCCAGCTCCGTGTGCAGTTCGAGCACCTGCTGCGGCGGCACGTTCATCGCCCGCAGCTCGTGCAGGATCTGCCACTCCGGGTGCGGGGTGCCGGGCGCGGACCGCCGGATCAGCTGCTGTTCGCTGCCGTCCTGGGCGCGGTAGCGCAGCACCGCCTGGTAGCCGGGGCCGACCGTGGGCTGCCCCTGCTGCGGATAGCCGTAGGCCGGCGGCTGCTGGCCGGGGCCCGGCTGGCCCGGGAACGGCTGCTGCTGTCCCGGGAACGGCGGCCGGCCGGCCTGGTTCGGGGCGGGCGGCGGCATACCGGGCGCACCGGGCGCGGGGGGCGGCGGCGGAGCCGTACCCGGCCCGCCGACCGGCGGACCGGCCAGCATGGTCGCGGCATGGTGCACACCACCGGGCGGCGTACCCCCCGGAGTGCCGGGGCCACCCGGAGCGCCGGGAGCACCCGGGGCACCGGGCGCACCGGGAGCGCCCGGAGGCTGCGGAGCACCGGGGCCGCCGACCGCGGGCCCGGCGAGCACGGTCGCGGCATGGTGCACACCACCGGAACCACCGGAAGAACCACCGGGCGAGCCCGGGGGGTTGGGCGCGCCGGGAGCACCGGGCGCACCCGGAGGCTGGGGGGCACCCGGACCGCCGGGACCACCCGGACCGCCCTGCGCACCCGGCACCTCCGGCCCGTCCGGGCCGAGCTGCGAGACGAACTGCGTCGGTACGTAGCCACCGGCCGGTACGCCCGGCGCACCGGGCCCGGACGCGGGAGCGGGACCGCCGGCGGGAGGACCGCCCGGAGCCGGACCGCCCGGCCGCGCACCCGGCGTACCGGGCACCCCGGGAGGCGGCGGCGTACCCGGCGCGTTCGCGCCCCGCGCGCCACGCGGCGGGCCCTGCGCCTTGCTGGTCGCCGCGTCCGCGATGTCACCGGCGCCCGGCGGCAGCGGCCGGCCCGGCGCACTCGGCGCGGGCGGCTGCTGCGGAGCGTCGCCGGCGGGCGGCTGCGGAGCGCCCTGCGGATACCCGTAGGAGGGAGCGCCCGGAGGAGGCGTACCCGGGCCCTGCGGGACCGCGGGCGGCGCCGGATCTCCGAGGGCGGGCGAGACGCTCGTGCGCGGCAGCTGGCTGCCGCCAGAGATCAGCTTGGTCCTGGCCTCGGGCTCCGCCTCGGGCGGCGGGCCACCGGGTCCGACGTCGCGGATCTGCGGCGCGTACACCGTCGCCGGCAGCGGTACGGAACGGTCGTCCCCCGCCTCGGCGTTGGTGTCCGTACCGGCCCACGGAGTCGCGTCGGCGGGCACCGCGGCGGAACCGGGAGCGCCCCCTCCGGCGGCGGGCCACGCCGTGCCACCGCTCGGAGCGGCGGGCGCCGGCGAAGCGGCGGGCGGCCCCGGCAGGGTCTCGGGCAGCGGACCCACGGAACCGCTGTGAGCGGCAGGGGCCGAAGGAGCTGCGGGAACCGCGTCGGACGGAGGAACGGCGTCGACCGGAGGAGCGGCAGGGGCGGCGGGAACCGCGTCACTGACCTCGGCGGCGGGCCGCGACCCGGCGCCGTCCGACGGCCGGGCCGCAGCCCCGCCGGACGTGGCGTCCCGGCGGTCCGGGATGCCCATCCGGTCCGCGGCCTCCTGCAGCCACTCCGGCGGAGTCAGCAGGAACGACGTCTGGTTGAGGTCCACACGCGCGGGCGGCGCGGGCGCCGGATCGGGCGCCGCCGCCGACACGCCGTACTCCTCCTCGTACCGGCGGATCACCTCGCCCACCGGCAGCGAGGGCCACAGGGTGGCCTCCCCGCTGTCGCGCGCGATGACGAGCCGCTGGGCGCCGCCGTCGGAACGCGGGCCCTCGGCCCGGTCCTCCGCCCACACCACGAAGCCGAGTTCGAACTCCCGGACCCGCACCTCGCGGTGCTGGTAGCCGGGCACGTCTGCGTTGATCCATTCCTCGGCGCGCTCCTGCGCCTGCGCGAAGGTCACCATCGGACGCTCACTCCCCCACCGAAGACACGGCGGACACCGGGACCGCCCGCGCGAAACCGCCGTCCACCATCAGGTTCGCCACCGTCTCCAGCTCGGGCGGATTGCCCGCGAGCCGGGACAGGAACTGATCGAAGTCGTCACCACAGGGCAGCAGCAGCCGCTGTACGCGCTCCGCGGGCGGCCACTCGTCCCGGTCACGGGCGTCGTCGAACGCGCAGAACCACACCGAGCCGATCCGGTCGCCCTTGACCTTCACCGCGAGCAGCCCGCCCTGCACGAAACCGACTCCCAGATAGTCCTTGGTGAGATGGTCCCGCAGGCACTTGTTGACGTAGACGAGGTCGTTGACGGCCGCCTCGTCCCGCACCGTGAAGAACGGCTGGTCGACCAGCAGCCCCAGCTCCGCGTCCAGCGCGGCCCCCACCGGGGCGCACCCGCCGGCGGCCTTGAGGAAGGAACGGTACGCCCCCGGCAGCCGGTAGCCGAGATCCTCCTCGACGCCCTGCACCTGCTGCTCGGTGACGGCGACCGACGACTTCGGCAGTCCGAAGTGCGCGGGGCGGGTCTCCTGCAGCGGCCGGGTGCCGCGCTTGTCCTGGTCGACGACCGCGGTGGCGAGCCCGCCGTGATGCCGCAGCAGCGCCTTCACCTCGACCGGCACCAGCTCCAGCCGGCGCGTGCGCGGCACGTGGTGCCACGTCCAGCCGTGCGGGGTCGCCACCGCCGGGATCGTGTCCCACAGATCATGTCCGGAAGCCGCCAGGGCGGCGTTCGCCGACACGTAGTCGGTCAGCCGCAGCTCGTCGACACCGAACCCCTCGGGCGGTTCGGCGATCTCCGCGGCCGCACGTGCGTAGAACGAGAAGTCGGGGTAACCGACCTCGTCAACACGTACCCCTCTGGGGTGACGTGCCGCCCGCACCGGATCCGGGAAGTGCACGACCTGCCCGGCATAGGCCGCGTTCGGCGGCGCGGCTTGTTGCCCGAGCCGACCTGTCGTCATGGCGGTTGCCCCCTGCGGCGTAATGAAGGATCGCGGATGTCGACAGCCTATGCGGTGCGGCGACACCGGTCACCGGGCCTCCTGTTCCATACCGGCCAAGGGCCCTCCGGTTCCGTGACCTGCCGTCATCGAGCCGTGACGGTAAGACGAAGACCGCGCGTGTCGCACCGCCCCAGCTTCCGCACCAGCCACGGAGTTTGGCACTCTGTCGGAGCACCGGGGGATGCATTAAGGGGAGGTAACAGGACGATGAGCGCGACACGGACGGGTACGACAGGGGATCCGCGGGTCGGCTGGAGCAGCAGTGAGGCGCCCGCCGCCCCGGTCCTGCTGCACCGGCGCGACGGCATACTCCCGACCATCGCCGCCGCCCTCTCCGTGCGGGGCGCCACCCTCACCGGCACCGCGGGCCGCGGCGACCAGCCGCCGCCCCTGCACCCCCTCGTGCGGGACTTCCTCGACACCCTCACCAGCGGCCAGCGCGACCGATTCACCGGCCGATGCGCCGAGGCGATCCTCATCTCCCGCCATCTCTCCACCGCCGACGCCGCCCGCTCCAAACGCGCCACCCGAAAACCCATGACCAACGGCGAGGCCAGAAAATCCCTCAAGCAGGCCAAACTCACCGCCCGCCGCATCCGCGAGGACGGCGACCCGCTGCACGGCTGCTTCGCGCAGCCCTGCCGCGCCTGCACCGCGCTCAGCGCCCACTTCGGCGTACGCATCGTCGACCCGACGGCCCAGGAGAACTGACGGCTCAGGAGAACCGACGGCTCAGGAGAACCGACGGCGGCCCCGCCACCGGCAGCGGGCTTCGACCCGCGCACAGGCGCCGCCGACGCCACCAGAAACAGCCGACCGGACACCAGACCACCGCACGGCGGCTCAGACCGATCGCGAAGGGCAGATGCACACCGACCGCACCGCCTCCACCTCGACCACCCGCTTCTCCGTCCAGGTCGACGCCTCGCTGCGCGACGCCGGATGGCAACCGGGCCGCTGGGACATAAAGCAGGCCGAGTTCTGGGCCGACGCCCTGCGCGGCCACGAGTCCCCCGCGGGGCACCGCCACGCCGTGTTCCCGGCGGCGGTGGAGGCATGGGCGGAGTTCGGCGGGCTGCGCGTCAGCACGGCCGAGGCGGGCCGCCAGATCGCCTCGTCCCCCCTGCACCTGGACCCCCTGCACGGCCTGCACATGGCCCGCACCCTCGCCGACCTGGGCAGAGCCCTGGACACCGAGGTCGCCCCCCTCGGCGAGGAGACCGACAGCAGGGCCCTGCTCGCCATCGACATGGAGGGCCGCGTGTACACCCTGGACCACACGGGCGACTGGTACCTCGGCGCCGACATCGACCAGGCGCTGGCCACCCTCATCGCGGGCCGGGAACCGGTACGCCTGACCACCGGCTGAGCCGGCACCACGGCCGGTCCGGGCTCAGCCTCCGGCGGGTCCGGGCTCAGCCCCCGGCCGGAATGACCGCCGACACCCGGAAGCCGCCCGCGTCCGTCGGCCCGGACACGAACACCCCGCCGAGCCCGACGACCCGCTCCTTCATCCCCAGCAGGCCGTTCCCCCCGCTGGGCAGCCTGGCGTCGGACGCGGCCCCCGGCTCCGGCGGCGGACCGTTCTCCACCTGCATCGCGATCTCCGCCCCCCGATGCGCCAGCCGCACCCGGGTCTTCGCCCCCGCGGCGTGCTTGTGGACGTTCGTGAGCGCCTCCTGCACCACGCGGTACGCGGTCTGCTCCACCATCGCCGCGTACACCCGTGTCTCCCCCTCCACGGAGAGATCGACGACCATGCCCGCGGCGGCGGACTGCCCCACCAGTTCGTCGAGATCGTCCAGACAGGGACCGTCCGACTCCTCCTCGACGGCCCGGGACGCGGCTGCGGCGGCGGCAGCCCCCACGGCCGCCAGCGGCACGGCCTGCACGGGCGCGGAGCCGTACCCCACGCCCCGCGCGGAGCCGTCCCCCGTCCGCAGGACCCCCAGCATCTCCCGCAGCTCGGTCAGCGCCTGGCGCCCCATGTCACCCACCAGCGAGGCGTTCTTCACGGCCTTCTCGGGATCCTTGCGGGCCACCGCCTGCAAGGCTGCCGCGTGCACCACCATCAGACTCACCCGGTGCGCGACCACGTCGTGCATCTCGCGGGCGATCCGGGTCCGCTCCTCGTTGCGCGCCCACTCGGCCCGCTCCTCGGCCCGCTCCGCCAGCAGCTGCAGCTCCCGCTCCAGGGAGTCGGCCCGCTCCCGCAGGCTCTCCATCAGCCGCCGCCGCGCCCCCACGTACAGCCCGAGCAGCACCGGCGGGGCCGTCATCCCGAGCGAGGTCGTGATCGACACGAAGGGGACGAACCAGTCCCCCAGCGCCACATCGCCGCGCACCATCCCCTGGTGCGCCCGCACATAGGTGACGATGAGCATCCCCACCATCGACATCCCGGCCAGCGCCCCGATGATCCGCCGCGGCAGCTCGGACGCCGCCAGCGTGTACAGCCCGACGAGTCCCATCAGGAACCCCATCTGGGCCGGCGTGATCGCGATGGACACCAGCACGACGGCGATCGGCCACCGCCGCCGGAACAGCAGTACGGATCCGGCGACGGCCCCGAACAGCATCCCCGCGGGCACCGGCACCCCGGCCGCCCCCGCGAACGGAAATCCCTCTATCGCACACTCCACGGACGACACCAGCGCGAGGGCCCCGTCGAGCACCGCGCTGCGCCACCTCGCCCACCACCACGGCCCCGCCAAGGCCGCGGTGTGGTCTTCCCCCGTCGTGGTCATGACTCCAGCCTACGGTCGCCGCCCGCCCCTTTTCCGGTGAGTTTCCCGTACTGGCCTACACCACTCCCCGTAATCGAACAGAAGCGAAACGGCCCGTTATCCCTCGAACTGCAGAATCGCCCGCCGTTCGACTCCGGCTCCGTGATCCACACGCCCCCCGTGTGCCGATCTGTACCGTCGCATCGAAGGGCCTTGGTACGGCATAGTGTTGGGTGCCAACTCGACGGCCGACCCTATGTCCGGCTTCAGTCGACTTCCATCCCCCGTGGTGTAATTGGCAGCACTGTGGCTTTTGGTGCCATCTGTCCGGGTTCAAGTCCTGGCGGGGGAGCTGTGGACGTCCGGGCCCTGACAGCACTGTCAGGGCCCGCTCTCATGTCGCTCCTGAAACGCCCCGGTATCCTGCGGATGTCCGCACCCCAGACACCAGTAGCCGAAAGGCATATCCGTGAGCGCCAACCTTCCCCAAGCTCTCGGCTCCGGAGCAGGGGAGACCCCACCCGCAGCCGTCGTCGTTCTCGCAGCGGGTGAGGGCACCCGTATGAAGTCGGCCACACCCAAGGTCCTGCACGAGCTCTGCGGCCGTTCCCTCGTCGGCCATGTGCTCGCCGCGGCGGACGAGTTGGATCCCGAGAACCTGGTCGTCGTCGTGGGTCACGCCCGCGAGAAGGTCACCGATCACCTCGCCGGAACCGCTCCCGGCGTCCGGACCGCCGTACAGGCCGAGCAGAACGGCACGGGGCACGCCGTACGGATGGGCCTCGAAGAGCTGGGCGGCGTCGTCGACGGCACCGTGGTGGTCGTCTGCGGCGACACCCCCCTGCTCACCGGCGCGACCCTCCGGAAGCTCGCCGCGACCCACACGGGCGACGGCAACGCGGTCACCGTGCTGACCGCCGAGGTGCCGGACGCCACCGGCTACGGCCGGATCGTCCGCGACAGCGCCTCGGGCGCCGTGACGGCGATCGTCGAGCACAAGGACGCCTCGGACTCCCAGCGCGCGATCCGTGAGATCAACTCCGGTGTCTTCGCGTTCGACGGGCAGCTCCTCGCGGACGCGCTCGGCAAGGTCCGCACCGACAACAGCCAGGGCGAGGAGTACCTCACGGACGTCCTCGGCATCCTCCGGGAGGCCGGGCACCGCGTCGGCGCCGCCGTCGCGGGCGACCACCACGAGATCGCCGGCATCAACAACCGGGTGCAGCTGGCGGAGGCCCGCCGCATCCTCAACGACCGGCTGCTGCGCGACGCGATGCTCGCCGGCGTGACCGTCGTCGACCCGGCCTCCACCTGGGTCGACGTCACCGTCACCTTCGAGCAGGACGCGATCGTGCACCCCGGCACCCAGCTCCAGGGCGCCACGCACCTGGGCGAGGGCGCCGAGGTCGGCCCCAACACCCGCCTGAACGACACCACGGTGGGCGCCGGCGCCCGCGTGGACAACACCGTCGCGAACGGCGCGGAGATCGGCCCCCAGGCGAACGTGGGCCCCTTCGCGTATCTCCGCCCCGGCACCCGCCTCGGTCTGAAGGCCAAGGTGGGTACGTATGTGGAGACGAAGAACGCCACCGTCGGCGAGGGAACGAAGATCCCGCACCTGTCGTACGTGGGCGACGCGACCATCGGCGAGTACTCGAACATCGGTGCCGCGAGCGTCTTCGTGAACTACGACGGCGAGGCCAAGCACCACACGACGGTGGGCTCGCACTGCAAGACGGGTTCGGACAACATGTTTGTGGCTCCTGTCACCATCGGGGACGGCGCCTACACCGCGGCCGGCTCCGTGATCACGAAGGACGTACCGCCCGGTTCACTGGCCGTGGCCCGTGGCCAGCAAAGGAATATCGAGGGCTGGGTGGCCCGCAAGCGTCCCGGCAGCGCGGCCGCGAAGGCCGCGGAGGCGACATCCCGGGAGGCCGGCGGCGAAAGCTGACCGGAAAAGGTCGGGTCCGACTCGGCGTACCGTGATAGACGCACACCCGCACATCCAGCTGAGACCGCATCTGAGAACTCGACTCATCTCGACATCCGGCTGAGACACCTCTGAGGAGACAGTGCTGTGACCGGGATCAAGACGACCGGCGAGAAGAAGCTGATGTTCTTCTCCGGCCGCGCCCACCCCGAGCTTGCCGAGGAGGTCGCCCACCAGTTGGGTGTCGGGGTCGTTCCGACGAAGGCCTTCGATTTCGCCAACGGTGAGATCTACGTCCGCTACGAGGAGTCGGCCCGCGGCGCCGACTGCTTCCTGATCCAGAGCCACACCGCGCCGATCAACAAGTGGATCATGGAACAGCTGATCATGATCGACGCTCTGAAGCGGGCCTCCGCCCGGAGCATCACCGTGATCATGCCGTTCTACGGTTACGCGCGCCAGGACAAGAAGC